>JAFZNK010000089.1 GCA_017550965.1 Thermoguttaceae bacterium
AAAGCGGTTTTGCCGGAGTTGACGTCGAACGAACCAGCGACCGCGCACGATTCGTCGACCAACGCGTTGATCGAATTTTTCAAGGCGCGTCAGGCAAAATAGTCGAGGACTTTCGAACGCGTTTTTAACGATACGGCGGGAAGGAACGGTCTGTTGTTTCTTCCCGCCGTTGTTGTTTTAGGTTGTTCAGACAGATTTTGCGGACGACGCGGTCTGTAAACGTATTGCGCGTTATTTCTGTATTTTCTAATACTCTATCTCTAACGACTATTCGGTTTAGCGTTTGGAAAAAAATGCATATTTCTATTCGCTTTATGTAGCGAACTTTGGCAGGGGGTTCTATAATAAAGAACGGCGGATTATTCGTTTTGCGGGCGTCGCTTGCCCTTGCGTGTTTGACTTATTAATAGAAACGAAACGATACTATGCGAAACCGGAATCGATTTTTTCTCGCTTTGGGCGTAGCGTTCGCTTTATGCGTTCCTTACGCCGCTTCGTTAGTTAACGGAGCTTTCTTCAACGCGAACGCGCCCTATGCGCAAGACGACGATCCGTTTGCCGACGACGCTGACGACGCCTTTGTCGAAACCGTCGACTCCGAGGATCCGTTTGGCGAGTCGAGCGCTTCCGATCCTTTTGCGCCTTCGACGATTCCCGGCGGCAACGCCCCAAAACCTGAAGTTGTCGCTCCGGCGAAAACCGATCCCGAGCCTGCGCAAGCGGAGGGCGAAGGAACCGACGAGCGTTCAAAATATCTCCGGCCCGAAGACGTTCCGGACGAGATTAAAACCGAAGAAGATTTCGTCGCGACTGCGACGGCCGCCGAAAAGGCTGTTTTAGGTCGAAACCCGCAGAACTCCGCCGAACTGTTTAGCGCCGCCGCGCAAATAGCGCGCGTCGGACGACCTCTCTTCGCGAAAGTTTTGGTTGAAAAAGCGGCGAACGCTCCCGACGCCGATCCCGCTTCTGCGGCGGCGATTCTCGATTCGCTGGGTCCCGGTCGCGCGACCTATTTCATTTCGCTCCCCGAGATCGGTCCCGTCGGCGCGGAAGTTTATAACAAAATTATGGAAACGGCTCGACAATCCTGGGAAGGCGAAGCGGCGCTTCGCGACGCGATTGCGCGCGCCGGTTCCGGTTCGACTTCCGATCGCGCGGCGGCGATTGTCGATCTTCGTCGCGGCGGGCCCGCCGCCGTCTCGTTGCTCGTTCTTGATTTGATTGGATCGGACGAAGCCAAAAGCGCGGACGCTCGAGCGCTTCTTCCGTTCTTCGAAGGGGATTGCGTCGAAGCGTTGATTGCGACGCTTCAAGGCGCGGACGACTCGGCGATTCCGCCCGTCGGTTCGCTGCTTGGCGATCAAAAAGATCTTCGCGTCGCTCCCGAACTTCTGGCCGCTCTGTACGACGGCGACCCTGACGACGCTGCGCGTCAGGCGACGATCGACGCTTTAGCCAAGCAGTATTCGGCTCTTCCGACTCAGGCGGAGTTTGCGTTAAGCTCTTATAAAAAGGCTCTTGCTTACTATAATCGAACGGAACTTTTCCCGCGCGTCGTCGCTGGAGAAACGGAACTTTGGAGCTGGGACGCCGATAAAAAGTCGCCCGTGAGAAACACGATTTCCGTCGAACAGGCGTATCTTGAAGAGACGGCTCGTTGGGCCCGACTTGCGTATCGCGTCGGGACCGCCGCCAACGCGCTTCCGGTCGGCGGTTGCGAATTAGCGATCGTTTCGACGTCCGAACTGGAACTTGCCAAGGTTGGTTACGCAAAAGCGGCCGACGGACTGGTCAATCTTCAGGGGGCGTTTCCGGAAGTTGGCGCCGACGAACTTCAAAGCGCGATTTGCTACGCGCTCGACGCTCAACGTTGCCAGGGCGCGCTCATGCCGACGATCTGGTTGCGCGATATTGGCGACGCGTCTCTGGTTCGCTCCAACGACGTTTCTTCCGCGATTGTTCGCGCGGCGACGTGCGCCGACCGTCGCGTTCGTTTCGAGGCGATTTCCGCGATTGCGAATTGGAATCCGGAAGACGCTTATATCGGCGCGTCGAAAGTCGGGCGCATGCTCGAATGGTTCATGACGTCGACCGGCTCGCGCGTCGCGGTCGTCGCGTGTCCCAAACTCGAAGACTGCAGCAAATTGGGCCTGCTTCTTCAGCAACAGGGGTATAAGTTCATTTCGGTAACGACGGGACGAGACGCGCTCCTTGCCGCGCAGAATTGCGCCGACGTCGAATTGATCGTCGCTTCGGCGAACGTAAGCATGCCCGACGCGCGCGTGATCGCGCAAACGCTTCGCGCCGACGTTCGCACCTCCGACGTTCCGCTTTTAGTCTGCACGAACGCCGACGGCGAGGACACGGCCGCGAATCTTCTCGTCGGGCGCGAGCCGAACGCGTACGTCTATCCGACTCCGTCCGATCTTATGTCGAGTTCGATGGCGTTGCAACGTTTGTTCGACTACGTGAAGCCTGATCAAGTCGCGGCTTCAGATCGTCTGGAACAGTCGAAAGCCGCCGCGCGGACGTTCCTTGCGCTGTCGAAATCCCGACCCGGCTTGTACGAATTCGATCGCATGAACGATTTGATTCGCAAATTCCTCGCGACGCCCGCGTTTTTCGACCAAGGGCTTGATTACGCGGCGACCGTGAAGACGAATTACGCGCAAACGACTCTTGTTGGCATGATTGGCGACACGAATCTGACCCTCGACCAGCGCCGCAAAGCGCTCGGCGCGTTTGAACGTCAACTTGCCGCGAACGGCTCCTTGCTTCGCGGTCCGGACATCGCGGCGATGTATAATCGTTACAACGCAAGCGAAAAAGAAGACGCGGAAACGCAAAAAGTCCTTTCCGACATGCTTGACGTCTACGAAAAAGCGACTGAGAAGTAACGCTTTTTCTACCGACGTATTCGCCCGTCTTGATCGTAGAATTGAGACGGGCTTTTTTTATAGGAACGCGCGATGGCGGCTACTCTTTCCAACCCCGGCGACAGACTTGATTTTACGTTTGAGGGCTTTGCTTTTACGTTTCGCTATTGCCCGCCCGGCGTCTTTCTCATGGGCAGTCCCGAAACGGAACAGGGAAGAACAGAATTTGAAAAACAACAACGAGTCGTTTTGACCAAGGGATTTGGCGTTTTAGAAACGCCCGTGACTCAAGTTTTCTGGCGCGTCGTCATGGGAAACGACCCGAGCGAACGACGAGGCGATCTTTTGCCGGTTGAAAACGTCTCGTGGTTCGATTGCCAGAATTTCATTAACAAACTCAACGATTTGAGCGTCGCGCCTCCGGGATTGCGATTCGACTTGCCGACTGAAGCGCAGTGGGAATATGCTTGTCGCGCCGGGACGACAAGCGCGTATTATTTCGACGAGACGTTCTGCGCCGGTCGGGCGAATTGCGACGAGCGCGCGATCGGGGGCGTTTATCGCGGGGAGACGACTCCTGTCGGCGCTTTTCCGGCGAATCCCTGGGGTTTGTTCGACATGTGCGGAAACGTTTGGGAATGGACGCGCGACTGGTTCGGCGAATATGCTAACGACGATTTCGTCGACCCACGAGGTCCAAAATCGGGGGAATATAAAGTTCTTCGCGGGGGAAGTTGGCACAGTACGCCGGATCGCGTTCGTTCGGCGTTTCGCCATAAAGATCCGCCTGATCATCGGCACGGATATCTCGGGTTCCGATTAGTTCTTGTTCCAACGCGCTAAAAGCGGTTTTTTTGTTGCCGTCGCGCGGTTCGCGTTGTATAATGGCGTTACTGCGAGCCTTTTTTCAACGGGAAAAACGACGATGAAACTGTTTATTGGCGGCAAATTGTCGCGAGAAGAATTTCACGAACTGGAACGCGACGTTCGAACGGTCGCCGATCGGACGAACGCGCAGATTGTTACGCGCGAACGAGTTAACGTCGACTCTGACTCCGGACGTTTTGAAGACGAGACGTTTGACGACGGCGCGCCCTCGTTGCGTTCGTTGAGCGAAGTTGATTTCTTTATCTTGTGTCGTTCTTTCCCAAACGAATTTACTTCGTCGGACGTCGAAGCGATTCGTCGCGTCAATCCGCTCGCGCCGATTGTTCTGATCGCCGGAGCGTTGTGCGAAGGAGAAGAACGCACGGGCGAGCGATTTGTCGGCGTTCGTCGGTTCTACGTCGAGACGTGGCGCGGAGAGGGACGGCGCGAGTTGGAACGCTTTTTCGATCCGACGGGCTCCAAAGGGCTCTTTACGAAAAGTCCTCTTGCGTCGACCGTTGATTTGCTCGTTTCCTCCGACGTCGACGAGTGCAAAGAATCATGTTCCGAGAACGTTCTTATCCTTGCCGACGATCCTGATTTGGGCGCGTGTCTTCAAAACGGATTCAAGGAACGCGGTTGCGTCGCAAGCGTCGAGAGCCTGGTCCGATTTGATCCGTCGGCGGAACGTGCGGAAAAGCGGACGCGCGTCGTCGTCGACACGATCGATTTGAGCGATCCGACGTTTCCCGAGCGACTGACGTCGATCAAACGGGCGTTTCCCGGCGTTCCGATCGTTCTTCTCGCATTCGCGCCGCGCGTCGACGAAACGCGCTATTATGAACGTCGCGATCTTTGGGGAAGAACGCGCGTCGTTGCGAAACCGTTTGATTGGGAGGATCTTCTCGACGAGGGATAATCGAGTTTACATCTCTTCGCTTTTCGTATGTGATTCATACGTTTGTGTTTGATTTTGTTGCAAATAGCTTCAATCTTTTTCGGATTCCGGGTTTGTCGACGTCGTCATTTGGTCGAAGACGTCGGTTTAATATGTTTTCCGACCTTTTTCTCCGTAGCACGCTTTCAGTGCGTTTGCGAAGAGTTCTTAGTTTTTTAAGTTTTCATCTACTGAAGCTTGTTATTGACGTTATTGTTTGATATCATTTTCATGAAAAGTTTGAACTTTGTGTTCAGACGATTGCGAACAGTCCGTTTACTATTGTTTTGAAGCATTTTTGTTTTGGCAACCGCCGGAGTTTATTATGAGGCGAAAAAACGTCGCGTATCTATTGCCGCTGTTTCTCTTTTTATGTCTAACGGCAAACGTAACCGTTTGGTCGCAAGACGCGCAAATCGGTCTTCGCGACGGTTTTAACAATCCGCCGGAAGGTTACGGCGAAGTTCCTTTTTGGTGGTGGACGGGCGAGAAACTTGACGTCGAACGTCTCAATTGGCAACTTGACGAACTAAAGAAGAACGGAATATCCGGCGTTCAGGTCAATTACGCGCATCAGGACGTCCGCAACGACGTTCAACCGAACTGGCTGACCTACCCGAACGAGCCGGAGGTTTTGACCGACGAATGGTTCGACGTTTTCGAAAAGGTCGCCGAACATTGCCGCGAATTGAACATGGGCGTCGGTCTGAGCGGGTATACGCTCGATTGGCAGTACTCGCCCAACAACTTGTTCGACCGCCTGATCTATCGCGATAAAGAGACGCAAAGTCGAACGTTGTACGTTGGGAGTAAGAAAAAGGTCGCTTCCGGCCAAAGCTATTCCATAGTTCTTTCCGCCGAGGAGCTTGCCTCGAAAGAAAACGACGATTTTATTCAAGTCGTCGCGTATCCGGTCGACGAATCAGGTCGACTGGACGCGGTGAATTGTCAGCCGCTCGACGTTGCGAATCTCGCCGACTTAAAAGCGGAAAAAGACTGCGAAATTTGGATTTATCGCGCAAAACGCGTTCCCTGCACGCTCAATCCTCTTCATCCCGACGCGGGCGCGAAAGTCGTCGAACGTTTTTTTCAACCGTTTGAGAAACGCGCTAAGGAGGCTCTTGGCGGACAAGACGACGGCAAATCGACGCTTGGACTCAATTATTTCTTCCAGGACGAATTGCAGTTAGGCACCGGCGAGACGATTTGGACGGACGACGCGGCGCGGGAATTTGAGAAGCGCAAGGGGTATTCGTATTGGACGGCGGCGCCCGCGATGTTTGACGGAAACGTCGGATCCCCGGCGGAAAAATATCGACTCGACTATATGGACGTTCGCGTCAAACTTGCCGAAGAACGTTATTTCATGCCGATTTACGCATGGAACGCCAATCGCGGAAGAATATACGCCTGCGACCCCGGCAGTCGAGGCAGGGAGCCGTACGAGTTCTGCGATTATTTCAGCGCGATTCGCTGGTACACCGCGCCCGGTCACGACACGCCCGGCGGACGAGCCGACTTTATTAAAAACAAGGTCTCGTCGTCGATCGCGCATTTCTACAATCGACCTCGCGTTTGGCTTGAAGGGTATCACAGCTTTGGCTGGGGAGCCGAGCCAAAACAGCTTTTCTTTGCGACCAACCAGAACTTCCTTTTTGGCGCGAATCTTCTTAATCTTCACGGACTGTATTACACAACCTACGGCGGATACTGGGAATGGGCGCCTCCGTGTTATCATTTCCGCATGCCGTATTGGTCGACGTTCGGATCGTTTTTGAAATATTTTGAGCGTCTTTCGTTCGCCTTGACGCGCGGCGTCGAGCAGACGGACGTCGTCGTTCTTTATCCCGTCTCCGCGTATCAGTCGAAATTAAACGGGAATCGCGCGCGCGACGTCGCGTTTGAGGCGGCGACGCGCGTCTTTGCCGGAGGACGCGACGTTTTGTTTATCGACGACGAGTCGATACAACGCGCGGAAATTCGCGACGGGAAACTTTGCGTCGCCGGGGGCGAACACGGCGTCTTGATTCTTCCTTCCACGCAGGGCGTTCACTGGAAAACGCTTCAGCAGGCGTTGGAACTGTATCGTTCGGGCGGAACGGTGATTGCGCTCGACGCGGTTCCGGTCGCGTCCGATCGAGCGGGACGAGACGATCCGGAACTTGCCGCTTGCGTTCGCGAGCTTTTTGGCGTTGCGCCGGGCGAAGAGAAAAAGACGTCGATCGTTCGTAACGAAGCGGGGGGAGTCGGAGCGTTTATTTCGTCGTTTGTCGTGTCGAAACCCAACGACGAAGGAGATAGGATCGGTTCCAACGGAACGATCTCCAAAACGCGCGTCTATCCCGGCGGGTTCGCCGGACATTGGGTCTGGAGCGAACAGCTGAAAAAGGACGTCTACTTCAAGTGGGTCGCGACCGGTTTGTCGGACGAACCGCGCGAGTATTCGGCGCGGTTATTCTGCGACAATTCCGGCTCGTTGTACGTCAACGGTAAGAAACAGTGCGAAGACGCGGATTACAGCTCCGGCTGGACGGGCAATTTGACCTTGCGCAACGGGGACGTCGTTACTCTCGACGGACACGACGACGACACGCCGCGTCGCGGTTCCGCCGGATTGTTTTTCGCGCTTTCCGACGGAGAGAAAACTCTTGTTACCGCGGAAGATTTTCGTTGTTCCTTCGCCAAGCCGACCGACGCCTGGCGGACGAGCGCCGACGGGTTCGACGCATTGGCGCAAGTCGACGTTGGGAACGTGCACGTTCTTCATCGCACTGGCGTGAACAGCGAAGCGGGCGGCCAGGCGTCGGCGAACGCGCCTCAACGCGACGACGCGCGAATGTGGGCGGGTTTCGCGGAGTTCATGAGCGCTTATCCGCGCGACGTTTTTGGCGCGAAGACGGGAGACGCGTGTTCCGTTATGAAGCGAACGACCGACGACGCGGATATTTACTTTGTTATGAAAGGCAAAAAAGGTTCCGAAATCGCGTTTCGTTCTCAGGGTAAAGTCGAGTTTCTGAATCCCTGGGACGGGACGTTCCGCGAAGCGGTCGGCGCGTATTCCCCGACGGAAGGCGACCTCGCCGGAACGACCGTCGTCAGTTGGCCTTACGCGGAAGACGAGGCGGGGCTTGTCGTTTTCTGGAAGAACGAAAAACCGAGCGTCGAACTGACCTCTCTTGAGACAAACGTGAAGGAGCTTGATCTGCTTGGTTCCGACTCCAAAGGCGCCTGGAACGCGCGCGCGTTCGGTTCGTCCGGGGAAAAGACCCTGAAATTGACGACGAAACAGGGGGATTCTCATACTTTGCGCGGTTCGGCGAAAACAGAGCCGACGACGTTGGCTCTCGACGGCGACTGGGGATTCGAATTGAAACCGACGATCGACAATCGTTGGGGCGATTTCCGACTGCCGATTAACGAACTGGTTCTCGGCGCCGAAACGCAACGTTTTGATGTCGAAGGCGTTGGGAACTGTCTATACGATTTCGGACGCAAGTTCATGATTCTTGGTCCGCTCCCGAACGACGCCAATTTGGGCGAACTCGAAGCGTGTTTAGCGACGCTTGACCGCGTCGATTCCCACGCGCCGATTGTTGAGTTTAACGGCAAGAGATACGCCTGGCGTCCTTATTCGTTCTCCTGGCGTTGGGGAATTGAAGGAAACCCCGGCAGGGAAGGATATCACGGGCTCAAAGAGAAAATCGATTCTCGATTTATCGGTCTTGGCGCGACGGGCGAAGCGCATAACGAAACAGTCTTTAGACCTGAGGACGGCGGTTCGATCTACTACCTCTGGACGACCGTCGGCGCGACGTTCAGCGACAAAGAACGTTGCGAGAACCCCGTCGACGTCTACGTTTCCGGCGGAACGCCGGGCGCCGTCTATCTTGCCGGAAAGAAACTGAACCCCGACTTGGAATTCTATCTCGACGCGTCGCAGAACGCGCCCAAGTCGCCGGTTCTTATCCGTTCCGACGCGGCGGGACGATACGCGTGTTGTTTCGTTCGACGTATGTCGAAGGAACGTTCGGCTTCTCGCGTCGTCGCGTTGGACGGCGCCGATTCCGGCGCGTTTAACGGCCTTGCGACGGGACTTCGCGAAGAAACGCCGGAGTTTGTCGACGCGGCGAATCGCGTTCCCCTTTCGACGATCTGGTTCAACGTTCCCGGCGTTTTGGATTACGACGTTTTGGGCGGCGCGGATCGTGAAGATTCGCAACGTCTTTCGTTTGTCGCGCCTCCGGGGTTGAAAGCGTTGACGATTCCGTGTTACGGGATCGTCGAATCGATTGAGATTAACGGTCAGGTTTCCGATTTCAACAAGCGCGAGAAAGTCTTCGCCGGAGCGGATTATTGGCGGTTGAACAATAAGCAAAAAGACGGCTCGCCGGCGAGCGCCGACGTCGTCGTTACTGTTCTGAATTTGGCTGTTGCGGTCGAACGGGAGTCGCGCGTTTCGCTGACGATTAAACCGTCGCGAGACGGCGTTTACGACGGCGCGCTGTGTCCCGAGCCAATAAGGCTTGTATGCGGCGAGGGCGTCGCGACGCTTGGCGACTGGAACTCGCGCGGCGTTTTGGAAAATTATTCCGGAGCCGCTCTTTATACGAAGACGTTCGAATGGGACGACAGGACGAGCGAGTCGGGCCGTGCCGTTCTCGATCTCGGAAACGTCGGCGTGAGTTGCCGCGTTTTCTTAAATGGAATCCCGATCGGCGAATTGTCGACGCCCCCATGGAAACTCGACGTAACCGATCGCCTTCATCCGGGCGAAAATAAACTCGAAGTTTTTGTATACAGCGCGCTTGCGAATTTCTATAAGAATATTCCGTCGCGTTATAAAGGCGTCGTTCCGTCGGGACTAATTGGTCCGGTCGAACTACGCTTCGAGCCGGCGATCGAGTTGCGAGAATAAGGCTTAGAACGAGTTTAGAAAAGAAGCCGCCGAATTTCGCTAGAAAGTTCGGCGGCTTTTTTAATGCGTTTGGCTCTTAACGCAGACGTTGTTACAACGCTTCTTGTTGCAGACGCGGTTGAGAAAGGATTTCAAAGAAGCGTTTTTTCGTCTTGCAGAGCACGACGATTCTCGCAAAAATTTCTTCGGGCGCGCCGTTGGAAGGAAGGACCTTGCCCGAGGTTACGCCGGTTTTGGTTCCGGACGGGAGTTTGACTTGACGCGGCTCTCCGGAAAAGGGCGTCGGGGTGAAGAAAACGCCGTCTTCCGAATGAAGTCTCGCGGGGTTCTCAAAGATAAAGAGCGGGACGTTCGCGACGTTGACGTCGGTTACGAGTTTTCCTGCCGCGTCCGTTCCCTGAACCGCACCGTTCTTCCGAACGCGAATTCGTTCTGCGCGACCCGTCGGCACGACGCGACCGGGTTCAACGCTCAGCATGAAAGTTCGATCGTCTCTAACCAACGCCGGAGAAAGGAAATTGAGCGGATCGATCTGTTCGAAATCGCCCGCTTTCGTGTAGTAGATCTCATGGGTGAGCGAATCGGTTACCTGGAAGAAATACGGCGCGTCGGGGGCCATCGCCCAGTCGGAACCTACCGCGTCGATCGGCTTGGGATCGGTCGTCGTGTAGAGCGGCGCGCCCTGTTGTTTCCAGTTGAGCTCTCTTCGTCCAATGACGGAGCGATTGAGTTCCGCGTTGATCCAGAAAGGACACAGACGCTTAATTTCCGCGTCGATTTGGGCGAGCGTGGCCGTGTCGTTGGGGGAGAGTTCGAGCGAATTAAGATCGCAGTCGGCGATATCGAGCACTTCGTCGAGCGCTTGCGTCGCCTCTTCGAGGCTCGTTTCCGGAAGCACTTCCGAGACGACGATACGTTGGTCCGGGACGATCAGTTCCGCGCCGGGAACGCCAAACGCTCCAAGATCGACGTCTTCCGGGGTCGGCGCGACGTCGCCCAGCGCGTTTGCAAACTCTTTAAAGAGCGGACGCGTCGAGATTTCTTCCATTTCCTCCTGAGTCAATTCGTCGTCCGAAGGCAATTCGAGCGGAGGCAGATCGTCTATATCTACGCCGACGTCGCCTTCTTCGACGACCGAAGGCAACTCAAGGGGAGGAAGATCGTCGATATCGCTTCCCTCGACGACCGCAGGCGCCGGAAGCGTTTCGTCTTCGGCGGGTTGTTCTTCCTGATCGGCGGGCGCGGGTTCTTCTTCCGGCGCCTCTTTATCGTCTTCGGCGGACAAAACGAGCGGAAGTTCCTCTTCTTCCTGCGGTTCCTGCGCTAGTACGGCGCTTGCGGCGCCGCCGTTATTGAGATAGTTTTGCGCGGCGTTCCACAGACCAAACGTCGACGCTGCAACGACGAGGGAAAGAGAAACACAGGTTCTTTTTTGCATCGTACGTTCTCCAGAATATTTGATTTGGCTTTATTTTCTGTTTTAACAACTGATTACTCTTTGACGAGCCCCATTTTAACGAGCTTCGCGAGCGCTTCGTCCCGTTCCCGGCATCGAGTCAGCCCTTGCCAGGACGGATCGCCGCAAGACATAAAATCGTCCAAAGACGCGGGGATTTTTTTCGTCGAGGCCAGTCTGGCGATCACTTCCTGTTCGAGTCTCGACAGGGATTCCGACTGCAGTCGGTAATCGACAAACGCCTCGTAAGCGCACGGAAAGAGCGGCTTGACTATTTCTTCGCCAATAATCGTCGCGTATTCGCGAATTTCCAGCTGCGCGTGTTCTTCCATGCGCAACGCCAGGAAATGGAAAAGGTTATGTAAGTCGCATTTCCAGTACGCCTGCGTGTACGTCGCCAAAGGAAGATCTTTGCGCGCCTGTTCTCTCGCGACTCCCAATTCGACGCGTTTTTCGTACAAAGCGCGCGCGTCCGCCTGGAATTGCCGTTCCGCTTTGGTAAGTTCTTCGCCGACGGACTGTTCGAAGTAACCGGCGCTCCCTTGACGATTGCTCGTCGCCTGTTTGCGCCAAGCGTCCGGTTCGGTAGTTTGCGCCGAATCGATTGCGACGGAGTAACGCGTCGAGTATTCGTTGACCGAAGCGGTTCGGTGTCTGATCCATTGCCGCCACGCGTCCATCGGTATGCGAATCAACAACTTAATTTCCGCCATTTCAAAGGGGGTCGTGTGTCGATGACGCATGAGGTAGCGAATTAACGTGCGGTCGTCGGAGACGGATTTGGTTCCTTCGCCGTAACTCACGCGCGCCGCCTGGACGATCGAATCGTCGGAGCCCATTACGTCGACGAGACAAACGAAACCGTCGTTTAAGACGGGGAATTTTTTCCACCTCAAGCTTTCCAAAGCTTCCTGGTTCGACGCCATTTTTATTCCTTTGTTTTCAATTATTTGATTTTTATTAAATCGATTAAAGCGAGTCGATCGCTTCAATGAGCGCGGATTTAGTATACAGTCCGCAAAGCACGACCGGCTTGTCGGGGTTTTTCGGCGAAAAGATCATCAACGTTGGAACCTGCCGCGCGCCGTTGGCGTCGAGGAGTTCGTTGATCGCCAGCGCTTCGGGCGTTTTCGCGTCCTGATTCGTCCAGTCGGCGGTTAGCGTAAGTATGTTCTTTTCGTCGAATTTCGCTTCAATCTCCGACGTGTGCAAGATCGTTTTTTCGAGGAATTTGCAGTTCATGCACCAGTCGGCGGTGAAGTCGACGGCGACGATTCTGCCCTGCGCCAGTTCGCGGTCGAGCGTTTCGCGATCGAAGAGCGCCCAGTGATCCTGTTTATGTTGTTCGAGCTTTCCGTCGCGCTCGGCGCGAATCGCCCAACGGAGCAGTTTGGCGGAACTTGCGTTTTGCAAATTTGTTTGGATCGGATTGCCGGGGAAATTGAACGAAAACGCGACAACGATCGCTACGATAACGAGCGAAACGACCCAGCCTTTGATTTTCTTTCCGGGGTTCTCAATTTCCCACTGATTGCGCCCGATGTTCCAACACGCGAACCACAACGCGAACAGGCACGCGATCGAGGGAAGGAGATATTCCAGAGGCGCGGAGTACAGAATCCACAAAACCGCGATCAGGAGAAAATATCCCATAACTTTGCGGAACGTTTCCATCCATTCGCCCGGCTTCGGGAAGAATTTCAAGAGTTCGGGAAACGCGCCCGCTAAAAGGAAAGGGGACGCCATGCCCAGCCCGATGACCAAATAGACGAAAAAGACGATTCCAAAAGGCTGCTGACTCGCCCAGTTGAGGGTCGGACTAAGCAGAGGCGCGCCGCAGGGAATCGCCAGAAGAGTCGTAATAACGCCCTTGAAGACGGCTCCGACGGGCCCTTCTTTCGACGAAAGTTCCGACGATTTTTCTCCGCCGAGGAACGCGGGCGCCTGCAATTCCCACACGCCCATGAGGCTCAGCGCCATGACGAACACAATCGCGCTCATAAGAACCTGGAAGAGCGCGTGCGTGAACAAACTGCTCAGTCCGGAAACGAAACACGCCAGAACGCCAAAGACGATCAACACGCCGAGCGTGTACCAGACGTTGAGCATAAACGCGCTCGCGCGACTGCGCCCCGCCTGTTCGAAGAACGAGAGAATCTTCAGACCGACGACCGGAAGCACGCAGGGCGTGACGTTCAGAATAAGGCCGCCAAGGAACGCGGTGATCAGGAGTACAAAAAGCCCTTTGCCGTCGTAACTGGTTTTGACGCCGGGAGCGGCCGGCCGGTCGGTCTCTGTCGATTCGCTCGCGTTTGCCGGGTCGCTTTCGCCGCCGCTGTTTTCAGACGTTTCGTTTTCAGACGTCGAAACGTCGTTTTTTGCCGCGAGCGCTTCGGCGGACATTAAGACGTCGGCGACGTCTTTTTCGGCAAATTTAGCGACGAACTCTTCATGTTGAGGAACGCAAGCTCCCCCTTCTCCTTCAGAACAGGCGAGCGCGTCGACTGTTCCGGAGATCGTCAGCGTCGTTAAATCGATTTCTTTGTCCCCGTAGATTGGCGCGATCCAGTCGACTTTTCCAAAAAGTTCCTGAAGTTCCGAACCCAGCTCGTCTTTGGCGAGCGTCCATTCTTTGGCGAGGAAGAATTCGCCGAGGGCGACCCCTGACGAACTGATTTCGATTTTATTGAATTTTGTCGGCAATCCCCCTTCGCCCTGAGTTGGCGAATAAATATGCCATCCGTCGCTTACCGTCGTCTGGACGGCGAGAAAACCGATCGGCGACGCGTCTTGTTTTTTCCAGACGTCGGCGACGGCTTCCGGCGATTTGACAATTTGCG
>JAFZNK010000007.1 GCA_017550965.1 Thermoguttaceae bacterium
ATACGCTCTCTTTTTCGCGCCCGAGCTGCGCCGCGCGCTTGGAGAATTCTACACGCCCCCGCCCCTCGCGCGCTTTCTCTATTCGCGCGCGACGGCGCTCTGGCAAGAACGAACGAACTGTGAGGAACCGCCGTCCGCGCTCGATCCTACGTGCGGCGCCGGAGTCTTTCTAACGGCGGCGTTGCGCGCGCTTCGCACGTCAGGAGTCCAACCGGAAAAGACGTTCAACTACGTCGAAGGTTTTGAGTTAAGCCCGCTCTCCGCGCTCGTCGCGCGCGCCAATCTGCTATTCGCCGCCTTCGCCGACCTCAACCTACCGGAACGCCGTCGCGCTATCGATCGACTCCTGCGCGAGCGCGAAGCGTTCGACGCCAACGCGCCTATTCTACCGATCACGCTCGCCGACGCGCTACGCGATCGTCCGGTCGACCCGACGCAAACGCCGCGCTGCGAACGGCGATTCGACCTGCTTATCGGCAATCCGCCGTGGATCGCATGGGATAAGCTCGCAAAAGAGTATCGCGACGCAACCAAAAGATATTGGCAAGATTACGGTCTCTTTACGCTCGGTATGAAAGACGCGCGAATGGGGGGCGGAAAAAAGGGGCTCGCGGGACTAATGGTCTACGCGACGATCGATCGGCGACTCCGAGAAGGAGGCGTTTTCTCTTTTGTCTTACCGCGCTCGCTCTTTCAATCGGGGCAATCGGGCGAGGGCTTTCGCCGATTCGGACGAAGCGCGCCGGTCGCCGTCTCCAACGACCGGCAAGACGCAAACGATCGTCGCGCGCCTGCGCCGTTTCGCGCGCTCGAACTCGACGATTTCGCCGACTTGCATCTTTTCGCCTACGTTACGATCAAGGCGTCCGCGCTAACCGGCGTTAAAGACGCGAACGCGCAAGGCGAGATCGTCGCGAGACGCTGGCGCCGTGCGAACGTTGCGCCAACAGGCGTCGACGAATACGCCGCGCTCGGACGCGAACTCGACGCCGTCTGCGAATTCGGCCGAGCGAGACCCGCGTCGGACGCCCCGGGCGCGCCGCTACAATTTCGCTTTCCGCAAGTCGACGCGCCAAACGTCGCGCAAGGAAACGCGCTAAGCGCGCGCGTCGACGAATTAGCGGCGCGACTTATCTCCGATTCCTCTAACGCGACAAACGATTACGTCGCTAAATTGGGCGCCAATGCGGCGGGGGCGAGCGGAGTCTTTTGGCTAGAACTCTTAGAACCGCTCAATAATGCGACCGTTCTCGTTCGCAATCTCGCAAATTCCGGACGACGCGCCGTGGAGCAAGTCGAAACGCGACTGGAATCCGAACTGATCTTTCCGCTCGTAAAATGGAAAGACGTCGACGAGTTCCGCGTTCAAACGCCGCAAACCTATATTCTCGTTCCACAAATCCCCGAACGACGGCGCGGTTACGACGAAGAAACTATGCGCGCGCAATATCCGCTAACGCTCGAATATCTCAAGCGCTTCGAAGAGCCGTTGCGTGCGCGCGCCGCCTATAAAAAGTTCCAGTATCGCGCGCCCTACTGGTCTCTATACAACGTCGACGAAACGACCTTCGCC
>JAFZNK010000090.1 GCA_017550965.1 Thermoguttaceae bacterium
CCTTTGTTATGCAAGTTGACGATCAGTTCCTTGAACTTTCTTCGAGTCTCGACACAGACGTGCTTTAAATTTGTAGTTTCCATGCTCTCAGCATAGCAATTCTCTTTCAGATTGTCGATATCAAATGGCCGAAGTAATATATAAGGAGCGAGTTATGACGTTCATTTCTCATGAAAAAAGACGAAGAGGATTTACTCTCGTCGAACTTTTGGTCGTTATCGCCATTATTGGCATTCTGATCGGACTTCTTCTTCCCGCCGTTCAGGCGGCTCGCGAAGCGGCGCGGCGCATGCAGTGCACGAACAACTTGAAACAACTCGCGCTCGCGATGCAAAATTATCACGACGTCCACAATAGACTCCCCCCTTACGCGACGTTCTTTGACAGCGTCGCGAACACCGGCCAATTCTCGTCAGGCGAAGCCTGTTGCCATCATTGGGCGGTCGGTCACCCGGCGACGAACGGCGGTCTTTATTGCGGCATGTGGGGCTGGGCGACCAACCTCCTTCCTTTCCTTGAAGCCGGCGCGCTTTACGATAAAATCGACTTCACGCGCTCTCCTTACGTCGATCGAGTCAACGACCCGTATTACCACTCGGGCCAAAAGGAGCACGGAGCCACGCAAAACAAAGAAGTTTGCATGGGCGCCCCGTCCGCGTTCCGTTGCCCGAGCGTCGCGCAGGACGTGATCGGTTCGCAAAAAGATTACGGTGTTCCGATGACCGGCCTAGCCGAATATGCGTGCGGAACCACGGTCAATCCCGGCGCCGTTACCTGGTCCTGCTTCTGGATGAACAGCTGGGTTCCGCTCTCCGGCGTCGTCGACGGCACAAGCAACACGTTCCTGATTCTTGAACAGGCGAGCAAGAAATTAACCTCCGGCGTTTTGGGCGTCTCGGATAACGGCGAAGGCTGGAACCCGTTCATCTTCTGCAACCACCTGACTCAGGGCGCGCACGTTTGGGGGCACGGCGGCTTCAACGTCGCATCCAACGATCCCGCGATTAATTATCGAACGGCGCGCAGCTTCCACCCCGGCGGAATCAACGCGGCGAAAGTCGACGGCTCCGTCTTCTTCGTCTCCGACACGGTCGACGAGCACAACGTCTTCGACGGAACGATCACCCGCGCTCGCGGCGAAACGACTCACCTCTAATCGCCGGGCCTGACGGATAATCATCGGAGGAGATTTCAGATGAATAAATTGAATTTCGCCTGCGTTTTGGCGCTTTCGTTGTTTGTCGCGGCGATCGTCGGTTGCGGCCCCAAGCTCCCGTATAAGGTCGTTCCGCTCGAAGGAACGATCACCTGCGACGGCAAGCCCGTGAAGAACTGCACGTTCTTTTTCATGCCGGACGAAGGGCGCTCCAGTACCTGTCTTTCCGACGAAAACGGGCATTTCCTTACGGCATACACGCCTCAAAAAGCCGGCGTTCAAGTCGGGCAAGGCCATTTCTACTTCGTTCCAAGTCCCGGTCTGGGCGCGGTTCAGGAAGGGGAAGTCTCGATTTCGGCGCTTGCGGGCGCTTACCCTCGCGGCAACGACAAACTCGTTTTCACGTTCGAAAAGGGCGATAAAAACTTCGAGTTAAAACTCTCCCTTGAAAAATAACGTTCGTCGTCTGCGCGAAGAATCGCCAAATCGGTCCAAACGACCTTTGTTTTTTAGCGACTTCTCCGCGCAGGTTCTTGAAAACAAAATAAAACGGCGTAAAACAATAGGAAGACGTCTGCGAATCGTCGTTCGCCGTTTCGCGGACGCGCGCCTTTTGCGCCGTTTCCAACATTGTTAAGTTTTCCCGTCGTTCGCCTCGTCAAAAACGTTTCGTCGCCGAAACGAATTCGGCGCGACGAGCGCGTTAGGAGTCGTTATGTCTCAACTCTTTAAACGTTTGTCGGCAGTTCTGTGCGTCGCGACGTTCGCCGTCGTTTCGGCGCGCTCGTTCGTCGTCGCCGACGACGCCGCGCCAGCCCCGGCCGAAACGCCGAAAGTCGTCGTCGCCATCGACGGCGAAACGCGTTTGCCGTCCTTCGGAACAATCGCCGGCAGCTGGTTTTACAACGCGGGCCCGACCGGTTCGCAAGCCCTCCTTCTCGGCTTCCCCAAAGCGGGGGTCGAGCAAACTCCAAATTATCGGCTCGTCGCCGATCTCAACCCCGGCTCGTCGATTTCGTTGACGATTCCGAGCGAAACCGTCAAGGACGCCGTTTCCGCAGGTTGCGCCGTTAAACAAATCGGCGCCGCGCCCGCGACCGTCGCCTGGAGCCGCGCGGGAGCCGACGTCAAGTCGGCGGAAGACGCGGGACGCGTCGAGGCGTCGTTTGCCGCCGCCGATTCGGAACTCGTTTTAACGATTACCGCGCCGAATTTCGACGCGGCGAACGAATCTTGCGCCGTCGAAATTACCGACTTCCGCTATGTGGCCGCCGGGGCGTTTTCGCTCGAGCCGACGCGCAAGCCGCAGGCGCTCGAAAAGGTCGACACGTCCCCCGACTTCCGCCCGGCCCTGGCCGACGCGCTCGTCGTCTGGGACTGGAAAATGCAGGACGGAATCGGAACGGAACGCGAGCCTCGTTCCTATCGCGACGCGCTCGAACTTCGCCTCCCGCAGGGCCGCGCGCTCATCGACGATCTGGCGACGACGCTTGACGACGGTTCGTTCGAAAATCTCGCGCCTTACGACGAAAAAATCGTCGACAACTTTGAAGCGCTCGGCGAAAAGCTCGACGGATATCGCGCCGCGTGGGACGAGTTCGAAAAGCGTTTCGCAGACCTCTCGCAATCGAACGACGAAGCCGCCGCCGAAAAGCTTTGGCTTGACGCGCGAACGTTCAAGCGCCAAATGTTGCTGGACGCCCCGTACTTCCAAATCGACTCGCTCGTGTTCGTCAAACACGCGCCGACTCTGATGAGCCATCAGCTGACGCAGGTTTACGGATATTGCGCGCGCCCCGGCGGGGGAATTTTCCGCCTCGACGCGCCCGGAAAGTCGATGAAAACGCGCGACATAACGCCGAAAAATTTGCCGCAAGGCGCGTTCATGACGCCGGAACTTTCGTTCGACGGCTCCGACTTGTACTTCGCGTTCTGCGACGTCCCGACGTCCCCGGTCGCCTGGCGCGATCCCGCGACGATGGACCGCCGCTATCACCTGTATAAAACGAACGTCGACGGCGCCGACGCGACTCGCCTGACCGACGGCGATTTCGACGACTTCTCGCCCGTCGTTCTTCCGGACGGCGACCTGATCTTCTGCTCGACGCGGCGCGGCGGATTCCACCGTTGCGGCGCGGGGCCGTGTTACGTCTACACGCTCGCGCGTTGCGGCGGCGACGGCTCGAACCCGCGTCCGATCTCGTTCCACGAGACGAACGAATGGTTCCCGACGCTCATGCGCGACGGTCGCGTTTTGTACACGCGTTGGGATTACGTCGACCGCGACGCCGTTTATTATCAGCAACTTTGGACGACGCGTCAGGACGGAACGGACGTTCAGGCGTTTTACGGAAACAACACCTTCAACCCGCCGGGGATGTGGGAGCCGAAAGCGGTTCCGGGTTCCGGCAAAATTATCGCGGTGGGCGGGCCGCATCACGCGATGAGCGCGGGAAGCGTCGTTTTGATCGACGGTTCGAAAGACGTCGACGGCGTCGAACCGGTAACGCGTCTGACCCCGGACGTTCGCTATCCGGAAGGCGAATCGCCGCTGACTTACGTGCCCATGCCGCCGTTCCAGGCCGACTTCGACCATACTCCGACCGGATACTGGCAAGCGGGCCGCGAAGCCGAACGCGCGGAACAAACGCCGGAAGAGCGACGTTGGCCGACTCATTGCTTCAAGTCGCCCTACCCGCTCGCGGAAAAATATTTTGTCGCGTCGTATTCGTTCGACAAATTGATCGGCGAGGCCGGTCCGAACATTCCCAACCAATTCGGGATTTACTATTGCGACGCGTTTGGGAACCGCGAATTGATCTACCGCGATCCCAATATCTCGAGTATTTGGGCGATTCCCGTTCGTCCGCGTCCGATTCCGCCGACGACCGCGTCGACGCTCGACGAAACGCGCGCGACCGCCGAAAAGCCGACCGGAACGTTCTTCCTGCAAAACGTTTACGAGAGCTGGCCGTATAAGATTCCGGCCAAGATCAAGTCGCTCCGAATCGTTCAGGTGTTGCCGAAAACGACTCCGAACGCGAATAATCCGATGGTGGGCGTCGCGGAGGCGTCGCCGGGCAAACAGCTTCTGGGAACGGTTCCGGTCGAAGAAGACGGCTCGGCGTTCTTCGAAGCGCCCGCCAAGACCCCGATTCTGTTCCAGGCGCTCGACGAAAACGGTCGCATGGTTCAGGGAATGCGCTCGCTCGTCTACCTGCAACCGGGCGAGGCGGCAAGTTGCGTCGGATGTCACGAAGATCGAACGACGGCCGTTCCGAGCGTCAAAACGATCGCGTCGACAAAGAAACCGGCTCAAATCGTTCCCGGTCCGGACGGCTCGAAGCCGCTTTCGTTCCCGATTCTGGTTCAGCCCGTTCTTGATCGCGCTTGCGTCTCCTGCCACAACGCCGAAAAAGCGGAGGGAGGTTTCGACTTAACCGGAACGCCTACGGAACGTTACACGAAGGCGTACGAGGCGCTAACGCCGCTCGTTCCGTACACCGCCTGGGGCAATCCGGAAGGGAACTACGAGCCGCGCACCGAGCCCGACCGCTTCGGCTCGCGTCCGAGCAAGTTGACGAAGCTCATTTTGAACGGCCATTACGACGTTAAGCTGACGCCGGAAGAATGGGAGCGTCTGAACGTCTGGCAAGACTTGAACGCTCTGTTCTACGGGACGTTCAACCCGGAAGATCAGGCTCGTCAACAACGCGGCGAACGAATCGAAGGGCCCGATTTGGAATAAACGACGCTTCAATCGGACGTCCCGATTCTTCGCAAGAACGTAACACGCCGCCTCCGACGCGTTCCACGCGCGCCGGAGGCGGCGCTTTTTTGTGTTTTGAAGCCGCCGAATTATGAAATTGCGTCGGCGGTTCTACGCCTGAACGATCGCCGCTCCGCCGGCATAGTCTAAACGGTCGCGGGGGAAAACAGGCGACGCATGATAGAAAAACCTTCGCTTTTGCGTCGCTATTGGAAACAATATCAGAAATCCAAAACCGTTTGCGTCTCCTGATCAACGATATCCGTCCCCGCTTTTGTTCCTTCGTCGTCCGGCGTTTGCGAAGAATCCCAGGATTCCAGCAACTCCTGAGCTATTTGTCCGAGCGTTTTAGGTTTTTCGCTTGCGTTGCCCAATTTAGGAACGAGGCCGCTACGCGCTAAATCAAACGTGTCGCTTGTGTAAGCGACATACAGGAGGTCGGAAATAATCTTTGTCGAGGAATTGAGATATTTCCAGCGTATTCCATTAACGAGTTCCTTTCTCAACTCAATTCTGAGATACGGATCGTCAGACCCCGTTTTCAATTTTCTGCAAATTTCGCGCGTTTCATTTAATTTTAATCGCATATTCGCCATATTATCCGACTCATATCCCTCTTTAACCTTAACGGCTTGAAAAGCGATTTCGTCGTTTTCTGCGAACTGCGCGACAATCTTCGACAATTTCTCGGAGTCTTCGCTGTTTCGTTGATATTCTTTTCTGACTCTCAGGTCAAAGACCTCGCATGGAAATAGAAGGGAGAACCAACTTCGCGTTTTAATGGCTTCTGATTTCTCCGACGAATTATTAACCATACCTTGCCGCTCCCAGGGATAGGCGTAGACGTAAAAAACAGTCAAGATCAACGCCTTTTCTTTAGCCGACGCCTGGGGCAAGTAGCTGACGCACTCGTTTATGTCTTCCGGCGTCGCGTCAAGAGCAAGTTGGCAGAAGTCATAAAACAATCGGAACGATTCGCTGTTCAATTCGTTACGAATACCGACGCCAGGAATCCATGAACCTTTCTCGAAACAAGAAATCGGACCTTCGCGCGCTATCAGGTCAACGGGAAAGACGTCCATTATTTCCGCCGTCTTTTGGATTCGATCCACGTATAAAGAACGCTGGTCCGGCTCGTCTCCCTTCGATTCAAACGTTAATACCGCCGCCAAAAACAAAACAAGCAAAACAATTGTTCCATTTTTTCTCATGACAGGTCCCCCGCACGTTCTTTCAAATAAAAGTCCTTGCCGCTTATTTGTTCGTTCAGAACATAATACTCGGCCGTTTCCGTGAGAACGGTTTGCGTCGCAAGCCGGGTCTCGCATGTCGGCGGTCCGCGGAAAAGACAGCGTCCGAGAGGGCGTTTCCTGTCGCCCCGCGAACCAGCGTACGCAGCAACGCCGCTGTATTATTGCTTATTGCCGCTATTTAGTCAATATTTTTTCAAAACGCGTGGGCGCAAAGCGCGTCAAAATCAGCGTTTTCAATACTCTTCCCGAGGGAAAACGCGAACCGTAGGCGGCGACGTAGCCGCCGCAGGATCTTGCGCGCGGAAAAAAATCTCGGTACAATCGAACCGACGAACGTCGTAAACCGTCGCGTATATTTGCGCGTTTGAAATCGCCCCTCGAAAAAAGGAATCACTATGTCGCGCCGAACGCTTTTACCGTTTCTTCTTTTCGCGTTGATCGCTTTTCCACAAACGCGCGCCGACGCGCAAGAATCGCAAACGCCGTCGTTTGTCGGCGAGGGAACGGCGGCGACGCCTTACCTGGTCTCAACCGCCGAGCAATTGCGCGCGATCGAAAACGCGCCGAACGCGTATTACCGACTAGTAAACGATCTTACGCTCGAAGGAACGTGGACGCCCCTTTGCCAAACGACTCCCTTCGGCGGAACGCTCGACGGAAACGGCAAGGAAATCGCGTCGATGAACGTCGAGTCGGACGCTTGCGGCGCGCTCGGGCTATTCGCTCAAATCGGAGAGTCGGGACGCGTTCGAAAACTCGAAATCTCGGGGCGTATAACGACGACCGGCGCGACTCAAGCGGCGGGCGGGATCGCGGGACGACTGCTCGGCGGGGCCGTTTGCGACGTCGAGAGTCGCGTCGAGATAATCGTCGGCGCGTCGACGCCCTCGGACGCGTCGATCGGGGGGCTCGCGGGCTACAGCGACGGAATCGTTTTCTGCTGCGAGTTCCAAGGCAAAATCAACGACGAACGTTCGTCGGGCGGCTCGGTCGGCGCGATGATCGGTCGAACGGGCGCGATTCGCTCGAACGCGCTTCCAAAACTTGTTACGGCGCACGCCGGATTTGCGGCGCCAAAAGGCGCGTCCGACAACTCGGAGGACAATACCGTCGCAAATATCGTCAAAGCGCTCAAATATCGGCCCGACGTTATTGAAGTCGACGTTCAGCCCAACGCGAACGGCGTTCTGGTCATTACGCATAACAAGCCCCAAAAGTCCGATCCCACGCTCGAGACGGTTCTGCGAATCCTGATGGGCGAACTCCCGGAAGGCTATGACGCCGACGAATTCGATCCGGACGTCGCGCGTCAAACGAAAATTCAGCTCGACGCGAAAAAAGACGGACTCTTTCGACAGGAACTCGAATTGCTCGACGCCGTTAAGTTCCCTTACGAGCGCGTGATTATGGCGGGGGACTCCGAATACGAAACGGTCCTTGCCAATAAGGAACTCATACGCGGCGCCGTCGAACGCGGTCTCGATTTCTGGATGAATCCGGACAGGCTCGCGTCGTACGACGATCTCGCTAAAAAATCCGAGTCGTTTTTAGAACGCGTTCGCGCGCTTGAATTGCCGCGCCTGACCGTCAATTCTCACTACGCCGCGATTACCGACGAAATCGCCGAATGGCTCGCGGAAAACGAACTCGACGTCTCCGTCTGGACGCTCAACGATAAGAATTCGATTCGCGCCAACTTCTTACGCGGCTTTAAAAACGTTACCTCGCGTCTGCCGTTGGCTACGGAAACGCGCGATCAATGCGCGACGCGCGGCGTTTACGGTTGCGTTTACAGCGGCTCGCTTCCAGAAATCGGAATCGTTGGAGAGAACTAAGCAAGAGAGGGCGTCCCGTTTTATTACGAAGTGTTGTTCTGTTTTTGGACGTTATTCTATGCAGGCGCATTTTAATCAGAATAACAAAAAAATAAGGAGAAAACCATGAAAGATTTTTTGCTTATTTTATGTTTTTTTTATGTGATGTGGCGTCCGTTGATTTTCATAATAGCCATAATATGGTATCTGTTGGAGTATCTATTGCAACGTCTATTGCGTCTAATCGATACCGACAAGGTTAAGAAGTTGAACGAACCGTTGGGCGGGCGCCTGGAGAAATTTAAGAACGCTATCGATTTGAATATGGCTAGAATGGCTCTCTCAGACAACGACTCCAACGATAATGACCATGACAACGATGACAACGACAACGACGCAGACTATGACGACGATTTCGATTTTGATTTCGACGATTGATCCGCGTCTCGCAAATCTTACCGTCTTTACGTCGGTTAATAACGGAGTCTTTGACGTTCCGTATCGGCAACAATCGACGAAGACATTTCGCCGTCTTTTTTGTTGAGGGAGTCGCTTTCATCCCGCGTCGCCGCAGTTTTTAGAGTCTTACGCTTTAATTCCGCGTTTCATCTGCAATCCAGATTTCCACGTCGACGGTTGAGACTGCTAAAAATTCCGCAATTTCTTCAGTCGACCATCCCTTTCGAAGAAGCTTGGCCGCAGTCTTTTTCTTCTCGTTGAGCGCGCCTTCTTCGCGACCTTCTTCTCTTTCCGCATACCGTATATCGGCTATTCTTGCGTTAAAATCTTTCTCGGCTTCAATTAGGTACTGTTCCAGATCGCTTCCAACAAAATCGCTCATTATTTCCCTCAATTCTTTCACCGCCTTGAACTGTTGATTCCAATTCGAAGGCGGTTATAAGAATTTGCGAGTTAGCGTTTGCATTTCAGTCCCGAGTTTCATCGGCAAGCCAGATTTCTATGTCGACGGTTAAGACTCCTAAAAATTCCGCGATTTCTTCAATCGACCATCCCCTTCGAAGAAGCTTGGCCGCAGTCTTTTTCTTCTCGTTGAGCGCGCCTTCTTCACGTCCTTCTTCACGTCCTTGTTCGCGCCCTTCTTCGCGCCCTTCTTCTCTTTCCGCATACCGTATATCGGCTATTCTTGCGTTAAAATCTTTCTCGGCTTCAATTAGGTACTGTTCCAGATCGCTTCCAACAAAATCGCTCATTATTTCCCTCAATTCTTTCACGCCTTGAACTGTTGATTCCAATTCCGTCCACTCCTCGTCGGTAATCGACCAGTACCGCGAAAGAATCCCGGCCCATTTATCCAGATTAAAATCGTCGATTCCAACGGGAACCTCCCCGTGCAACGGCAGTTGGAGAAATATAATCGTCAAGTCTTTCGACCCCTCGCCTGATTCACATTCCGAGCGCATACTCCATACGTCAAACCATAAATTGGGCTTCTGAGGATTAAGCGGAAAACCGATAATCCATACGCTGATTGTCGGCGCGACTTTATGATACCCATCTCCGATTTTCTGCGAACTCGAGTGAGTTTTCGACAGGTAATACAACGCTCTTTTTATGAAGCCAGGCTCGCGACAGACCTGCATTTCGACGTCGAAGAGTCTACCGTTCTCATCGACGGCCCGAATATCCAAAATTGGAGACTTGTCTTCCGAATCTTTCGGCAGAAGAAACGGATTCGTCAGCGTTAGATCCGCCGCACGCGGACGTTTCGCCTCGGCGAGAATTGAATTCAAGAGTCCCAAGAGCGCTCCCTTGGCTTCTTCGCTTCCAAATACTGCCCGGAAACAACGATCCTGATATAAATGAACGCTACTAACGCGACGTTTTTCCGTTTCCATAACGATTTCCTCTTCAGCGCTTTCGACGTCGTCGACGCTCGATTTCTTTCATTATACCGAATTCCTGCGCTAAATCAACAACGTTCCGTTTAATACGCCTGTCTACGCAGAAAATAAACCCGAACACGCCAAACTCCGTCCGCGTCGTCGAGCCAACTCTAAAAACCCAAATTTTTCAAAAACTCTTGCAATCCGATTCTTGAATAATTATACTGAAGGAGCGGTCGCGATTTTGCGACGCTCGGCGAGGATTTTTGTCTTCGGCGCACCATTTGCTCGGTCGCTTTGGCGACGTTTTCATAAGGAATTCATCGATGAACGTACTATTTGTCGGGGCTCATCCGGACGACATTGAAACTTACGCGGGCGGCACGGCCGCTTTATACTCTAAAATGGGCGCAAACGTGTTTTTCTGCGTCGCGACGAGCGGGAATATCGGCTCTTCCAATCATACGATGGAAGAAATCAAAGCGATTCGTCGCAAAGAAGCGGAAGCGGGCGCGGCGGTTGTCGGCGCGAAGCTGATTATGCTTGACTTTGACGACGAATTTCTGTTCGACACGCGCGAAACGCGACTCGCCTTCATCGAAGCGTTTCGTATCGCCGACCCCGACGTCGTCTTCTGCCACTGGACGCACGACTACAACCCCGATCATTCGACGTCTTCTCAGATCGTCGACGACTGCGTTCACATGGCGTCGATTCCGCTCATTAAGACGAAAACGCCGCCGACCAAAAAGCAAATTCCGCTCGTCTACTACATGGACACGCCCGCGGGCGTCGGATTCGAGCCGATGTTCTACGTCGACATAACCGAAACGTTCGACACGAAAGTCGAAATGGTTTCGAAACACGAAAGCCAAAATCAATGGATGATCGACATTTACGGCACGGACATGTCGGGCTTTTTGAAAGTCCCCGCGTCGTTCCGCGGATTCCAGGCGGGTTGCAAATACGCCGAGGCGTTTCGTCCGTCGGTTCGCTGGGGTCGAACGTTCCTGGAACATCCGCTTCCGCAATATCGTCAGGTCGCGGGCGTCTGGACTTGCGAACGTCAATAAGAATTTATCAGCGCGCTAATTATCATCGATTTTGACATAAGGAGAACAAAATGCCCGGTCCAGGAGCTTTTTGGGTTGGCGAAGAAGAAAAAAAGGCGATCGCGGAAGTTTTAGACTCGCAATATCTCTTCCGCTTCGGCGACGTCAATAATCCTAAATTCTTACAGAAAACGGCGGAACTCGAACGTGAAGTAGAAAAACAGTTCCACTGCGGCTACGCGCTCGCGACGACGTCGGGCACCGCGTCCCTGCTCTCGTCGCTGTTCGCGATTGGAATCAAGCCGGGGGACGAAGTGATCGTTCCCGCGTACACGTATCTCGCGACGTACACGGCGGTTATCTTCCTCGGCGGCGTTCCGGTTCTTACGGAAGTCGACGACAGCCTGACGATCGATCCGGAAGAAATCAAGAAGAAGATCACGCCGAAAACCAAGGCGATTCTGCCCGTTCATATGCTCGGCAATCCAGCGAATATGGACGCGATTCTCGATATCGCCAAAGAACATGGTCTCAAAGTAGTCGAAGACTCCTGCCAGGCGGTAGGCGCGACGTATCGCGGCAAGAACGCCGGCACGATCGGCGACGTCGGCGCGATGTCGCTGAACTTCTTCAAGACGATCACCACCGGCGAAGGGGGCATGGTCGTTACAAACAACGCGGAATACTACGAACGCGCGTTTGAATTCCACCACCAGGGCACGCCCTCCGAGCGAGAAGGAACAAAGAATCTCGGGATCATTGGAATCAATTTCCGCTCGAACGAAGTGACCGCGGCGTTTGCGCTCGCGCAATTGGCGAAGTTGCCCGCGCTTGTGACGAGGCTTCATTACGTCAAAGACAAATTCAAGGGCTATTTGTCGCAGATACCGGGTCTTAAGTTCCGAACGCTCAACGACGAACGCGGGGAAAGCGCCGCGGTTTGCGTCGTCGAACTCGACTCCGCGGAAGAGACGAAGAAAATCGGCGCGCTGCTCGGAACCGGTCCGATTCAGGAAAGCGGTTGGCACGTCTATTCGAACATGGACCATATCAACGCGTTCCTCAAAGAACACGGTCAGCCTTACGGTTACGGCGCGTATCCGCGCACCGACGACCTTATGTCGCGCACGATCGCGCTGAGCGTGGGAGTCGTGGACGCGGGACTTGGCGCGGGGTTCGGCGTGAACGTTCTTTCGACGGACGAAGAGATCGAAGCGGTAGCGCGGCAATTTGAAGAAGCTTATCGAAAGGTTAAGAACGAACAATGACAAAGAAAACGATTCGCGTCGGGCTTATCGGGCACCAGTTCATGGGCGTCGCGCACTCCAACGCGTACCGCAACGCCGGAATCTGGTACGATCTGCCCGCTAACATCGAAATGGTCTGTCTTTGCGCAAAAGACACGGAGGAAAATCTCCGAAAATTCGCCGACAAATTCGGTTGGAAAGAAATCGAGACCGATTGGCAAAAATTGGTCGCGCGCGACGATATCGACTTGATCAGCGTCGCGTCTCCCGGCTTTCTTCATCGGGACATGGCGATCGCGGCGGCGGAACACGGCAAACACGTCCTTTGCGAAAAACCGCTGGCCAACGACCTGGCGTCCGCAGAAGCGATGTGGGAAGCGGCGAAGAAAAACAACGTGATCTCCGCGTGCGGATTCTCGTATCGATTCACCCCCGCGACCGCGCTGGCCAAACGGCTTGTCGACGAAGGACGAATCGGCGAAATCTACCACGTTCACGCGCGTTACGCGCAGGACTGGGACGAAAAAGGCCCGATGGTCTGGCGATTCAAAAAGGAACTCGCGGGCTCCGGCGCGCTCGGCGACCTCGGCTCGCACTCGATCGACTTGTCGCGCTTCATCACGGGCGGCGAGATCGTCTCGCTAGTCGCGCAACTCAAGACGTTTGTGAAAAAACGCCCCGTCTCGAACGAGCCTAACGCCGAAATGGGCGACGTGACCGTCGACGACGTCGCGCAATTCATTTGCGAATTCGACAACGGCGCGACCGGCAACTTTGAAGCGACGCGCTTCGCCGGGGGCAGAAAGAACCACAACTGCATCGAGATCAACGGCTCCAAAGGCTCCGTCTACTGGGATTTCGAAGATCAGAACTACCTGCTCTTCTGCGACAAGACCGAATCGAAAGAGACGCAGGGATTTGTCAAGATCAACGCGACCGACGACGGCCATCCTTACGGGGGCGGACCGTGGCCGCAGGGACACGGAATCGGGTACGCCGACACGTTCGTGCTCGAGGTCGCCAATTTGGTCAAGGCGATCGCGGAAGGTCGTCCGCACGTTCCGTCGTTTGAGGACGGCGTGAAAGTTCAGCGCGTTCTCGACGCGATCGATCGGTCGTTTGCCGAACGCAAGTGGGTTAACGTCTGAAAATGAAAAGCGCGGCGTTGTTCGCGCCGCGCATAGTTGTCTTATTCAAGGAGTTCGAGCGAGTTTCGACTTGTTCGAACTCCTTTTTTCTTGCCGATGTTATCTCACCACAGCCACGCGTAAATTCCGACGTAAAACGCCACGAAAATAACCCACCAGAACGAGACGCTTTGATACCAGGGTCGTTTCGGCTCGTCCTCGGGCAGGCGCAGGTTCTTCATCGAGAACGTCAGCGGCGCGACCGTCTGAACGTCTTTGGGCTTCGTAATCAAACTTACGACGATCATGAGCGCGACGCAGAGAACTTGCGTCATCGCGCCCGTGATGAACGGATTCGCGAGGCTGTACTTTTCTATCGTTTCCGGAGCGAACGCGTTCGGAACGAAGACCTGACTCACGAGCAGTCCGATCGGCACGCCGAGAATCATGACGCTTAACGCCGACGCTGGCGTCGCGCGCTTCCAGAGGACGCCAAGCAGGAAGACGGTCGCCAGAGGCACGGTCACGTAGGAGGCGAGCGTCTGGAAATACTCGAAAATGCCGCCGCTTAATTTGCCGATGAACGGCGAATAGAGAATGCTGAAAATCATGAGCACGAACGTCGCGCACGTTCCGACCTTGACGAGCCGTTTTTCCGGCGCGTTTGGATCGATCCATTTCTTATAGACGTCGAGCGTAAAGAGCGTTGAAATCGAATTGAGGAACGCGGCGATCGTCGACATAACCGACGCGAGAATGCCAATTAAGATCAAACCGCGAAAACCGGGGCTGACCAATTGACGAATCATCATCGGCAGGACGTTGTCGGTCGGCTGATCGCCGAGCGCGAAATTCGGATCGAAGACGGCGATCGCGCGGCAGCACATGCCGGGGAAGATTTCCACAAACGGACGCAAGACGACGCAGAACCCCGCGACGATCAGCCCGATGCGCGCGTCCCATTCGCGCCTGGCTCCGAAGCAACCCTGGACGAGCGCCTGATTCGCGCACGAATAATACAGGTGAATACCCAGCAGCGTGAGCGGAACGGCGTGCCAGGGAATTTGCGGATAATCGGTCGGCTTCATCAGGTGGAACCCGCACGGCGCGGCGTTTACGACGTCGCTCCAGCCGTTGGGCAACTTATTGAACGCCAGGAACATAAGAAAGAATCCGGAGATAAAGATCAGCGCGAATTGAATCGTCGCCGCGTACGCCGCCGACCTCATGCCGCCGTACATCGTATACAGGCCCGCGACCACGCCGATCAAAATGACGCCCGCCCAGATATTGAGCCCGAAAATGACTTCGAGTAGTTTCGCGCCCCCGTAAAAGACGACCGCCAGATTCATAAAGACGTACGTCAAAATCAAGATGACGGTAAAGACGTTTTGACACGCGGCGTCAAAGCGTTTGCCCAGATACTCGGGCATAGTGGAGACGCCGTTTCTCAAGTAGACGGGCAGGAAGATAAAAATCAGCAGCGAATAGACGATAAAAACGATGAAGTACCAGTTCAGCATCGGCAAGCCGATTTGATACGACATGCCGTTTTGTCCGACGAGCTGTTCTGTGTTCATGCCGGTGGCGACAAACGTCGCGGCGATGACCCACCACGGAAGCGTTCCGCGCGCGACGAAGAAGCTGCCGGTATCCTGACGAGCGCCGCGCCCTTTGAAGACGCCGACGCCTAAAACAACCGCGAAATAAATAATAAGCGTCGAGATATCAAGCCAATTGACGCCGCTCATAACGATGATCCTCCTGTGTTGAAAACGACGCGCGACGTCGCGCGACAAAACAAGCCGTCTCGCGCAATTTGCGCTCTTCGACGCGTCTATTGTAAAAAACCCCGGCGCGCTTCGCAAGTTTTTTTTGTAAAAAGTCCGGAGTTTTTCACAAGACGTCGAACAAAAAACGCCGTCTGTCGGAGCGCGACTCCAACAGGCGGCGTTCAATCGACGTCCGATCGTCTGAAGACGACGACTACTTTTTCTTACCCTTGACGGAAAGTTCGGCGCCCGACGTCGACTTCTGACGACGCGGATCCGACTCTTGTCCGGGCGTAATCAATCCCATCTCGCTGAGAGCCTGACGGCGCGCAAGAGCCTCTTCCTTCCTCGGACGGCCTCGCTTACGTTTCGGCAATCCTTCGATTTTGGGATACTTTCGGGGTCGACCGCGGCCGCGCTTGATTCCAAGCAGGGTAAGATCTTCAATTTCGAGCGGATAAACCGTCTCTTTTTCGAGTTCTTCCGGAGATTCTTCCTCGTCGCGTTCGACCTCGAAGTAATTCTCGGGCTCGGGAGAGCTGGCGTCAAGCCGCGCGTAGTAGTCGATCGGGTTTCTGCCGCTCGCGTAATAACGCGCGCGCATTTCTTCGGCTCTTTCGATAAATTTCAAACGGAGGTCCGGGGGATCGAGAATTTCCGCGTTCGCCCCGTAATACATGATCAAGTTGAAGAAATTGTAGAACGTCGGGAACTTCTCGAAATCCATTTTGACGATAATCGCGCCGCTCTTTTCGCGCTTGATATCGAGAATACGACCCGCGTGCTCTTCGGGGACGGTTCGCGCCGCGAATCCCGTGAATCGAATCGTCGGCGTCCCGACCGATTCCACGCCGTTCATAACGTACGAATCGGGATCGAAGTTCTCGGGAATCTTAAATCGTTGTTTATCGAGAACCTCCGCGGAACTCATGCGTTCGAGTTTCCAGAATTTGATCTTTCTGTCGTAGCAGCAAAGCCCGACAAGATAGACGGATTTATCGCGATAGAAGAACCGATAAGGACAAATTTCATACGTCTTGTCCGCCTCCGAGCGTATCGAGCGATAGCTGACTCGAAGCAAAAATCGTTTTTCCATCGCCAGACACACGGCGTCGACGACTTCGCAAATTTTCGGGGTAAATTTTCCCCAATGACGGCACAACGGCGCGATGCAATCGGCGAATTTTATTCTTTCCTCGCGAATGGTCTTCTCGATCTTCTGACGCGCGGACGCCGCTTTGGCGCCAAGATTCGTGCCCGTCAACGCGTCCGTCAACTTCAGACCCAAATACAGGACGAACAGCTCGTTGTGATCTAAAAACTCGTCGAAAGTAAGATTTTGGCTCTCGTATCGATATCTCTTTCGACCGTGCGCCTCGTTCTTGGACTTCCAGGGACCGAAGACTTTTTTCAACGTTATTAAGTCGCGTTTAATCGTCTTCTCGCTCACGCCAAACAAACGCGACAATTCCTGAAGGGTCATTCCCTCCTGAGAAGTCGTCAATACGCTCAGCAGTTTCCATTGTCGCTCTAATACGACTTCGAATTCGGACATATACGCTCTCCTTCTGTTGACCGCGACGGCGCCAACGCCCTAACGGTCCAAAATATATATTCTTAGGAAATATATATTTTAAATAATTAAATAAATAATTTATTTAATTTTAAAAGAAATATTCCC
>JAFZNK010000091.1 GCA_017550965.1 Thermoguttaceae bacterium
CGGGCGTCGCAGCCTCGGCGGCGGCGTCGGAAACCGCTTCCGCGGCGTCGGCGACCGCGTCGACCGCGCTGTCAAAAGCGTCGGAAACCGCGCCGACCGTAGCGTCCGCGGCGTCGGAAATCGCTTCGCCCGCGTCTTGAGCCATGTCGGCGGCCGCGTCAACCGTGTCGGCGACGGCGTCGACCGTAGCGTCGGCGGCGTTGGAAATCGCTTCGCCCGCGTCTTGAGCGACGTCGGCGGCGGCGTCAAACGTCGCGTCAACCGCGTCGGCGGTAGCGGCGGCGGCGTCTTGAGCGACGTCGGCGACCGCTTCAACGACGTCTTGCGTAGCTTCGACGGCGGCGTCGGTTTTCTCGGCGACGGCGTCGGCAACGGCTTCGGCGACGTTGTTAATGTCGTCGTCCTGCGCAAAGGCGGGTGTGGTAGTCAGGAAAGAAGCCGTAACGGGAGCCGGAGCTTCCACGCCAAGATTATGTTTATTCTTTTCCCAGTTGACGGCGTAACCGGAGAGAATCTGGGCGACGCCCAGAAGCAGGAACGCGATGAGCGCCTGAACGGACGCTTTCATTTCCTTAGGAGCGACTTTGTCGCCGTACATGTAAGCGGCGGTGTAAAGGAACGCATAAGCAAGACCGTGACATAAAATGCCGACAAGGACGCAACCGTCGTTAACTTGGGCGAAGAGCAGGTAGCGAACGCCCCACGCGCCAAGTCCAAGAGTCAACGTCCACTTCAAACCGATCTTAGCAACGGCAAACGCGAGAGCCGCCATAAAGATAAGTTCTGAATACTGATTGAACACCCCCTTGGAACCATAGAAAAAGTCGCCAAAGAATGGGAAGTAGAAGTTCGAACCAAAAATGCCGACAAGCGTCGCGCAAATGATGAAAATCGCAAAGTCGGCGCGTTTAAACAAACCAAGAGCCTTGAGCCCGAGCGGGTCGCCGTTCGACGAGCCGGACGGAGGCGTACTCGGAAGCGTTAACGCATAAATTGCAAACGCAACCGCGATAGCGCCGTCGATCAAGTAGAAATTCTCGACTCCAAATTCGCCCTGTTTGTCAAGTCCTAAGTCAGCGAGAACCCAATTGACGACGATCCAGCCAATCGTTCCGAAGATAAAAACAAACGGAGCCTTTTTATCGTTCGGAATATGCTTGAACACGATTGCATTAAGGAGCGGAATCGTCGGCATAAACATCAAGCCGGCGACAAACATCAGCGCCCACCAGACCATGCCTGGATCCGACGCGCCCGAAGCCGCGACCTGGTGAGAAATCCGAAAACATGCAAACAGCGATATACCGCAAATAAGTTGCATAAACGCAAGAACCTTCTGAGCGGCAAATTTTTTGTCGGCGATCGGTCCGACGATGGGGGCGAACAACGCGCCAAACGCAAACGCTGCAAAGAGAGACCCCTGAGCAATCCCGTTGAAATTGCAGTAGGCGCCGAGCGCGTAAGACCAGCATCCCCAAATTGCGAATTCAAGAGCGTAGGCAATCTGCAATCGAATATACATTGCGACGCCGCCTTTTCCTTCAGCCATGGAAAAACTCCTATTGAAAAAAATTTTCGCGAAAATAGTTGGTAACCGAACCGCGCCGTCTAAAACGCGCCAAGGAACACGCGCGCGTCATCCTTGTCGACTTTAAGATAAACGTCTTGCAAAAAGTTGTTCCCTAAAGAACGTCTTCACAACGCGGCTTGCAAGAAGTTTAACAGCGCGAGTCCCTGTTTTCAAGCGTTTTTTTCGAAAATTTAACTTTTTTCCAAATTTTGAACGTTTTTAATCAAGTTAATCGGAAAAACCTCAACCAATAGTCCGTTTGTACCGATTAGACCAATAAGGAGTATTGTAGCGGTTATAACGTCCGGCGTATTTTGCGTCGGGACGCGCCCCGCAACGTCCGCGTTCGACGACGAAAACGACGCGGTTCAGGCGAAAAACCGTTTCGTAACATAGCTTGTCGCACAAGGCTCCGAATCGAATTCGACGTTGAAAACCGATTTTGGGCGAGTGTTTTCAACGTAAAGTCAAATTCAAACCAAACAAGAGCAAAGCTGACGTTTTAAAAAACGTAGGGATGAACAAAACAATGTCGAGCGCATCAGACCCAACGCGATCCCGCTTGATTAAATCAATACGGGAAACCTTGGCCAATCGGGCCAATTCGCGGCAAATACTGGGGATAGTATTAGCCGTCTTCATCTATTTGTTGACGGGAATCCTCGTTCTTTTCGGAGCGACGATTCTCGTTAAAGGAGAAGAACCGCAACGGCAATCCGACGAATCGCGACGCGTGCGCGTCGAGCTGACGCCCAGCGTCGGTCTGTCGGTCGGCCCGAAAGCGTCCCCCGCTCCGACGTTGAATTCAAAGCCCGCCCAGGAGAAGGTAGAAACGGCCGAAAGTCCCGACGAAGATCTCGTCGAAGAACTCGTCGAAGAGGCCGCCCCGGCGGCGCTGGAGGAAACGACTCCCAAACGTAAACAACGCCCCAGGACAGCCGCTCCTTCCGCGCTTGCCGTAAAAACCAAAGCGAAAAATGAACGTCCCGCGGCGCTTTCCACGCTCGACTCGATTCAAAACGTTCCCAGCCTCGCTCAAACGCCCGCTCCCAAGAAGGAGTCCCCGAGAGAAAGACTCGAACGGCGAATTGTCGAACTGGCCGTTGAAATCGATCGCGCGACGCCAAACGATTCCAACGACGAGTCGCTCGCTTTCGCGGGTTCTCAAAAAGACCTCGACGGCGAAGCGACAAACGTTACTGAAAAAACGCTCGAAATTCTCGACGAAGAAATAGTCGACGACGCTTCCGAAGCGGAACCGGCGACGTCGGAAGAAGACGGGTTCGCGTTTGCTTACTCGAACCCGACTATGCCGGCGCCGAGCCTGCCCGCGTCCGATTTCTCGGCTCTTGGTATCGCGCCGCCCGACAATTCCCCTAAAGATCAACCGGCGAAAAACGAACTGTCGGACGTTCAATATTCGCCTCTTCCCTATCCTTCTTCGACGGCCTCGCCCCAAACGCCCGTCAAGATCGCGACGCCCGCGCCAGCCCAGGAACAATACAGCTTTGCCACAACCGCGCTCGTCCAAACTCAACCCGTTCCTTACGCCAACCCCGCGCCGTCGTTCGCGCCTCTTCCCGCGTCCGCGCCGATCCTGACGACTCCGACTCCGACGCCCGCGTCCGCCCCCGCGATTGCGACGCTTCCCGCGCCGACTCCGGCTCCGACGCCCGCGCTCGCTCCGACCGCGCCCTATCGCGCGCCGCAACTTGTCGCTCAATCGACGTTTGCGTCTAGAGCGCCCTACTCGGCTTCGCGTCCCGCTCCCGTCGCTAAAAAAACGACCGCGGTCGACGATCATTTCCACGCGAAAACTCCGTCGTACATGAACGGCAAGCCGACCGGAAAAACGTTCCGAACGCTCGACACCCCCGCGCTCTCGACCGACTCGAAAAACAAACCGTCGACAAAACAGACCGCGCCGGTCAATTTCTCCGCGCCCGGAAACGCTCAGACGCGCGGCCGATTCGCCGCGTCGAACGCGTCGGGTTCCAAAAATCCGATTCGTCAGGTCTCCGCGGTCGTTCGCGCGAATTCTTTCGACGAAGACGACGAGGAATATGAAGAATTTGAAGAAGAGGAAAACGCGCCCCTGATCGTCTGGCGCAATTCAAAACGGCGCGACGACGAAGACGCTAAAAAACTGTTCGCGCCGCGTCGCGACGAACGCGAAGACGACGAGCGGGAAGACGTTCAAAACGCCGAAGAGGAAGAAGACGAAGACGTTGCGGAAGAAGAGACGAACGAAAAAGAAACGGCGTCTCCCAAAGAGGAACGCGGCAATTCGGCGCCTGAAAAGAAAGGCAAACAAGAGACCGTCAAAGAAGAGCGTCGGGAACGCGCCGACGAATCAAAAGACGCCAGGGATTCCAAAGACTCCAAAGACGACGAACGACTCTTCGCCAATTTGCGCCCGTTCAAACGAATGCGCGAAAAATGGGGGCAAACGCAAAGCGCGCCGGAGCCTCCGGAGGTCGAACGTTTGGATCTTGAAAACCGCTCCTCGGTCGAATTTGCCAAAGCGCCGTTGCTGACGCGCGAAAGCTCCGGGCTGCCCCCTCTTGCCGTCGCGACAAAAGGCCGCTATGCGGACGAAGTCCTCGTCGTCGACTCGGAAGACTACGTAACGCGTTCGGAACTTGAAGCGGCGCGCGAGGATATGAAAGGTTTTACCTGGACCAAAGGTCCGTTTAAAATCACGCCTTACGGGTTCCTCAACGTGTCCGTCTCCAACGACTCGCAACGCGCCGTGCCCGGCGAATTCATCTTGTACACGCAGTCGGAAGACGTCGACAAATCCTCCGGGTTCGCCGTCGACGCGAGAACGTCCCGACTCGGCTTCAAAATTGAAGGTCCGCGCGTCGAACAGTTAAACGCGGATCTTAACGGATGTTTTGAATTCGACTTCCAGGGCTATCCTAACGGCTCTAAAAACAAAGGAGGCGCGCAACTGCGCCGCGCTTACGTGGAGCTTGTCGACAAGCGCTGCGAACGACGCTTCCTCGCCGGACAGGATTGGGAGGTGATCTCTCCCGGAGCCGCGCAAATGCTCAACTATCTGCCGATGGGATTCGCGGGAAACTTGCAATACCGTCGAGCGCAAGTTCGTTACGAGCAAGGATATACGGCCAGTCCTGACGCGCATATCCTCGGACAAATCGCAATTTGCGACAACGTTATCGGCGACTATGCCTCGACGGCCGGAGTCTCGCCGGCGTCCTCCGGATGGCCGATCATTGAAGGGCGAATTGCCGCCGACCTGTTTAAAGAAGCGCTTGGCGGCAAACCGATTACCGTCGGATTATCCGGACATATCGGGGAACAGTACTACAAGTTCTCCCCTATCGCGGGGGTTCCAATATGCTCCTCGACCGAAAAACGCGCGGTTAAAACGTGGTCGTGCAACCTCGATTTCGAAGCGCCAATCGACGAAATTCACAAAATTCACGGCGAATTCTTTATGGGCGCGAACCTCAGCTCCTTCTGCGGCGGCGTCAATCAGGGCGTCGACCTTTACCGTCGCGAAGCGATCGGCGACAAAGGCGGCTGGATGGCCGTGCATTCCGACTGGACGAAGAAATTTACAACCAATATCGGCTACGGTCTGGACAAGCCCGACAAAGGCGATCTTGTCGGAACGTCCGTCGCCTCGGGCGGCGTTACGACGGCGAGAACGAAGAACGAAGTCTATTTCGTCAACGGAATTTACAACTGGACGGCTAATTTCATGACCGGCGTCGAAGTCGGATATTGGCAAACCGGTTATCAAAAAGCGGACGTCTCGGGCGCTACGCCGAGTTTCTCCAGCATGAAGTCTGGAAAAGACTTGCGCACCGAATTCGTTACGAGACTGTACTTCTGAGAAAACGATCTTTTACGCGACGCGCCGTCCTTTTGACAAGAGTCGAAAGGACGGCTTTTTTTCTGGAGTCTTTCTTTGCGCGTTTGACGACGTTATAATGGAAGCGTCGCGCCGTCGAAGGCGCCAACGTCGAAACGCATAAGGAAAAACGTCATGAAAACGCAACTTTTAAGAAATACGATCGTCGCGTCGTTGTTGGGCGCGGCGCTCGCTCTCGCCCAAATCGATTCTCGTTTCGTCCGCGCAGACGAATTCGTCCCTCAGGTCGTCGCGACGCAGCCCGGCGCGCTCGACGAAGCGATC
>JAFZNK010000092.1 GCA_017550965.1 Thermoguttaceae bacterium
CGGACGCGACGCGCGCAATCGCGCCGTTAAAACTATTGGCGACGTCGGGATGGCCTACGACGACCAGAACTTTCTTACCGGACATTGGAAACCTCGTTGGAAAGGGAAACGATACGATAATCTGCGAATTTCAACGCGCGTCGCGCGCAAGTCCTATTGTAAAAGCTCCGACCGTTTCATCAAGACGCGTTTTTTCGGCGCGTAAAAAAAGACGGACGAGAGAATCTCCCGTCCGTCTTTTTCGTTAGCGAGTTTCGCGCGCCCAATAGCGCTTCGCTTCAAGGTCAGTCGATAATGCGTTGGAGCAAAATCGAGTTCTTATAGTTCGACGAATTGCCGCGACGGAAATCAACCGGGATCGAACGGTCGATAATCGAGAATCCCCGATGACGCTTCGATTCGCCAAATTCCGATCCGAGCTCTTTGCCGTACGTAAATCCGTCCGGATAAATCGCCTGGAAATACTGATACCACTTATAAGTGGAGTCGGTCAAATTGGCCAACGTTATCGAGTTTCCGTCGGGATCGTACTTGGGCATATTCACGCCGGGATTGCAACGTTCGACTTCAAAGTAGCCGACCGTTACCCACACGGCGAAGACGTTCGAACGCGTCGTCGTCAACCCGGACAGGCGTTGCATTTCCGCAGTCGCCTCGTAGAGGTTGTTGCGAGGATATTTCAATTCGTGCCATTCCGTTCCGGCCGGCAGCGAATCGGGATCGTTCGTATAATCGACGTGCCTCGTTTCCGGAGTCGGATTATCCGGATCGTCGTACCAGACGTATTCGTACATACGTTCGCCTGTGTCGTAGGACGCGGGAGCGATATTGTCGAACAAAGGATCGTCCTCAGAACTGCCCGACTCGCTTAAATCGCAATCCTGTTGCGCGAGGAGCGACGCATAGGTCGGAACAGGAGCTTTCGAACCGTCCAATTGCACCCATAAACCCAGCGTATGCGACGGCTGGAAGTAGGTGAAGAAATCCTTGTCGACGGAATCGGAGGAATCATACTCGCCGTCGCCGTCCGTGTCTACGGGATATGAGGCAAACGGAGAGCGTCGTCCCTGGAAATCGTCCCACGGAGTTCCGGGAAGCCGATCGCCGACCTGAATTCGTTCCGAATTCGGAGAAATCGCCTGCCACGCGGGTTTCGTCGCCGTGTTGATGTTGATCTTGCCCGGTTCGCGACGCTTTGAAATCAACACAGGATTGTACCCAAGGACGTTGTTCGACGCGTCAAGGACCGGTTCTCTAACAATGTTTCCTTTGGAGTTCGCAAGCGTCTTCGTTCCGAGGAACAACGACGGCACGTAGACAAACTCCAGCGCCTTGCAGAGATTGAGCGTTTCGCCCGGCTTCTTCGAACTTGCAAAGAAGTTCAAATACGGCCCCGTAACGTTCGCTTTACCTTTGAGTTTCTTCCATTCGTCGTCGTCCGCTGGACCTCCGCCGCCGGCATCAGGTTTCTTGATATTATTGTCGTTATACCAATCCTTGAATCCGAAGACTCCGAACGAGCCGAGCGAACTCTTCTTGTCCTTATCGACGTTATAAAGCTTCGCAAGGTTGAAATCCCCTTCGGAACGAACGAACTCAAGCCCGAAACGTCCGGGAGCGCTCGCGGGAACAAGGGCCAGTTCCATCGGATTGCTGAACGGCGCGTCGTTCCAGACGAGATGTTCAAACGGGACGCGCGGCGCGCCCCAGTAAACGTTGGAACTTGCCTGCGTCAGGTATTCCGAATTCAAATTCTTGAACAATCCGGTTTCGCTCGCGGTAAACTCCCAAGTACCTTCGGCGTTTTGAGCCCAGGTTCCGCGCTCGCCCATGTCGTTGTACATGCCGAGGGTATGTTTCGGCAGATTTTGGATCACGGGAACCTTGTTCGTCCCGAGCGCGCTAATCTCCGCGTCGGGAGTCTTCGTCGACGCCTGCAAACCGGCTTTATCCCCGTCGCCCTTGAACGCGCGCGCCCAGGGATTGGGACGAATCGACGGATCATGACCTCCGTCAAGACCGGGCGCGAACGCCTTTTGACCGCTGTTGCCCCATTGACGCGAACTAAAGGCGTCTTTATACGCCAACGTCTTGTCTTTTTCAAGGTTCAGCGCCGTGTTGGCCGCCAGCTTGATTTCATTGTTTGTCCCAAACGGATAACTGGTCTTTTTCGTAAACGGTCGACTGTTTTCAGAGTCGCCCCCCGAAATCTGCACGCATTCGCCGTTGATGATCGTAAGATCCATCATATTCCAATCGACGGTAATATACGGGTTCATCAGCGGATGATACGGACGGTTCGGGTCGGCGACGCGTTGAACGAACGCGGTCTTATACGCCGGAACCGTGCCAAGACCAAAGAGTCCGTCTTGCACGATCGGGTAGTTGGAGACCGTATTCTTATAGAAATTCTCGGAAACGTCGGAACGGTCGCCTTCGCTCCAATCTTTCGGCAGTTCAAACGGAATGTCCATGACGGCGTAAGTCGTCGCGTCGCCCGACGTTCCGGATTCACCGCCGGGTTTCAACGCCGGATCGACCGTTCTAATCGTCGCGTCGCCCGTTACGAGTCGATAGGGATCCATCGAAGCGTCGGCTCCGTTCCACAACGGCTCGGAAATATTGAGACCGCGTCCGCCAATATTCGCCTTGGCGACCATATACTGAGCGTTCGGATTAAATCCAGTAACGCCAAGGTTACTAAGGTTAATATGATTGGCTGCTAACCCGGCTTTTTCGCCAAAATGTTTGGAACCGGAAACTTCGGTGGCCGAGTTGTACGCCACAGAACCGATCGCACGATCCTGTTCAGGACCGACGACCAGATATTGGTTCGGCGCGAGGTAAACGGTCGCGGCGTCGGCGTTGGCGAAGGTGCGCAACGCGTCGGGATACTCGCCCGCCGTTCCAAGTTCCTTGCCCCCTTCGTTGTCGGAGTCGCCTTGAGCGTGGGTAAACCAGACGATACGATCAAGTTCGACTTCTTTCGTCGGATAAACGTCGTCAGTTTCGGCGACGGCGGCGCCCAGGATATTGAAGGAACTGATATTAAACGCTTTCCAGTCTTTCAAAATCTTCGCGTCGTCAATTTCGACGGTTCTGTCGCCGGGGCCTTTCACCTTTTGAATAATATCGTAATCGGCGATATTGTCGATCTTATGATGACCGGCTGGCATCGGATAATTACGGAACTGACGGGGCTGCATCGAGAAGAAGCTGACGTCGTCGCCATAATCGTCGTCATCGTCGCCGAACTTATTAGGCGACAACCATTCCAGAACGCTGTTGCGCCGCTTGTTGTAAACAAGCTTATTCCCGCTTTCCAGTTCGTTGTTCGCCTGCTCGATCTTAGTACGTTCTTCAGGATCGGTAATTCCCTCGGTCGACTTCTTAACGTTCAGACGGCGTGCGTCGGCGCTCGCGCTAATAGCGACGCGCCAGACGGGCATTTCCAGCTCGCGTCCAAGCGAATCCTTATAGATCGGCGTTTTCTTGAACAATCGAAGTTTCCACAAGCCCTCCGTCGCGTCGTAATCGTACAATTCGCGCGATTGCGGCACGTTCGGGTTGGCGGTGCAGTAGAGTTCGAGGTAGGTCGACCCCTCCGGACGGCGAACCTGGTCGAACGAATCGTCCAAACCGTCGGAGACTTTTCCTACGTCCGCGTCGGTATCCTTTTCAAAAGCGGTGTCGGCTATTCCGAGATCGTGGAAACTCAACGTTTCAGTCAAGACGAGATCGGGACGTTCCATGCCCCAGCAGAGGCGGAATCCCATGTCGCTCGTCTGATCTTCAATATGCTCGATCTTTTTCGAGAGCCACGCCGCGATATTCTCGTCGGAACGTCTGTAGACGTAGTGTTCCGCTTCCGTTATATTCCCTTCGTCGTCCGTCTTAGCGGGAACGAAGTTCGCGCCAAAGTCAACGACGGTTCCATTAGCGTCCTTATATTGAGCTCCTTCGACGAAAACTTCGCTGTCGTTCAACGCGTCGCTGAAGAAATGGAACATCTGTTCGGACGGCAAGCCGCCGTTCGCGGGATCGAAGAGGAACCCGAGCGTCGGCTCGGGATTGCCCCCGGTAAACGGAATCGACCAGCAATAAACGTCGCCGGAAGTCTTCGCGTCAATCCAGGAGTTGTCGTAGATCCACCAGCCGTCAAACGGGGTCGGATCGAAGAAGAACGGCGTCATCGTGGCGTCCGGATCGGCAAAATCAATCGTATTGACGCACCACTGCGCGATACGCGTGGCGGTCAATTCTTGCGCCATCAGCCCTTTAGCCTTCTTCCTGTCGCCCTTGTTATACTTGAGAAGATCGAACGAACCTTCGACGTAGTCGGAAAGTTTCGCCTCGGCGTCGTCTTCGTCGATCTCTTCGCCATACACGGCGTTCGCGTTCATGTCCTCATAAAGAAGCGTCATCATCACGATATACAAACCGCGGGCGCGTTCCATACGCTTGACAAGACCGTAGTTGTGCAAACGGCGATCGTCGTTGCGGACAAGGTTTCCGGACTGCCACTCGTCGCCGGCCGCAATGAGATTGTCGGGATCCGAATCGTCGATATCGAGCCAGTAATCCTTCTGCGCCAACGCGTTGAGATCGATCTTTTCGCCCGCCGTAATCTCGGGAGGAAGCATCGCGGCAAGATACTGCGTAATCTCTTCAACCTTATGGTTAAAGGCGTCGGGATTAACGACGTCCAAATAGTCGTTCGTCTTAACTTCGATCGGGTTCCCGTCCGCGTCGACGTCGGAAACTGTCGCGCAAACGTCCTTCGCTTTAAAGACTTTGTACAATTCCTGACGAACGCAGTTTCGGATCAAATCGACGAACCCAAAATGACCGCCGCGATATTCGCCGTCTTCAAGCTCTTTGTTTTCAGGGAAAACCAGGCTCGGCGAAGGAACGTCGGAACTGAGCGTCGTGAGCGAGCCGCGCGCCTTCGCGCGTTCGACTTCCGTAACGTTCGCCCCGTAAAGATCGACGTTCAACCCAAGATCGTCGACCAACTGCGCCGGAAGCGCGTTCGCGTCGGCGTCCCACGGACGGAGCAGGCGTTCCAACATCGGCAGGGTGTACGGTGAATCCTGCAGCGTCAGGTAGTTTTGATAAGCCAGATACGGATTGTTCGAATATCTGGGCGCGTAGGTGTAAACTTGCGCGCCGAGCGGATCGTACGAACGAAACGCCGTGTCGGCGAAGTCGTAAACGGCGGTATAGAACATGTTGCCCATGCCGACCGTCGTCTTGCCGCGGTACGGATAGATCATCTTCGATTCGCCAAGAGACGCCGTGTCGGAGTTGCTCAACGTCGTGTCCGACTCGTTAGCCCTCAAACGAACGGGATCCATATATCGGAAGAACGCCGCGCGCGTGCCGACAGAATCGTCGACCTCGGCGCCGCCGACAAGAGCGCCCGGTTGCGAACCCATTTGGGCGTCTTCCCAAACCAGACCGGATTGATCGACCGGTCCCGTCGGATTGTCTTTCATCGACAAATTGCGACGCCACAGCATGTTCGACGCGATCGTCGCGACGTCGTACGTCGACGCGGAATCGCTAAAAACAGACGAAAGCGCTTCGTACAGCAGGACGTCGGACGTTCCGCGTCCGTCGCCGCGAACGGCGACGTCGACGTTTTGATCCGAATCGTCGCGCCAACCGTAGCTGGAATTAAGATTATCGGCGGCAAAGAAGGGTCGACCAACCTCAGTGTCAGACAAAGTCCCCCAAATACTGGCGATTTCGTCGACATAGTTGTACGGCTGCGAATTATCGGTATACGTATTGCCTTCGGCGTCAAAACGATCGAGCGAATACATTTTATTGGGCAATTGATCCCAGTTCCCCGCCGTGTTGACGTTCACGCGACCGTCGAGATCAAGGATCGTGTACGAATACATCGTCGCGTACGCCTTGCCGTTTTTATCGACGCGAATCGGAAGACCGGACGGAATCCAAATCCCTTCGCGCACGCCGTCGCCGTCGTTGTCGACGTCCCATTGCGCGCTGTCGCCAAGACGAGTCGCAAGTTCCTCGGGAGTCAACGCGCCGGCAGCGCCGGTTCCGTTGGCGAGATAGTCGTTTCCTCCGGTGAAGTTCCAGTGATCGTTCGGCAGAGGACGAGGCGTCAACTTACGAATAATCGACGTCATCCAGAGATCGGACGCGTCCGCTCGAACGCCCCCGGCGCTGAAAAGCCCCCGATAGAGTCCCAAATAACTGAACCCCTGCGAATTGTCGACCAACGTCTTGAACAGCGTCGGACGGTGGAACGACGGAGTAATTCCGGGCAAATCTCCGTTGACCGACATCGGCCCGTCGTAATGCGCCAGGAACACCGAACGATTGTCGGGAGCCGTGTACGCAGGATTCATACGCACGGGTTCGAGCCAGGCTCCGTTGGCAAATCCGTTCATGACGCCGTTATAGGAAGTCCATGCGTTTCCGTTTTCCGCGACATAGCGCAAAAAGCCCGGATTATCAACGTCATACTGATTAGCGTCGTAATTAACGTCGATCAAATGCGCCCAAAACGCGCGGAAATCGAACTTCGCGCCCGCGACGCGTTGGAAAGGACGCATATCGGGAGCGGAAGCGTTCGCCCAAAACGCGAAAGGCAGACGAAGAGAATTTGGAGAAGGTAAATAGTTGGAATTCGCGAAAGCAATCGCATCGTCGTTCGAAACCATTTCCGAAGGAACGGTCGCGTCTTTGGTTTCGCCGGGCGTAAATCCGCCGGCGCCGGTGCCGCTGTACGCGGGACGGTTCAAACGAACCCAAACGGTCGGACCGTTTTCGTTAAAGCGCGTGTTGACGTTGTCGACGCCGCAGTAATCGTCGACAAAACGTTTGAGATCGTCGGTCAATTCGACTTTAAAATGCCATCGGTCGCATCGGGCAAAGTTCGACTTATTGTTGTAGGCAAGAATGCCGTCGTTGTAATATTTGTCCCAAAAATCCCCGTTGTTTCCGACGTAATTGAGGTTGGAAGGATTCGTAATCACCTTCTCAAGGACAAAAGCGGACGTTCCCTCGACATCGGCGCGCCAAAAGTCAGTGTCGTCGCCGTCCCAGCTCTTGAACGTCAAGACGCCCCCTGAATTTTCGAAGAGAGAGGAAACCGCCGTTCTGGCGGCGAACTCGTCGCCGGTTTCAAGGTCGTTGCCAAACGTGTCCCATACGGGAACGACGACGGCGCAACCCTTGTTGGGAAAGATGTTGACGCAGGCGAGAAACTCCGTCGCGGAATCTTCCGTAGCCATGGCGGAGTCGTACTCCTTCCAATCGCCGTACATGTTCTCAAGAATACCGAACGGTCCGATCGGGTTGCGTTCGTTATTCGAACCGAGAACGACGTTTTTGAGCGCGGCGTCGACGTCTTCCTGAGCGGGAATTTCAACGACGGAATCAAGTTTCGCCGAGTTTTGCGCGGTTTCCGCCATATTGGACGTAACGACCATGTAAGTCAGGATCGAAATGGCGAACATCGCCATCAGTCCAAGGATCAAGAGCAACACCGCGCCTCTGCGCCGCGCGATATATTGACGTTTCATGACAAGACTCCTCGCAATCGACATATAGTTTCGTTCCTCGAACAAACTGCGACCGAACGTTCCGACGAACGCGCCATACGCCGCCTTCAACACTATGGTTTCGCGCCCCGTCAAACGACGAAACGCGCGTTTTTTCTATCTGTTTCGACGCCCCGCGCCGGAAACAATTCCTGACGAGACGTTAAAAACCGCGACAAACGCCCCCGCGTTCAACGCGAATCTTTTTTAACACAAACATAACGCCGACGTCCGGCTTTAACGCGACGCGCGCGCGGCGCTCGCCTTATAGTCTAACGTCGGCGTCGACATTGACGTCCGGTAAGGCCGGCTTAGCGAAATATTCGACTCTTCAAACGCGAACTCTCTCTCAAAAGGACGTCGATCCGGAATAAACGCCCGCGACGCCGGGGAAAAATATGCCGGAAACCGTCGCGCCGGACCAGGAAGTCGGCGTGTCGGGACCGACGAGCGACGCCCGAATGTAACGAGGGTTAGACTCGTCGTCGACGCTGTAATTCGCAATGCGATACCAACGCGCGAATTTGCGATAATTACCGTCGACGGGAATATCTTCGTTCCCCATGAGCATAATATACTTCGTCGTTTCCAATTGAGTCAAAACGCGCGCGCGACTGATCGGATCGTCGGCTTGCGCGCCGGCGTTGTCCAACATGGCGTCAAGGTCGAGCGTAACGCTCCCGCCCTGATAACCGGTTCCGTCGACCGTAACCGACATGACGCGCTCGTCGTTCATCGAACGATCCTTGAAGACGACGACGTCGTAATTCGCGGAGTTGATATCGCTCGGCGTGCAACTGTAAAAAGGTTCCGTGTTCGATTCCGGGTAAACGGTCGCCATCCAGGAATAGCGCCCGGTAAACGCAGGCGTTTCGCCGACGCCAAGAACAACGTCGTCTTCCGTCTCAATAAACGGTCTGAACTGCGTGTCGTCCTCGGTGACGTCGTAACCGCTCGCAATGTCGTCCGGCAAATAGAACACTCTCTCGAAACGAGCGTCAAGGTACCCCGAAGAGTAGAACCCGTATGGCTTAGAGCCAAGATTCGGCGTTACTTTTGTGAAAAACGTTTGCGCTCCAATCGGAAAATAATCGGGAAGATAACGATTGCCGACGCGCGCGTCCGACAAGGGATCGACGATAAACGGATACGTCAAATTCAACGTGCCGTCGTCGCGAACGGAATTCGGATTCGTGGGCGAAGTAATCACCGCCCCGGTTTTCAAAACCAGAAACCAATTCTCAGGGTTCGCCCATCCGTTCGCCTTCATCAAACGAACGGCGTCTCTTCCCACTAACGAAGAGTTATCCGCTTCGTTCATCTGCGCCAACCGGAAACCGCCGAAAGGAATCGCGGCAAGCACGCCGACAAGCCCGATCGACAAAACAAGGATCGCGGACATAATCTCGATCAGGGTCAGGCCGCGGCGACGTCCGTTAGGCTCGGACATAAGTCGACAAGACATAGTCGTCATGATCAATGACCTCCAAGATTACGTTTAGAGACGCGGCCAAATTCTCGGGATTCCTCGATCGGCCCAAAAGCGTCGTTCGCCGTATAGTTCACGGGCGGGTTCACTTCCACCGTGGAAACAAGTCCCGTGCGCGGATTGATCGTAACCCAGAAATTGGAACCGTCCTCGTAATTCCACAAACCGTCTTCCGTCAGGGTAACGTCGTCGCCATACGCGTCGACGTCGTAACCGAGAACGGCCAGTCTGTCCCATCTGCCGATCAGGAAATATAAAGTTTCGGTAGGAACGTGCGTTCCAAAACCGTCCTGAACGTATTCGACTTCGCCGGAAGGAGAGAACATCACCGTAACGTCCGCGCCCAGCGCGAAGAGATCCAACTCCGCTTCTCCCCAGCCGGAAAATTCCAGATCGACGACGGCGCCCTGCGTGAGCCCGATCGGCGCGGTCATCGTCGGACGCGGATCGCGCTTTACCTTAAAGGGGACGTTCAAACGAGACGGGAGTTCGAGTCCCGGCAGTTTCACAATATAAGCGTTGTTGTAAATCGGGTAAAAGGGCCCGCAATTGTTGAACTGAATCGACGGATCGTTTTCGTTGGCCACGAAGTTGGCCCAATACGGATCGTTGGCGACCAAAGGTCGAATCGGAGCGCCGTAATAGGGGCTGTCGGCGTCGGCGACAAACTCGTCGTCGACGAAACCGTCGCCGTCGACGTCCGCCTGAACCGTAACGTTGGCGCCGGAGTCTAAACCGGTGTAATAGGGAGGAACCTCCACCTGACGAAGAACGACGCACGCGGAACCGTAATCGCCTAACTCCGGATCGCCTTCGACGTAAGTTCCCTCGAAGAATTCAAAGGTGAC
>JAFZNK010000008.1 GCA_017550965.1 Thermoguttaceae bacterium
CCAACGCCGCCGCGCGCGTCGCTTGCGGCGTCTTTTTAATCGCCTTCTCGACGCGTCCAGCCGAAACGCCCGCGCCCGCCGGGTATGACGTCGCCGATTATCTCGACGACCTCGCAAGCATGGCGCCGGAACTGATACCGCTGGAACAAGTCAACGCGCGCGCCGTTCCTTTTACGCCTTCGGCTTTTCCTTTGCAAAGGGAAAAGAACAAGAGCGCCGCGCCGATCACGGAACGCGCCGAAGAACTCGACCCCATAGAACGCCGCCGGGAAAGAGAAGCGGAACAGGAACGCCGCGCCGTAGAGCGTGAAACGCTCTTGACCTTGCCGCCGTACCCGGTCGACGCTATCCCGGAAAGTTTGTTAGAATACGCGCAATTCTACGCGGCGAAATTTAACGCGCCCGTATCGACAGCCGTTAAACAAGCGCTCGCTAACTTTTCCGGGCTTGTCGCGCGGCTTTTCCCCATGACCGCGCCCGCCGTAGGCTACACGCCGACGCGCCCTTTAAGGTGTAATCTTTCCGTTTTAACAATCGCAGACAGCGGCGCGGGAAAATCGCCGTTGTTTGACGCGCTTTTTGAACCAATCGCGGAACTTCAGCGCGGAATTGAAAAACGACAGGCCGCAAAAATCGCGCAATATCGCGCCGAAATCGAACAGCAAGAAGCCGCGAAACTCGACAAAAAAAAGACCTTGTCGAAATACAAGCGAACAAACGACCCCGCGACGCGCGGCGCGCTGGAAAAACGCCTTGACGAACTCGACGAAACGATTTTTTCAAAGGCCGAAGAACCGCGCCGCCAACAGGAATTATACATAGACCCCGAAACGCCTGAAGGCTCTCTTGAATGCGTCGAAATCAATCTTTTAAACGGATACCAAAACGCGCCGATCATAGCGACGGATGAAGGCGTTTCGGCCTTTTCCGCAACGTACAACCCGCGCGGAACTCTTGCGGCGTTTAAAAAATATAGCAAACTTGAAGACGGTTCACGCTTTAAGACCAAACTTAAAACGAAAGAATCAAGCGGGGACAATTCCAACCCCGAAGCGCGCCTGGCGTCGTTTAATATCTGTATTCAACCTGAAGTCTTGTCGGAATGTTTCACAAACGACGCGCTAAGGAGACAGGGCTTTTTAAATCGATTTTTAATTGACGAACAAACGCCCGATTTTAACGCCGAAATTGTCGACGAACCGCTAGACGAAACGACGCGCAAGCGCTTTTTTTTACCGTTCGAAAGAGCGTTTCAAACTTGCCTTTATTATGACGCTAAAAAGAACAAAACGCCAAACGCCGAAGCGGAAGCAGACGGGGGCGACCTTGCCGGGCTTGCGTCGCTTGTAATGTTGGCTCAAACTTACAGCCTTGACGAACACCCCGGCACAGCCGCCGACCCTTCGGCGCTTGACGTTTTCCGCGCGTTTCGTCGCTATTGCAGAGAGAAGCAAGCGAAATATTACAGAATCGGAAACAAAACGCTTGTTTCTTTCTATTCAAAGCTTCAGAAAATCGTTTTAAAATACGCCGTTCTTTTTCGAACGTGGGAAGCGTTCGAACGCAAAGAAAACACGTTTACCCACTTTTTGACAAGCCCCGTTTATATGCCTTTTCCAAGAATCGACGCGGCAATCATGCGTCGCGCGGTCGACGTCGCGACGTGGGACGGCTTGAAGCGCGAAGCCGTTGGGGCTCTTGTCGACAGCTTGAACGAAAACGGCGGCGCCGCGTTGCCGGTTATCGTACAAAGAATTTTTGACACAATCGCCGCCGCGCCGGAAAAGCTATTTTCAAAAAGCGAACTTGTCGAAAAAGAGCGCAAGCTAAAAGGAGAAAAGAACGCGCGAAAATTTAACCTCGTTATAAAACGCCTGATAAACGACGGTTTAATTAAAGAAATTATAGAGCGACGCGGAAACAATCCTAGAACGTTTTATCAGTTTGTGCAAATCGACCCCGAAACGCTCGCCGATACTATTGACGAAATCGACGACGAAACCGAAAGAGAAGGGGCGCGAAACGATGAAACGTTACTACATAATTAAAGCAAAAAAGCGAACAGGCGAAACGCGCGGACGGCGTCCAGTTATCGCGTACCGTATCCCGATTAAAACGCGCGGCTCCCGGCCTTTTGTTATTGAACTAAGGGCGGGAAAATATACGGAAAACGACGCGCAACAATGCGCGGCAATAATTGCGGCAATAGAGGAAGCGTACAACGGCGGCGCGAACGTCGACGCAAGAACCCTCGAGTTTCTCGATATGTTTCCAGACGTCAAAAAACGCCTTGCCGAAAAAGGCTTTATTACCCTTGTTAAAGAAAAAACGCTTGTCGATTTATGGGGGGAGTATGAAGCCGCCAACGTCGACGATTGGAAAACGGGAACATTTGAAAATAAACGCCGATCAAAGAAACGCCTTTTTCAATATTTCAACCCGGAAACAGCCGTTTCAACGTTGACCAAAAAAGACGCGCAAGGCTTTAGAACATGGCTAGACGATCAGATCAACGCGGGCGCGCTTGCCGAAGCGACCGCTTCAGGATTTATCCGCGACGTTAAAGCGGTTTTTAATTGGGCGATAAAAAACGACGTTATATCTTTTAATCCGTTCCAATATATCCGCAAAGGAACAACGGCGAACCCCGCGCGACAGTTTTATTTAGAGTTAGCGCCTTTTCAAAAACTCCTTGACGCTTGCCCCTCGCAAGAATGGCAAGCCCTTTTAATCCTTGCGCGGCTTGAAGGCTTGCGCGTCCCTTCGGAAACTAACCTTTTAAAGTGGGTAGACGTCGATTTTAAAAACGGCGCGCTAACAGTACACAGCCCAAAAACGGAACGCTACAAAAACAAAGACAAAAGAACGCCGCCGCTATTTTTAGACGTTGCCGAAGCCCTCGAAAAGCTAAGGAAAGAACAAGAGCAAAGCGGCGAAAAATCGCCGTTTGTTTTGCCTTCGGCGCGCGGGGAAAATATCAATTTAAGAACCCGCTTTGAAAAAATCATATTGCGCGCCGGGCTTGAAAAGTGGCCAAAACTTTTCCAAAATTTACGCCTCAGCGCGTCAAACGACGTCAAAAGAGAATATGGCGTAGAATGTGAAGCCGATTGGATAGGACACAGCCCCGAAACCGCTAAGAAACATTATTTAATCGTAATGCCCGCCGAAACCGCCGCCGCAAAGAACTGGAGCCGGTTAAAAGATATTAAGCGCTAAACGCGCCGATCATGGCGAACAATCGAAACAACCTTGACAAACAAAAGCCGCCAACCCTCGCAAGGGAAAGCGGCTTTTTCTTTTGCTAAGGGACGCCGCCAACCTTCGGCGGGTATGTTCCATACGTCCAGACCGCTGGACGGGCCGGGGGGAGTTTATCCAGGCTAAACCCCCCGCCCCGCGCCGGGAACGAAACGCCCGCCGCCCGCGTCGCCTGCTATCCCCCCTTGCAGAGGGAAAGAAAACGGCGAAACCTCGACCGCCGGAAACAGACCGCGCCGCCCCTCGTTAGACCTTGTTAGAATCTCACAGAAACGCGCCAACCGCGCCCCCGCTTATTTAATCGACTTGCCCCAAAACGACGCGACAGGCGCGAAACCACCCCCCGGAAACAGACTTGACGCGCCGAACAAGGAACCGGGAACCAAACGCCGAAACCTTCGGCGCGACGTCCAGACGATCAGACCGCCGGAACCTCGACGCGATCAGAGACAGCCGGAACAGACCGCCGAAGGCGTCGACCGTTCCAGGCCGCTGGAACCAATCGCCAACCGTTGACAGACGGCGCGATCATGGCGAACGAAACGCCCGTTTTTTTTTACGCGCTAAAATATAGCGCGTTTATAGCGCTTTTGTGTGTTTTGAAAAAACGACTTGAAAAGAGCCGGAACAAAAGGCAACAAAAGGCAAACAAACGGCAAAACGTAATTTATATATAAAGTAATATATAACAACGGTTTACATTTAACAAA
>JAFZNK010000093.1 GCA_017550965.1 Thermoguttaceae bacterium
CCTGCCTGTGTTTGATTGAAAGCCCGACGTGCCCTTGTTGGTTTGTCGTCCGCTCTTTTTTTTTTCGCTTGGTCGCGGAATTGCGCGTTTTTGCGCTTTTGTTCGTCGACTGAATCGATTTCTTCGTTTCAAGCGTCCGTTTAACGGTAAAAAAAAAACGACGCTTAGAACGACGTTCTGTTTGCGTAATGCGTTTACGTCTCTGCGTTGTTTCTCGTTTGATCGGGAAAATTCTGGCGTCGTCGGTATTGTTGGCGTTTGTGGTCGTTTTGTGTTGTCTCGTATAAGAGAAGGATGAAGTAAGCGATATGACGAAACATATTTTTGTGACTGGCGGAGTGGTCAGTTCGCTCGGTAAAGGTTTGACCAGCGCGTCGATTGGAATGCTACTCGAGAATCGCGGTCTCTCTGTTCGTATGCAAAAGTTGGATCCTTACATTAACGTCGACCCCGGTACGATGAGTCCGTATCAACATGGCGAGGTTTACGTTTTGGACGACGGGAGCGAGACGGATCTCGACTTGGGACATTATGAACGTTTTACTCATTCGCCTTTGACTCGAGACAGCAACTGGACGACCGGACAGATCTATAAAAGCGTCATCGACAAGGAACGACACGGCGAATATCTGGGGAAAACAGTTCAAGTTATTCCTCACATTACCAACGAGATTAAAGACTGCATTAAACGTTTGGCGACCGACGACGTCGACGTCGTGATCACCGAAATTGGCGGCACCGTCGGCGATATTGAAAGTTTGCCATTTCTGGAAGCGATTCGTCAATTTTCAATTGACGTAGGTAAGGAAAATTGCGTTTATATTCATTTGACCCTTGTTCCTTTCCTGAAAGCGGCGCGTGAACTGAAGACAAAACCGACTCAGCACAGCGTCGGTCAACTTCGTGAGATTGGTATTCAGCCCGATTTTATTGTTTGTCGTACCGAACAAAAAATCGCGCAAGAAGAAATCGACAAGATAGCGTTGTTCTGTAATGTTCCGAGCAAGTGCGTTGTTGAAGAACGCGACGCCGACTTCTCAATTTACGAAGTGCCTCTTGCTCTTGTCGAACGCAATTTGGATCAGATGATCGTCGATAAACTTGGTCTGACGAAGGCTAAAACGCTTGATCTGACAAAATGGCACGACTTGCTTCAAAAACTCCGTCATCCCAAGTCGGAAGTTACCATTGCCGTCGTGGGAAAATACGCCAAACATAAGGACGCCTACAAGTCTATTTACGAGGCTCTTGACCATGGCGGAATCGCTAATTCGACAAACGTACGTATCTTAAGAATTCCCAGCGAGGACGTCGAGCGAGAAGAGACTCGCGTCCTACTGGAAAAAGTAGACGGAGTCCTCCTACCGGGCGGTTTTGGCGAACGCGGCGTCGAAGGGAAAATTGACGCTGTTCGCATTGCGCGCGAACATGAGATTCCTTTCTTCGGGATCTGTTTGGGAATGCAATGCGCCGTTATTGAGTACGCTCGGAACGTTCTTGGCATGACCGACGCAAACTCGACTGAGTTCGATAAAAATTCGGAATATCCCGTGATTTGTCTGATGGACGATCAGCGATCTATCGTCGATATGGGCGGCACGATGCGGCTTGGTTCCCAACCGACTTCTTTGTTGGCTGGTTCTCGTGCGGCGGGCGCGTATAACGCCTTGGATATTAACGAAAGACATCGACATCGGTACGAGTTTAATTACCAGTATCGCGATCAATTTATTGACGGCGGACTGGCGATTGTGGGGACTAGTCCCGACGGCAAGCTTGTCGAGGTCGTTGAAATTGACGAACATCCGTGGTTTGTCGCCGTACAATATCATCCTGAATTCAAGTCGAAGCCGACTTCCCCTCATCCGCTGTTTAGCGCTTTTATAGCCGCCGCCGTTCGACGTCATCGCGGCGTTAAAGAGGTCTCGCACGAAGGATCGAAAGAGTCTGAGTCGAATACCTGAGAAATACGTTCAAGTCGACGAAACGTTAATACTGTTTCGTCGGCTTGTTTTCGTTTGTCGTCTACGTTTTTAAGAACATTTTCTTTGAAAGGCTATCTGTTGGATTATTTGCAACTTTCTGGAAAGCGATTTTTGATTTTTGGAGTCGCGAATAAAAAAAGCGTTGCGTACGCTGTTTCTAAGATGTTGATCGAAGAGGGGTCCGAGTGCGTTTTTGTCGTCCAGAACGAGTCTGTTTTGGAACGCGCGTCGAAACTGTTTCCCAATTCTGTTTTTTTTACATGCGACGTTGAAAAAGAGGAAGAGATTTTGGAATTGCGCAGAAAGGTCGGGGAAAAATTCGATTCCTTTGACGGCCTTTTGCATTCAATTGCTTTCGCCGACTATTCGGAAGGAGTGAAACCGTTTCACGAAACGACTAAGAAAGCTTTTTTACAAGCGTTAGATATTTCCTGCTTTTCATTACTGGAAATTGCGAGAGCGTTTGCCGATTTGTTGAAACCAAACGCGTCTGTCGTAACGATGTCTATTTCCACAACGCGTATGGCTAGCGAGAATTACGGATACATGGCGCCGATTAAAGCGGCGTTGGATTCTTCGATCGCCTTTTTGACAAAATCTTTTTCTTCTTTTTCTCAAATTCGTTTCAACGCCGTCGCCCCGTCTTTATTGAAGACCTCCGCTTCTGCGGGCATTCCGGGATACCTCGATTCGTATCTTTTTGCAGAACAAGTTATTCCGAGAAAAAGTCCCGTTCAAACAGAAGAGGCGGCGGCCGTCGCCGTATTTCTTTTAAGTCCTCGCTCCAGCGGCGTCGTTTCTCAGAAGATAATCGTCGACGCGGGAATGTCGACTAATTATTTCGACAAGCATATTATCGATAAGGTTTTGGACGTCGAGTAATTGAGGCGAAGGAGTCAAAACAGAAGTCCGAGCTTGGAGATAGAATCATCCAATTTCGGACTTTTTTATTTAAGTCGTTACAAGAAGATAAATTCTCTTATCGTTTTGTCTTTTTACGTCTTTTTGCGGGAGGACATAACAGTAAGAAAACAAACGTCGTCGGAATGACGATAAACAAATACTGAGGTCGCCAGGCGCATACGCCCACGCAAATTGGAACGGCGTATAGCATCCAACGCGGCAAGGCTTCGAGTTCAGGCCACGCAAGCCAAAGTAGAATCATAATAACGCAAGTGCGATTTAACTCGAAAAAAGAAGCGTCGCCTGTAGTCTTGTATCGTAAAATACCGTAAACCACTAACGCGACCATTGCGACCGCAATCCAACCGACCTTGGAACGCATCGATTTTGGTTCTTTAGAAGGACGTTTGGCTTCAACGCGTTTCTCGTCTTGTTTGAAAGGGCGGTTTGACACGGTTAAGTCTTGAATAAAATACTACAGTTGACAAATATCCGCAAATGCGATTATAACCTCATGCGGGCATTATACCATAATTGGCGGATTTGTAACTATATTTTGCCGACGTTTCGATTGCGTTCAAAAATAGGAGAATGAGACTGTTTCGTTGGGAAGAGAGATAATCGTTATTGTCGCCAACGATCCCTCTTTGGTAGAACAAATACGCTTTATGCCGAACTTCGCGAACTCCAGATTATTGAAAACAACGACGTCTTCGTTTATAACGACGACTGTCGTATTGTACTGAAAGAGACGCGACAATTTTATTGCAATTTATGCTCTTATCAGCTGAAAGAGTCTTCGAAACGATAGTTTTTCATTGCGCGAATTAAACGAGAACGTGGAATGTTGTTTAAATTAACTATAAAGAGTTTTTTTCTCGTTTGTGCGACGTTTGTTCTGTTGTTTTTCTTTGAGACAAACGTTTTCCCCGTTTGGGGGCAAGACGTTTCCACTTCTGGCGTTGGAAACGGAACAGAACCCAAAACAGAGAACAGAGATATTATTAGCGGCGGCGCAACTTGGCGCGAACCTTCGAATAACGACGGAGATTCTGCTTCTTCGCGGAACATTGTTCGCTCAGAGGCTGCAAACTCTTCAAGCGATTTGATCGGTCCTAAAACGACGCGTTTTTCATACGAGTTGAATCAATTGCCGAACCAGGACGGTCAGTTTTGGATCGTGTACGACCTGACCCCTTTCACTGATCGTTTTTCTCCAACCGCAGAACCGCAGAAATCAATTGTCGAGTGGATTCGATTTGATTCCGGGAAAGATTTCTGGCATAAAGAGCCGTTCGGCGTCCTTAGCGCTTCACGCGAGCGTTTATACGTATATCATAACGCCGACGTTCAGCGTTACGTGTCCAATATTGTCGACCGTTTTGTCGACCCCGCTAAAAGCGTTTTTTCTTTTTCAATTAGAGTGGTCGCTGTGCAATCTCCCGAATGGAGACTTCGCTCCTCGCAGTATTTGACGCCTGCCTCTGTCACATTAGAAGGGAACGGAGCCGACGTTCAAGGATGGATTGTTGAACGAGATAATATCGCGAAAATTATCGGCGATTTAGAAAAACGATCCGATTACATGGAATTGAGCGATTCCAAAAACAAAGTTCCCAACGGTCGAACGTTCGGTTGGGCCGCCGCCGCTCCGAGAAAGTCGTTTGCGCGCGATTATCGTGCAGATTCCGAAGCGGCGTCAGGGTATATGGCGGACGTCTCTACAGTCGACGAAGGATTTCGCGTCGAAACTACTCCTTTATTGTCTACGACAGGAGACACGCTTGAGGTTGCGTTTCGTTATAGCGCGACCGTTGTTGAAAAAATGAGATCTTTTAATATGCGCGTTCCAACCGCCGTAGCGCCCAGACAGCAACTTGAAGTTGAACGTCCTCAAATCGTGTCGTGCGATATTAGCGGAAGAATAGCGTTTCCGCGTACGAAATGCGTAATTGTCGATTTAGGAATGACCCCCTTGGCCGGCGTAAGAAGGGAAAGCGAGCCGAAGGGAGGTCTAACGGAGAGCGTTTCAGAGATCGTTGGTTCAAAATCCGCCTTTTACGACGTGTTAATTATTGTAGCCAGCGCCGACGAATGAACGCTCTCCTATGTTGCGATCGTTTTTGAAAACAGCCTATTTGACAATTCCGTATGTCTCAACGAGCCGCTCGTAAGTCTTTTGGTCAACCTCGAACGCCGTTCCATGTCGAGTCCCAACAGGAAAACTGACGAGCGTTCCCACGTCTTGCCAATCTTCTCCATTTCGAGAACGCACAGCCCCGTATTTCCCGTCTCTGTAGCAATCGTAATAGACTATCCAATCGTTTCCTATTGATAACGCGCTTGGTCCTTCGACCCAATTTTGGGCGGAAATCTCTTTTCCTTCTGAGAAAGGTCCTTCTGGAGATTCTCCAGTGGCCATAAGAATGATTTTTTTCGCTTCTGGGAACAACGTTTCATCTTTATAGAAGAGGAAATAGCGATTGTCTTTTTGACAAAGGAAAGCGTCTATTGTATTGTGACCCGGATCAAAAAAAAGTTTTGTTTCAGCAAAAGTTTTGAAATCTTTGGTCGTCGTATAATAGACGCGATGATCATATTTGCTCTCGCTTGTCCCCGTATCTTCCGGAGAGAATTTTCCAGGTATCGTAGACGACCAGATGATGTAGTAGAGTTGATTAGCGTTATCGTAGAACAACTCGGGCGCCCAGACGTTACGAGTCGTAGGCGCGTGATTCATACACGGTATAGCTTGGGCGTCGCGCCATTCTATTAGGTCCTTGCTCCAAGCGTGTCCAAAGGAACGTCCGTCCCATGCGACTGTCCAAACCATATGATAGACGCCGTCGTTTCCTCGGGCGATACTCGGATCGCGTGTCAATTTTGCAGTTTTTCCAACAGGAGGGGCAAGGATAGCTTTGGAATCGTTAAGCGCTTTCCATTGATAACCGTCTCGGCTCACTGCGTAATGAACGCCGTCTTCGCCGTTATTCATAAAGTAACAAAAGACATAGTATCCTGATTCTTTACCAGGTTCTGAGTCTTGCGCATGGGCGACGTTGAACGGGATAGTAAGGGAAATCGCTGTTAGTAATAACGAACAAAACCATAATTTTTTGGAAAAGAACATAGGAAAACCTCAGTATTAGATGAAAAAATGGAGCGTTTACAAACTCACGTCAGGTAAAATGGAATCATTTTACCGAGCCGTTCTTCCGTTAATTATACAGTCTATATTTGAATCGGTCGAGTCGACATGTTAGAATGATTGTCGCGTCGACGCGTCGATATGTTGAGCTTCTTTTGTTCTAAGACGTCCCTAAACGATTAAATCCAGATACTCAAAAAGAAGAGTGAAAGGAAAAGAACTTTGGAAAGATTAGTTTGTTCCTTATTGTTGGCGTTCTTTGCAATGTTGGGGAGTTCGTCAGTTCTTTTAGCGGAAAATGTTCGATTGCCAGTCGCCAGAGATCTTTGGATATCCTCTGCGTCTGGCGAAGAAGAGGGGAATAACGGCGCGACTACTCGCCTTAAAATTAAGGGATATCAAGAATTTTCCATATTGGATTTTGACGTTTCGGCTCTTGCTGATAAAAGGGTAAAGAAAGCCGTTCTCCATTTAAAAACTGTTGGAGACGAACGACTGTACCGCGTGGGCGTTAGTTCGATTACCGCCGATTGGATTGAAGGAAGCGGGACAAGTTATTCAAAAGAAGAAGGGGCTTCGTCTTTTCGATGGAGAATTAACAACAATGAACCCTGGCGTCGTTCCGGCGTCGATCTTATGGAAAACGACGTTGCCGAGTATAGCGACATAACGTCGGTCATTTTCGGACAAGGCGGTTCATTTTGGTCCCAGGCCGACGCGAGCGAACCTGAAGACGGTTGGCAAACCGTTGAGATTGATCCCGACTTAGTATACGCTCGAATTCTTTGGTTGTCTTATGGTTTTGTCGTTTTCGACGATACTGGAACCGAGCTTGAACGTGACGGCGACGACGTTAATATTCGCTTGTTTCCTAACCGTTTTTTTTACAGTAAAGAACAAAATGCGTCGAGCGCTCCTTTTTTGGAAGTAGAATACGAAAGCGTTGATAAGGAATCGATTCCCAATGCGCCTGAAGAACTTGTTGCAAGTTCTGTGCTTCTGCCTTATGGAGACGTAAAGCTTAGTTGGCGTCATTCAAGTTTGATCGCCGACGAGGCGATAGGTTTTGAAGTGAAAATCGACGGTCAAAACGTCCCTCGATCGCTTATTCCTACTCCTGTATTGGGCGTTTCACCGTTTAACAGGACTGACGACAAATCTTTTAACGTTCGTTTGAGCGGCGTCGATCCAACAAAGACTCATTCGCTTGAAGTCGCTTCTATTAATCGCCAAGGCGTTAAGAGTAAGCCGGCTCTATTAAATTTTAAATCAAGCGATAGAGTTTACGACGACTGGAAAACAATTACTTCCTCTGATAAAAACGGCAAAGTAACAATCAGAAACGCTGAAAAATTGGAGACGTCCGCGCCGGTATTGGATTCAGTCGCCGTCTCTATCGTCGACGAGTTTGTGAAGTTTACAGAGAAGGGAGAAATCTTTCCAAAAGTTCAAGAGGATTATTTATTATCCAACGCATTATGGAATGCGAAATCGCGTCAGATTACGCTAACGTCCGCGAAAAATGAATTTATTGGTTTTCAAATTGTTTTTTCTGGAAATAAATCTCTAAATCCAAAAGTCTCTGTAAAATGGAATAATAACGATTCAGCGGATCCGCAAGTCGCTTTTTACCGTTTGGTTCAGGTTAATTCTCCTGACGGTAAGGTTGTTGATCCTATGATTCCGCTCGATGTGAAAAATAGCGTTCCTGTTCAAAAAGGAACAGACGTCGTTTATTGCGAGATATTCGTTCCCGCCGACGTTAAATCTGGCGTGAAACAGGGAACGTTGCGTCTTTCCGACGGCGCAGGAGCTTCGCTTGAATTGTCTATTAAACTAAAAGTGTGGAATTTTTCTTTGCCAAACGAATTGTCGTTCCTACCGGAAATGAATTGCTATTCGCTACCGGATAACGAGCGTGATTATTATCGTTTGGCGCAAGTTCATCGCACTTACGTCAATAGAGTTCCTTATTCTCATCGAGGCAACGTTGGGGACGGGCTTGCGCCTATATGGGACGAGAATATGCGCGTTTTCGATTGGAGTTCTTGGGAACGACGTTACGGCGCGTATTTTGACGGTAGCGCATTTGCAGATTTGCCGCGTGGCGCCGTGCCGATTGAAGCTTTTTATTTGCCTCTATTTGAAAATTTCCCCGCTAATATTTTCGAAGGATTTAATGGAGTCAATACCTGGCCCGACGAAGACGCGTTTTCAAAAGAGTATCGCGACGTTTTGAGCGAAGGCTATCGACAATTCGCTCAAGAAATCTCCGACAAAAAATGGAACGACACGTTATTCCTGTTCTTTTTAAATAATAAGATGGATTATAAGAGGAACGGATGGTCAAAAGCGAGCTCGCCATGGTTGCTGGACGAACCTGCAAGTTATCGGGATTTTGCCGCGTTAGAGTTTTACGGTACGCTGTTGAAGAAAACGCTCGAGGACAATAAATTCGAGAATATGATTCACTTCAGGGCCGATATTTCGCGTCCCCAATGGGAACGCAATTCGTTAGATTCCGTTCTGGACGTTTATGTTGTCGGCGGAGGCCCGTTTAGAGATTATCGACGAATGGTTTTGGAACGCGCCAACTCGCAAGGACGTTTACTCTATACCTATGGAACGACGTCTGCTCCGCATGAAAGCGCTTTTCAGCCGATATTATGGTCTTTGGATTCTTGGTCGGCTGGAGCCGACGGCATAGTTCCATGGCAAACAATAGGCAACGCCGATTCATGGAAGAATAGCGACGAATTAGCGTTGTTCTATCCCCCGACGAAAGAATGTCCGGAAGTTGTTCCTTCAATTCGATTAAAATCGTATCGTCGCGGCGAGCAAGACGTCGAGTACTTGACGTTGGCGCTTAAATTATCCTCTTATTCGAGAGAAGAGTTGTCGAAGGCTTTACGAGCGCGACTTGATTTGGATCGTTCCAAATCTGTCGTCAATTACGCGGAAGACGCCGGAACTTCGGTTTATAATGTCGCTACGCCAGACGAATTACAGTTCTGTCGTCGAGAATTGGGCGAATGGTTGTCTCGCCTTTTAGATAATAAGGAGAAAGAGAGTGAATAAATTATGCTGTTGGTTGTTGACGTTTACGTTGGGGCTGGTTGTTCAAACGTTTAATAATGTCTCTTGGGCAAGCAATACGCAAGAGTATTTTGAAAAGATATTTCCAGCGCCAGAAAAACCAGGTCCGGGACAGTTGGTAATGGCGGCTGAATGGAGAATTTGGATTCCGTCCGACGTCCAAACGCTTCGGGGCGTCGTCGTTCATCAACACGGATGCGGAAGCGGATCCTGCGACGGCGGTCGCACCGCCGTTTATGATCTTCATTGGCAAGAATTAGCGCGTAAGCACGATTGCGCTTTAATGGCTGTTTCTTACCGTCAAGACGATTTTGCCTGCGAGATGTGGTGCGATCCTCGAAACGGTTCCGCGCAAAGCTTTTTGGACGCGCTCGCGTACTTTGCCGATTATACGGGGCACGAGGAATTAACCCGTGTTCCCTGGGCTTTGTGGGGACATTCCGGCGGCGGTCATTGGGTTGGAAGCATGTGTCAGCTTTATCCGAAACGTATTGTCGGAGCCTGGCTTCGAAGCGGTTGTCCCGACACCGTCGGTTTAACGTTTAACGAACTTCCAATGAACGACGACGTTATTAACGTTCCGATGATGTTGAATCTTGGCGCGCATGAACACGAGTTTGGGATCGTTTGGAATTCATGTTGGCCATACTTCCGTACGATGCGTCAGAATAAGGCTAAAATAGGTCTGATCGTCGATCCTAAAACGAGCCATGAGACGGGCAATTCTCGATATCCCGCCATACGTTTCCTTGACGAATGTCTCACCGCCAGATTGCCGGCGGAAGCGGGGGCTTCCGAACTTCGGCCGACTCCGGACGGTTATGTTTTGCCTGTTGGCGAGATTTCCGACGCTGAAATATCGGCGGAAAATATCGTCGTTGATCCAGGCAAACCGGACGGAAATTACACTGCCGCCGAACGCCGTGAATTCCTAAAAGACGGACTATGGTTTTTGAATAAAGGGTATGTCGACGTATGGAGGAAGTATTCGATCGATTGTACTTTTGAAGATTCGACTCCTCCGCCTGAGCCTACGGATGTTTTTGTCGATTCGTCCGGTCTGATTTCCTGGAAGTGTCGCGCCGATTTAGAAAGCGGTTTGAAAACTTTTGTCGTTTATTGCAATGGAGAAATTGCTCAAGAACTGCAGGGCGCTCCAGTTTGCAACGCCCGACCCGCGTTTCAGGGAATCATGTATAGCGACACGCCCGATTATTCTATGCCTAAAATGGAATATTCTGTTGAAGGGTACGATTCTTCGCGTCAGTATTCGGTAGCTGCCGTTAATTGTTGCGATTTAACGTCGAAACCTGTCGTTGCGGAAAAGCGTTGATGAGTTGAACGCTTGATTCTAGCCCATAAAAGACGCGAATGAACGAGAACGCTGATTCGCGTCTTTTCGTTGTGGGCATTAATCGTCTCGTCGATTATTCCAGACTATTTTCCAGGAGCGCGCCTTCTATTTTGACGATAGAATCGGCGAGACGTTCTAACGCCTCCAAGTAATTGACATAAGATCCTATATAAGCGGCCCTTGCAGACGATATTTCGAGGAAGTTGATTTGACCTTGTTGATAAGCCTGTTGACTCATTGAAAAGAATTTTTCGAGATCCGGTAGTATTTCTTGCTGATACGCTTGAACTTCTGCGCGAGCGCTTTTGTAAACGGAATATACTTCCGCGAAATCGGCGCGAAGTTTTAGCTGGAGTTTTTCCAAATCTCGTTGTGCTGCGAAATATTCGGCGGTTGCGCGCTGAATATTCCCCTCGTTTCTGTTGTTAACGCGAATCGGTATGCCTACGCCGATTTGCGCAAGCGTTGTGTTGTCGGCAAAATCATACGAAGCTCCCCCTTCGACGGCTATTTCCCTTTGAGGAGAACGTTCCAACGCTAACGCCGCCTGTTTTTCCTGGATGTTCGCCCTCTTCCTGGCGATTTCGGGGCTACGTTCTAATATCGCGTCAAGAGTCTCGTTTTCGCCGAGTTGTTCGTCGTCGCCTAACGTTTCGGGATTATCCGCGATTTCTCCAATTGGTTCGTCGGGGGCGCCGATCATGGCGGCAAGTTTTTTTTCCAAAGCTTCTTTGGCGTTAAGTTCTTGCGTCAACATTAATTTCGCTTGACGCGTTTGATTCTGCAACTGGATAAAATGGAGTTGTGTGATTTCTACGGAACCGGCCGAAATCGCCGCTTTCGCCTTGTCTTCAGCCGTTTGCGAAATAGAGACTAATTGTCTATGAAAATCTACTTTTTTCTGAGCGATTAATACGCGATATGCAAGAGAACGAACGTCGTTGCGAATTTTGGCGACGGCGATTTGCTTATTCCAGTCAAGAGTTTCCAGAGAACGATCGCTTAGTTGAACTAAAAGTCTTCTGCGGTTGTTGGTTCCAAATTCCTGTTCTAACGTGAAGCCTTGTTTTCCGGCCTTACCGTCGGCTCCCACTTCCTCCCCCTGATAACGTATCTTGGGATTGGGACGGAGACCCGCTTGTGTGCGAACGCCTCGTTCAGCCTCAATTGCGTTTTCCGCAATTTTATAGGAAGGATGATTTTCTATCGCTTCCTCTTGCAATTGCTTAATCGTGACTATTTTCTCTTGCGAGGGCCTTTCAGATTTAACGATTAAAACGTCGCGTTCAGAAGACGGTCTCCCTTTGTCTGAGGACTCGCCCCGTTTACCAGACGATTTGACAATTGAGGGCGTCGGCGCCTGCTGATAGACTTCGTTAGAGGCGTCGTCTTGAGCTATTGCTCCTAACGCGTAAAACGACGCGAAGAGCAAAGACAACAACGGTCTTGTAGCGTTGCAAGCGAGGGTCATTGTGCGCCCCATCTTTTATCGTGAACAAAAACGACGTCTGGCGTCTGGGAGAAGCGATTCCTTTCTAATGTTATCCTAATGATCTTTTGAGTTTGAGTAAAGACGTTAAATTAGGATTTAAAACACGGCGCTTCTTTAGGCAGTTTTTCTTTGCCGGCGTCTTCTTTTTCGCAGTATTGGCGCGCTGCCTTAAGACCGTAATTCCAGAATAACGCTGGACGAACAAAAAACTCCAGGACGGTCGAGGCTATCAGGCCTCCAATCATAACTGTCGCAATTGGGTAAAGAAACTCTCGACCGGGAAGATTGGGCGCCGACGCGAGCGGCAATAAACCAATGATCGAAGTTAACGCCGTCATCAAAACTGGCGCGACGCGTTCTCTACCAGCTCGAAGAATCATTTCCTTAGAAAGGCTCTCTCCTTCATTCTGCACCAGTCGTAGATATCGTTCCAAGAGAAGAATGCCGTTGCGCGAAGCTACGCCGCAAAGGGAAATCATTCCAATTAAGGACGGGATTGTTCGCGATTGTCCCGTAAGCGTTAGAGCGACGACGGAACCGACCAGCGCGAGCGGAACGATCGCCATGACTTGTAGGGCAAGATTGGCTGAACGAAACATTCGGAACAGTAGCAGAAAGATCGCCAGAGCGGATAAACAAGACAGTGCCACAAGCGTTTTTGTGGCGCTTTCCTCGCTTTCGAATAAGCCGCTTAATCGAACGTCTACGCCGTCAGAAGCGAAATCTTTTTCATGAGGCGTCAATCTGGCCTCAATATCCTCCTTTACCTCCACTGCGCCGCGAATGCGAGGATTTGACTGAATCACGACCTGTCTGCGTCCGTTTTCACGATCGATCTGTCCAGGGCCAAACGCTTGAACGTCGATTTCGGCGAGTTCTGAAATCGGAATAATACCGCGCCCAGAAAAATCTGAGTCGTTTACCAACGACGAAGCGAGCAGTTTGTTCGAAAGAGAGCGAGAATCGGCGTTTAAAGAGGATTCGACGTCATCGTTCGTTTTAAAAGCGTCGTCGTTCTTTTCCGATAAAAGAATGGGCAAGCGTCGCAAAAGATCCAGATCTTCGCGATAATTGTTTCCCAATCGCGTTAGTACGTCGACAGGGCGTTCGCCTTCGAGCGCCGTCGTCGCAATCGAACCGTTTAGAGCGACGGTTATTGTTTGATCCACGTCCTGCGGGGTCAATCCGTATCGCGCCAACGCGTCGCGTTTCAAACGTATTTGAACTTGAGGAAGATCTGCCTGAATTGGGTCGACGCGCAGGGACCCTACGTCTTCGATTCCTTCCAGAAGTTCGCGAATTTCGGAAGACGTCCTTCGAAGATTAACCAGATTGTCTCCGTTGAGTTTGATCGCAATTTTAGCGTTAGTTCCGCTTCGCAGGTGATTCAGCAAATGTTGCAAAGGTTGATCGTATGAAGCAAGCGTTCCTGGAATATTCTTGGAATCGATTGTTTCTCGAACGTCGCTAACAATATCGTTAAAATTTCGCGCGGACGATTGATCGACGGAGCATATGAATTCGGACGTATTAACGGGGACGGAGTGTTCGTCCATCTCGCTTCTTCCCGTTTTGCGTACAACCGCTTCGATTCCCTCTATCTTAATGAGTTGAGAAGCAAGATTGGTCGCAATTTCAGAAGAAGTTTTGAGGGAAGTTCCCGGCGTTAAATCTAAATTAACTTGAATTGCGCCTTCGTTAAACGGCGGCATAAAATCTCGTTCCAGGGAGAAAAATGAAAACAAACCGACAAGTCCGAGACCAATGGCAAGCGATAGAACGACTCCGGGATAACGCAAACTGATTTTGATAGCTCGTTCCGCAAGAAATTGCGCGCCCCTTAAAAACAATCCAACGTTGTTTTTTTGAAAATCCCTCTTTTTTTCATATTGTTTTTTTCCTTTAAAAACGCCGTTTAATACCCAGTGAGAAAGAGCGGGGGTTAGCGTTAACGAGATTAAAAGCGAGGTCATTAAGGAGACGACGTACGCAACGCCAAGGGGCGCAAACAGTTTTCCTTCAATCCCCTGTAAAAAGAAGACAGGAAAGAAAACAAGCGTGGTAATGAACGTGCCGTTGACGACCGAGTTCCTTATTTCAGAACTGGAGCCAAAAACGACTTCGAGCGTAGATAGCGGAGATCCGAGACGTACGTTTTCTTTAAGACGACGATGTATATTCTCAACGTCGACAATGGCGTCGTCGACAAGCTCGCCTATGGCGACGGCAAGCCCTCCCAAGGTCATTGTGTTAATACCGAGTCCAAAAAAGGCAAAGATAAAACAGGTTGCCGCTAACGTCGTCGGTATTGTGATTAACGTGACAAAGGTCGTTCTAAAAGACGATAGGAACAGGAACACGACAATCGCCACTAAAAACGCGCCGTCTCTCAACGCGCTAAGTACGTTGTTAACCGCCAGTTCCACATAAGAACGTTGTTGATATAACGGGACGATCTTAACGTCGGGGTAATTCTCTCGTAGTTTTTCCTGCAAAAGCGTTGTCTCGTGCAAAATACTTTCTGTAAGCGCACGCGCGTCTTGGTTGGGTTGTTTTTCTACCGTTAAGACAACGGAAGGTCCTTTGAAAACAGAACCGTCAGACCCTTTTACCGCAACGGAACTGTCTCCAACGGCAATTGCGGCTCCTTCTGAAATATCGGCGACTTGACGAAGTACGACGGCAGGTTCCGTAGATTCTTTAACGACAAGGTTGCGCAGGTCGTCGATAGACCGAATTCGACCAATTGAACGAACCAGAAATTGCTTTGGTCCCTGTTCTGTGAGGAAACCGCCTGTCGCGTTTCGATTGCTTTTTTTTAGCGCGTCTTCAACGTCGTTAACCGTAACGCCGAAACGTAGTAAATCATGGGGACGTAGTAAAACTTGATATTGTCGTCGCTCGCCTCCCATGGAGAAAACCTCGCTTACGCCTTTTTGCGAAAGCAGTTTTCGACGAACGTCCCAATCGGCGATTGAGCGTAGATCCATAGGCGAGGTTCGACCGGACTCAGAATAGATCGCTAACGTAAGAAATTGTCCCATTACCGACGAAACAGGAGTCAGTTGAGGAACAATTCCTTCCGGCAATTCGTCTGTCGCTCGTTGAAGCCTTTCGAATACAATCTGACGGGAAAGATAAAGATCCGACCGCCAGTCGAATTCCACGACGATTGTCGACAGACCGACGACAGACGAACTTCTCAACGATTCGATTCCTGTAGCGCCAATTAAAGCTGTTTCAAGAGGCATTGTTACAAGAGACTCGACTTCTTCCGGCGCCAAATTGGGACATTCCGTCATGACGGTAACGCGCGGCCGATTCAAGTCAGGAAGAACGTCTATAGGGAGACGCGACGCTTGGTAAAAACCAGCGACAACAAGCGCCAAAGCGGAAACAACGACTAAAAATCGGTTGGTCAGTGAAAAGCGAATGATTCGATCAAGCATCTCGGTTCTCCCTTTTCACTATTTTAATGGTCGTGATCGCCGCAGGGACAGGCGCTTTGCAATTTGCCTCCGCCGTTGTTTAAAGCGACATAAAGTTGGTAGGCCCCTTTCTTTGCAATTTTAGCGCCCTCTTCAACTGAACCGTCGTTAGCGATCACGATACTCCGAGTTGTTTGATATAAAACGACAACGGAACGCTTGTGCCAAATAGGTTTTTCGTCTTCGTCGCCAATATACTCAAAAACAATCGCTTCGCTTCCGTCTTGGGCGACGGCGCTTACCGGCAGGACGAAGACGTTGGAAAGCGTTTCCGTTTCTATTTCCAGTTCGCAACGTTGTCCCGGTTTAAATCGCCAGTTGAGCAACGGCGCTTTGGCAGTCGCGGGAGCGTCTTCCTGATCTCGTTCGTCGATGAGTTCTTCCGGCGGATTAAGGACGTAATTCTTTAAGTCGACATAGCAGGCGAATGTGCGCGCCGCAGAGTCCAGACGGTTTGACACTGATCGTATCGACAAATTGTCGACAACGTCGGGCGAGCTGGAATCTTGGGCGTTTTCAAAGACTGCGCTAATATTCTTACGTTGGGAATAGGCTTGGTTGATTAACGCTTCGTCCGATTCGAAAGCCTTGCCTTCGATCCACAATTCTCGCAAATCGGAAACGACTCCGAGAGAATCGCCAAGAGAAACTGTTTGACCCCTTTCAACGAAGATTTTTTCCAGTTGTTGATAGTGTTCGACTTGTTTGAAATGGTCTTTTGCACGATTGGCGTGCACGTCTGTCGATTCCAGGACGACTCTTGAATTGTTTTCCGTCAATTCGGGTACGCGCACCGTCAACGTGGTGAGAAGATTTCGTTGTTTGACAATAGCGTCTTCCAGTGTTTGTTCAGAAACGCCCAGGAAACGCAGCGCCTGTTTTTGAGAATTAATCGCCGCCTCATTCTCTTTAATTTGAAGTTCGATTTCACGTTGAGTTTTAGGTTCCGTTCCAGCGGCAAGTCGAGAAAGGCGTTCGTTTTCGCTTTCGAGGAGATCGCGTTTTTGCAGTAACGACAACAAGTCCAATTGGCAGGAAGACAGTTCTTCATGCGTCAACTGAATTTCGAATAAAGGTTCGCCGGGGCAGAGCGCCTCGCCTTCTTCAGCGTATATTTTGGTAACGACTCCCGAAGCGGGGGTTGGAATGTCGATAAGCGAACGCCCCGGTTTGTACCGGACAAAACCGGGAAAAGAGAATTTCTTAACAAATTCGGAAGAAACGAGGGTGAGCATGCCTGCTTCACCCGGTTCTATGCCAATATTAGCGAGCGCTTGCACGTCCAAAGCCAACGCATGATTCTCTTCGTGTTCATGTTCGTGCTCGTGTTGATGCTCGTGTTCATGCTCGTGTTCATGCTCGTGCTCGTTGCCGAGTTCTTGTTCATGCTCGTGGTCGTGGTCATGCTCATGGTCCGTTAGCCTGTCGTTTTCTTCGTGCAACCCAAGAGCGGCGTGGTCCTCATGTCGAACGAACGTTGATGGAATTATTGGCGTCGCAAAATACACAAAAGCCCCGCCAACCAGAAAGGCTGTTAGGAATACTCCAAAGCTAAAGTGTTGTGTTGACGTTTTCTTTGTCATGTCGTCGCCCGTTCTCGGTTTTCTCCGTGTAAATACCGACGAAGTATGAAGGGAAACGCTTTACTATAAGCGTTTGTTCTTTCCTTGTCGGACAGGAACCGTTGATTCGTCTATTCAAAAAGTATCATTACCCGTTTGAATGTTTTATGGGTAATTGTGCGAAATTGACGCGCTATTTTTCTTACCCGGTTAAGAATATACGCTAAACCGAAAGAGTATTCAAGCGTAAACAGAAAACCCTTAAACGTTTTTTAGAGCGTATTCAGAAAAGAAAGCCATTTTTTCGGAGTCTCACGTTTTAGTTTTGGAAAAAACAAAATACTCGCTTGACTCCGACAAAAAGGGAGTTATACTCAACCGAGGTCTTTTGGCTTGTAGACGAGTCGAGACGGATTGATATTTAACAATCAGGTAAAGTGAAAATCATACAGTGTGAGAAACTGTTAAATCTTCATTGTTTGCTTTTGCAAACGATGAACCTTTGATAGCCAATTGAATTGATTCATTATTTGAAACTCATTGACCATGAGTTTCACCACGATCGAACGAAAACTTCTTTTGAAGGTTTCAACAAAATAAAGAAATTGAAGGGTTTGATCCTGGCTCAGAATGAACGTTGGCGGCGTGGATTAG
>JAFZNK010000094.1 GCA_017550965.1 Thermoguttaceae bacterium
CGCCTGGCAAGTCTCCATTTCAGGGAGAAGTCTTGAAAAAACAGGAACAAATATACCGAGACCTTGGCGTTATGCCTTTGCGGTCCTCAATAGATTCTCAGTAGTCGAAACAATTCATAGTTATGTGTTGCGGGAATCTAGGTTGAAACAGATCGCAATCCTGATAGAATGTAACCAGAGACGGCGCTTTGTAATTTGCGCCGAATAAGCAATTGGTTAAGGAGTTGTCAATGTCATTGATTTTGTTTGGCGCGGCTACGTCTTATTCTGGCGTCATGGCTTTCCTCGGAGGGTTATTGATCCTTATCGTCGGATACGTGACATACGGGCGTTTTGTTGAAAAAACGTTGGGACCTGACGATCGTCAAACTCCCGCTATTAAATACAACGACGGCGTTGATTACGTCGTATTGCCGCACTGGAAGAATATGCTTATTCAGCTTCTGAACATCGCGGGAATTGGTCCGGTTATCGGCGTCATTGCCGGTATCAAGTTTGGGGCGATTGTTTTCATTTTAATTCCCATTGGAAACATTATCGGCGGCGCGACTCACGACTTTATCGCAGGCATGGCGTCTTTACGAAATCGCGGAGGCAATTTGCCCGGTTTCATAAAAATGACGCTTGGCTCGGTTTACTACCGCTTTTTCTCCGTTTTCATGATTTTTTTACTTCTTTTGGTCGTCGCAGTCTTCATTAACGTTCCCGCCAATCTGACAAGCGGCATGGTTATTCCCGGTTCAAAAGAAGCGATTCAACAAGCGACTGTCGATCTGGAGAAGCAAATTAACGAATTAGAGGCGAAAGGGGTTTCACAATTAATACTAAGGAACGATAAGGCGTTAGCCGTTTTTAACGCTGGACAGAAAAAAGTCGCGCCGTCGCCTGAAGAAGAAAAACAACATCAATCTTACTTTTGGTACGCGGTTGTTCTAATCTTCCTTTACTATATCCTTGCGACAATGTTTCCCGTTGACAAGATTATTGGCAAGCTCTATCCAATCTTTGGCGCTATCCTTTTGTTAGGTAGTATGGCGTTGTTAGTTGCGTTGCTTAGGGAGAGTTTTAAAGATCCTTCGCTTCTTTTAGAGTCGATCGCTTTTAAAACGGCAAAGGGGAGCTTCCTTGCCAGTCATCCGATCGTTCCGTGTTTATTTGTAACTATTGCCTGCGGAATCCTTTCCGGTTTTCATGCGACTCAATCTCCGATTATTGCCAGAACGATGAAGTCGGAACGCGAAGCTCGTTCTTCGTTTTATGGAATGATGGTTCTTGAAGGGGTTATCGCCATGATTTGGGCGGGAGCCGCCCTGGCCGTCTATAACGCGTACCTCGATTTTTACCCCGAGTTTTGGACGGACCAAACAGCGAACGACGTCTTGCCGATTATCACGAACATCTTTTTAGGTTCAAACGTAGGAACAGTTACCGTTCTTGCCGTCGTCGTTTTGGCGATTACCTCCGGCGACACTGCAATGCGCAGTGTAAGATTGAGCCTCGCGGAGATGTTGAACATTGATCAAAAACCGATTGCCAAAAGAATAGCCGTCTGCCTTCCTTTAATTGCCGCCATTTCTATTCTCCTTTTCTGGTCAAATCAGGACAAAGCTTCGTTTGGCAAGCTATGGAACTATTTCGCGTGGGGAAATCAGGTCCTTGCGGCGTCGACGTTGGGCGCCGGGTGCGTCTGGCTTTATGGGAGAAAACGCGCTGGGTGGATTTCCGCTGTTCCTTGTTTTTACATGACGTTCATCGTCGTCGCTTATATCCTATGGACGTCTCCTGAACATAAGGGACCGCAGGGCCTTGGACTCGACCTGACGTTGTCTTACCTGATTGGACTGTTCGTTTCGTGCATTTTTGTCGTCTGGTGCGTTGTACGCGGTAAAAAAATCGGAAAAACAGGCGGCGTCGGCATGGAATATGTCGATCCAAACGACGGAGTTCTCGAGGCTGATAATCAAATCAACGACTGACCTGGTTTACATTGGCTGTTAATTTTGTCAACGTCAGAGACTTCTTTTTGGAAAACTGGACGATACGACGCGATTGACGTTTTACAGGCGTTTGTCGCGGCGTTCGTTTTCTTAGTCGTCTTTTGTTTTTCCTTTGCGAACGCGTCTGACGATATTTATGTCGACAACTATCGTTACGGCGAAACGCAACGCTATCCTCTTGCGCTTTTACGGGGGCATACTAACGACCTTCACGCTCAAACCGTGCTTATTGAAAATCTTTCCTCTAGCCGCGTGGAACGTATTTCAACCGCGCCTGTTCATCTTGGTAGTTTTAAGGCGTTAATTGAACTTGTGCCAGGCGAAAACAGACTTTCCATTTCCATTGATTCGAGACGTAAAGATTTCCTTCTGAATTACGAAAAAAGTTCCAATCCGTATTTTGTTCGTTTAATTTACTTTGTCGATTCGTCAGGAGACGATTCGTATGAACAGGCGCAAGACTGGACGCATGTGAGTTCGAACGATTTCGCGCAAAAAATTCGGACTGCCGCGATGCTTTGGCAAACAGCGACTGCCGAGAGTTTTAATGAAGCGGGATTAGCGCGGCGAACTTTTACTTTGGAATTTGACCAAAACGACAACGTTCTCGTTTGGATTCAGCGCGGTAAAAAAACTGCCGAAGATTATCTTGCGTTAACTGAAAAAGAGAGGTTTAAGCAGATATATCAGGAAACGCTTTCTGGAAACGCAGGAACGTTGTTTGCCAGATACCTGATAATTGTGGCTTTCTCACGTCACGATGCAAAAACGAAGGAACTTCAAGGCAAAATAGCGCTGGGCGGGGGACGCGTCGGTATGCTTGATTCCTCAACGCTTTTTTCGTGGCCAGACTCGATAGACGCGTTTGAACAGACATTGGTAGACTCTGCCCCCATTTCGCAAACGTACGTTCATGATTCCGCTTATAGAAACGCGCGTTGGGCGTTGACGTCTTCGTCGTTAGGGTCGGGATTGCACGAACTTGGACACGCTTTTGGTTTGAACCATTCGGATGATCCAAACGACTTCATGAGCAGGGGGTTTGACAAGTTCAATCGAATTTTCACCGTTTTCGAACCGTCCATTCCCAACGGCGACAGAGTTGATTTCCACCCGGAAGACGTTGCGAAGTGGGGCAAGATAAGTTCTGCGAAACTGATGAATTCCCCTTGGATTGAAAAGTAAACGTTACAGAATTATCGACGTTTTATTTAATTTGATGAAAACAGATAAGAGATTTCATTTTGTCTGAGAACACAGATTTATCAATTTTTGGCGAAAAATTATCTCAAGGAAGCGGTATCCTTGATTTAATGAACGATTTGGGAGAAGCGGTGGCGTTGCGCCCCGACATGCTGATGCTTGGCGGAGGCAATCCTGCCGCCATTCCGGAAATGCAAGAGCTTTGGCGGGAAAGCGCAAAGTCGTTCGTCGCCGATCAAGTTGCCTTTGATAAATCTCTTGCCTCCTATGACGCTCCTCAAGGCGATCCCAGTTTTCTTAAGGCCTTTGCCGAGTTGTTTCGGAGACGTTTCAATCTTCCGATTGATTCCGAAAACGTCGCTGTTGTCAGCGGCGCTCAATTGGGGATGTTTTGTTTACTGAATCTCCTGGCGGGAAGAACGTCCGACGGGCGTCGAAAAAAGATCCTTATTCCCGCGTCGCCCGAATACGTCGGCTATGCCGATATGGGAGTCGAACCAGATTTGTTTGTCGCTTGTCCGGCGAAGATCACTTATCCCGATCCTAATGATTTGACTATTTTCAAATACGCCGTCGATTTTGCTATGGTCGAACGCGTTGCAAGAGAAGAGGACGTCGCCGCTATTCTTGTCAGTAGACCGACAAATCCAAGCGGAAACGTGCTTACTCGGGAAGAACTGACAAAACTTGAGGAACTGGCGGAAAGAGTCGGCGCCTGGTTTATTATCGACAATGCCTACGGAGGGCCTTTCCCTGGCATTATTGAAGACGCTGCCGAAATGGATTCTGTTTTCTGGGGAAAACGAACGATTTTGTCGTATAGTCTGTCAAAAATAGGGCTTCCCGGCTTGAGAACCGGCATTCTTGTCGCGCCGCCAGAAATAATCGAACGAATATCCGCCATTACGGCAATAGTCGGATTGGCGAACGGTTCCTTTGGACAACGCATAACGAAGCCTCTTTTTGAGTCGGGTAGAATTCTTGACGCGTCTCGTGAGATCGTCTATCCGTATTACCATAAGCGTCGGGCCAACGCTGTCGAATGCCTGCGAGATTCGCTAAAGCGTGCGGGCGTCGAAGCGAAATTACATAAAAGCGAGGGAGCGTTTTTTCTCTGGATGTGGTTGCCTGAGTTGAAATCCGGTTCGACAACGCTCTATCAACAGTTAAAAGAACGGGGAGTTCTTGCTATTCCGGGCGACAATTTTTTCTACGGACTTGACCGCATTCAACGCTCGGAAATGAATCCTTCTTTTGACGTCTCACGTTCTCAAATGTTGAGGATCAGCTTCTCAGCGCCAGAGCAAATTATGGAGAGAGGCTTTCGAATCATCGCCGAAACGACGGCAAAACTCCTGAACACAGAAACCTTGAAAAGATAGTTTAAATAAACTAGGTAAAATTTGCTAGTTTTTCCTAATTTTCAAGCGTTTCGTCTTCAAAAAAGAGTTAACGAGTTGTATAATGAGAACAGATTTTACCAGGAATTAAACAGGCGTTTCGACAGATTCGTCTACTACATAGAGAATGAAACCCAAAACAAAAACAGAGAACGCTAAAAATGCCGCGTCGCGAAATGTCGCCGTAATAGGGACGAGCGGTAGCATCGGTTTGAGCGCGTTAGACGTGATTGCGTTTTCACAAGGGCGATTGCGCGCAGGCGTGTTAGCTGTTAATCGTTCAGTCGCCAAATTGGCGGAATTAGCGCGGAAATTTAACCCAGACGTCGTTGTCGTCGCCGATCCCAACGCCGATTGTTCTCCCTTGAGCGATATTCCGGCCGGGACGGAGGTTTTGATCGGGCCTGACGCGCTCGACGAAGTTGTACGTCGTCCGGAAATTGACGTTGTGCTTTTAGCAATTGTAGGAGTCGCAGGCTTACGCGTTGCCTGGAACGCCATTGACGCTGGACGAACGGTCGCTCTTGCGAACAAAGAAGCCCTTGTCGCGGGCGGTCCTTTGCTGATGAACCTCCTCGAAGAAAAGGGCGGAAAACTATATCCCGTGGACAGCGAGCATAGCGCGATTTTCCAATGTCTCTTGTCACGTCGCCGCACAGAAGCTACTCCGCGCATTGCAGGTCAAGACGTTGAACGTTTGATTTTAACTGCAAGCGGGGGACCTTTTAGAACATGGAGTTTAGAGGACCTTAAAAACGCGACTGTTGTAGACGCGTTGAAACACCCTACTTGGAATATGGGCGCGAAAATTACGATCGATTCCGCGTCGACCATGAATAAAGCTTTGGAAATCGTCGAGGCTCGTTGGTTGTTCGGTCTTGACTCTGAAAAGATTCAAGTGGCGATTCATCCTCAATCAATCATTCATTCGATGGTTGAATTTGTCGACGGAGCCGTTCTTGCCCAACTTAGTCCTCCAGACATGCGCTTACCAATTCAATTTGCGCTAGACGAAACGGCGCGACAACCGAGTCCTACTCGAAAATTCGATTGGACTCAGGCGACCTCTTTCGAGCTTTATCCACCTGACTATGAACGTTTTCCCGCGATGAAACTTGGTTTTGAAGTCGCTAAAAACGGGGGAACGTCGGGAGTGGTTCTTAATGCGGCTAACGAAGTTGCCGTCGACGCGTTTATAAACAAGCGTATTTCTTTTGATCGGATTCCACAATTGTGTCGAATGACCCTCGACGCGCACAGTTTTGAAGACAATCCTTCCTTATCTCGTATTTTTGAACTTGACGCGTGGGCTCGTAAGGAAACTGAAAAATGGATTTCTCGTTAATGAATATTTTAGGCGTAGTTGAAAACGCGTCCGTATGGTCTAATATCGGTTCCGTAGCTTTGCGGGTTTTAATCGTTTTGCTCGGCGTTAATATGCTCGTGATCGTTCATGAATGGGGGCATTTTATCGTCGCCAGAATGTGCGGCGTTCGATGCGATAAGTTTTATATTTGGTTCGACGCGTACGGATTTAAATTCTTCAGTTTCAAACGCGGCGATACTGAATATGGCCTTGGTTGGCTGCCTCTTGGCGGGTATGTTAAGATGTTTGGTCAGGAAGACAGTCCGGGCGGTATCCAGGCGGAGATTGACCGCGCCAAGTTGGAACGCTCCGAAAAAGATTCCAAGCTGTCTGACGAAGAAAAAAAGATCAACGACGAAAAAATAGCCGGTTTGGAAAAGCAATTGTACGCTCCGGACAGCTATCTTTCGAAAAACGTTCTTCAACGCATGGCAATTATCTCGGCCGGCGTGTTTATGAACATTGTTTTTGCCATCGTTTGCGCCGCCGGAGCCGCTATAATGGGCACGCCGGAGACTTCCGCAAAAATTGGATACGTGGCGCCCGGCTCCCCCGCGTGGCTCGCCGGACTCCAGGACGGCGATCAGATCGTTAAAATCAACGACGATAATAATCCGATTTTCTCGTCGATTCTCGTCGCGTGCATGGACGGTAAGCAAATCAATTTCGACGTCATAAAGGCAGGCGCGACTGATCCCGTCACGATTCCTATCACGCCTCGATCAGAAAAGGGCGGATTGACTCCGATGATTGGCGTCGGGCCTTCGCCCTCGTTGGATCTGGCTGAAACAAAAACTAAACAACCTTTTAACGTTTCTCTCGATAAAGACGAAGCGGCTCAGACGATTGAAAAGCTCGGAGCGTTAAAGGGCGGCGAAAGACTTTTAAAAATGAACGGCGTCGACGTCGCTTCTCCTGCCGACTATGCTCGTTTGTCTGCGTTGTTCATCGATCAACCTGTTGAATACGTTTTTGCGCCTACCTACTCTCAACGTGGCGGCGAACGTTTTATCGACGAATCAAAAGATAATATTGTAGTTACTCTCGATCCCGTTCGAGCCCCATGCGTTGGCATTAGGCTTACAATGGGAGAAATCGCTCAAATCCAACCCGGATCTGTCGCGGAAAAATGCGGGTTAATTGCGCGCAAATGCGATGAAAACGGCGAAGTTGTCCAACATGGCGACGTTATCCTTGACGTCGATAACGAACCTGTTCTTGATCCGTTGGCGTTTCCTTATCAAATTTTCTGTCTGACAGGAAAAAGAACGTTTAACGTTCAAGATTCCAACGAAGCTTCAACGAGCGGTTCACGCTCGATTGTTTTGACGATCAATCGCGAAGGTAAAAGGATCGACGTTCCGGTCTCTTTGCCAAGCGCCGCTCCATACACAGGTTCAGCGTCTAGTCGGGGACTAGTCGCATGCGGAGCGTTGGGAATTGCATACGAGGTTCTTCCTGTCGTTTCCGGAACCGACGGGACGGTAACGTTTGAGGGAAACCCTATCGGCGGAAGAATTGTCGGATTTGGCGCAAAAGTTCCTAATCCAGGTAAAACGGCCTCCGACGAAACTAAGGACGTTTTTAAATCGCTTACCGGCAAGAAGGTTACCGACGTTCCCGTTGGCGAATTAGTTGACACGGACTTGAAATTTGACGACAAAGGAAAAACTTCGGCGGAGGTTTCCCAAGCCGTTCTAAACTGGTTTTCTACGCAGCTTCCGTATCTTCCGGACGGAACGCCCGTTATTGTCGACGTAGAGGCTCTTGACGGCTCTTTTATCAAAATTGAATCGAGAGTTAAACGTTCAGAAGACCTGTTTGTCGCTTCCAGAGGATTCTTTGTTGGAGTCGACG
>JAFZNK010000095.1 GCA_017550965.1 Thermoguttaceae bacterium
ATTTGGCATAGGAGCGTACGCTCGCGACCTCGCCGGCGATCTGCGTTATTTGGGATCGGAAATCGATCTGGGCGCGTACGAAAACCAGGATTCCGTCGACATATCGGTTTATGAGGGCTGCGCCTTCGAATTAGCCGTCGACGTCGCCTCCGGCGATAAGACGTACTGGGATCTCTCGGGAACGGGCGCAGGGGAGTTTATCAAAACCGATTCTGATTTCTGGGTCGACGTCAATCGCCAGGGCTTAACGCCGGGACTCTACTATTTGCGCTCAAAAGTCGTCGGAAGCAACGGCGCGGTAAAGGCGGAAAACGTCGTCACGTTGCAAGTCTTAAAGACCGAGCCGTTAGTTTCCGTTGAAATCGCCCCGACGATTTTTGACAATGCGATTATTCTTTCGTTTGACACGAGATTTTTAGGCGCAATTCCCGATCACTCCTGGCGCGTCGATTGGGGCGACGGCTCCTCGCTCGTTCAATACAACGACGCCTTTATCGTCGGAAATTTCTACGAGATAAAAGATTACAACGCCGTCTACACGATCAGTCTCACGCTCGTCGGCGCCGACGGACTGGACGAACGCGTTTATCAGGCGACGCAATTTGTCGTTCCCGGCCTCAACGAGACGCCAAGCGACGCGCTGCTGGACGAAACTTTGTCCGACTTCGACGAATCCTTCGACTTAGAAATGGAACAGGCGGCGGATTTCGCGACGACTACCCAAGAGACGCCGCAAGCGTCGACAAACGACGTCGCCGTCGCCGAAATGTTCCTATCGACGTTTAATCAGGATCAAAAAAAGAAAAAGAGACTGGGCGTCAACTTTGAGTCGCTCCAATAAACAGATCAAGTCGATAAATAAACAGGACGACAAAAAAACGCCGGGAACTGTCGCAAGTTCCCGGCGTTAATTATTTGCGTCAACGGTCGTTACCAAGACGTTTCCATCAGCCCGACGATTTGTTCGGCAAGTTTGTCGATCGCTTCCTGTTGCGCGGTCGCCGTCGACTGCCCCATTTCAGGCACGAGAAAAGCCTGTGAAAGAATCGTCGCGCCCGATTGCCTGGAAAGAGCGTCGTTTGGGGATTGATTAGCGGACGCAACTCCGCGAACGTCGGTCCAAACGGCGGTCGCCGTCAACTCGACGTTCTTTTGACGCGTGTCGTCGTAACGATTCAACGCCGACACGCTTTGCGTTTCTCCCGTCAATTTGACGGTAAGAATAGAATCTGCGTCTTTTGCGCACGCGATTCGATAGGGAGTTTGTTCTGAAATTTTCTTGACAATCGCTTCGGTCAGACGTTCGCCGAAATCCTGACGATACGTGTTCGCTTCAATCATCGGCACGTAAACGCTTCGAATCTCCATGTTATACAAGCCCTGCGGACCCAAATGATATCCTTCAAGGCAACAGCCGGCGACGGGCGCGACTAACGCCGCTACCAACGCCGCGATCACGCGGCGACGCGTCGTCGTATCTTTGCAGTTGTGGAAGCGTAACATGGAATAAACTACCGTGAAAAGAAACGTTCGATTCGGATCAATGACGTTGGGTTCCCGTGGGGTTCTCGGCGGTCAACGCTTTTTTAGGCTCCGATTCGTCTACGTCTTCTCCAATTCGATTAAGCGACTCGTCCCGACGCGCAATTTTTGAAAGATCGTCGGCGGGAACCTCTTCGAAAAACTCGTTTTTCGATTTAGGCAAAAACGGAACGACGGGCCGAATCCACGCAAGTTGGTCCGCTTCAGCAGGCTTGTCCTGAATCGCTTCATATTGCCGCGCCGCTTCGACGGCGTAATCGGAATTCGGATACTCTTTAACGAGGCGATTGTAATAGGAGCGCGCCGACGCGTAACTGCCGCGCCGTTCGTAGTAACCGCCAAGCGCGTAAAGACGATGCGCCTGCTCCTCTTTGATGTTCTCGAGTTCCTCGTAAATAACGTCCATATTCCCGCGTCCGCTTTTCAAAATCGTTTCGGCGAGACTTCGCGCTTCGTTGAGAGGAGCGTCGTCGTAAAATTCGCCTTGATACGATTTATGCAGAGCGATCATCGCAAGACGACTAGCGTCTTCGGCGTGTTTATTGCCGGGATAGAACTCGTAGAGTTGTTTATAGTAACGCGCCGCGCTGTCGAACGAGCCGTCTCCCTGTTTGACGCCGCGACGCATATAGGCGTTCGCAAGTGCGAAAAGCGCTTCAGGCGCCAGGCCGGAATCGCTCGCGTCGTTTAAAAAAATCGTGCTAAACGCTTTTTCCGCGCCCGAAAAAGTACTGAACATCGGCTTGTCTTTCTCGGTCACGTTTACGGAAGGAGCCGTCGCCTTTTCGGAACACTCGATCCAGTAGCAACCGATGTAATACAGACGTTTCATCGCGGTCTCTTTATAAATTGAGCTCGTATACGTTGATACGAGCGCTTTATAACAGGTGAGAGCGCGATTGAACTCGCGACAGAAGAACCAGCATTCCCCCGCGAAGAAAATGCCGTCCTCTTCGATAAGAGTGCCGCTTTTGGGCATGTCGTACGGATGTTTGCGCGCGTCTTGCGGACGGAGCGCGGGACCGGGCCAACGAGACGCCGCTTTTTCATAGAGAAACGCCGCTTCGCGCAAATACTTTTTTTCGCGGGTCTTAGTATATTCCTTTTGTTTATTGCACGCTCGACGCATGTACTCAAGCGCGGCGCGTTCGTTTGGACCTAATCCAATCCAGGCGCGAAGATTGTCGATCGAAAGCGCGTATTTCGACCAATCGATCGGAGTCGGAACGTCCTTTTCCCAATCGTAGAGTTCGCGCTTCGACTCCTCGTTCTCGAGCATCATCTCCAGACCGGCGAGAGTCACCGTCGAAATGATCCCCTCGGAATCGTCGGATCCAGAATGTTCCTCGTCAAGATTGCGCGCAAAAAGTTCGCAGCCGCCGTCCTCGATCGGACGCAAATAGCGTTTCTGCTTTTTGGAGTCCTCGTGACGACGCGCGTCTTTTTCCAGGAGCCACGTTTCGAAATTCTTTTTTAAATCTTCTTCGGTCTTTTCACGATCCGCTAACGACTCTCGCTTCGGCTGAGGTCGAAAATCCTCGTCGTCGTAGTCGATCGTTTCGTATTGTCCGGTCGGCTCGGGCACGTTCGCGCCGGTTTTTGCAAATTCGGGCAACTCGCTCGACTCCGGCGGCGAAACGGGATCGTCGACGACCGGAAAAGAATCGTCTACAACGGGCAGTTCGCTTGTCTCCGGCGGCAAAACAGGATTGTCGATAACCGGAAAAGAATCGTCGACGTTGGGAAAATCGTCGTCCTGGCCGTGAACAACGCCGTTCGACTTGACCTTGGTTTTCCGGGTCTTTTCGTCAGGAGCCTGACCAAGATAGTAGAAACTTGCTGAAGGCGTGTAGTAATAAATTCCGGGAGCTTCGTAAATAACCGGCGTCGCGGGTTCGACGTAGATAGGTCCGGGAGCCGGCGGAGGACAACAACCGTCGTCGCACACCCACAGCGCGCAACCGCAGACGCTCAAAGAAAGTAAGACTAGGCCAAGCGCGAACGCTCGCGTCGCTATCGATCGAACGTTCGAAAAAAACGCAGGTCTCTGATATAACATGGGAACTTCCCTGTCCTTTTGATCCGGTATGGAACTACGCGTCCGCTTCCCTACGACGCAATATTCGGCGTGTTACGACGCTTCCGACGTTTGTTCGACGGAAGTCTGTTCTTCTGTTGGTTTTTCCGGTCGCGCAAGCGCAAAAGGCAACTGGTCGAGGGAACGAGGTCGTCGACGCAAGACCTGACAAATATACTTCTCAACCAATTCGCGATACGCGACGCGCGCTTCATAGGGAAAAGATTCGTAAGGCGTCAACGTCTCGTCGTCAAGGGCTTCAAACGCAAGTCGCGTCTGCTCTTCGCGTTCCAGCTTGTCGATCGAACAAAGCCCGGTCGTCTCCTCTTCAAGCGCGCGACGCCAATTCTCCAGCGTTCTGGCCGTGCGAAGAGTCTTCTCCGAACCGACAAGCGAGACGTCGAACACTTTCAACGCCCCGATCGTCGTCGGCGTCAGACCGTAATGGGGTTTCGACGCGCGACAGCGCGAACAAACGACTCCTCCCGACGAAACGTCAAAAAAAACGCGTCGTCCGAGATTCGTTACTCGCTCCAGCGGAAGCTCCTCGCCGCAGTCGACGCAATGTCGAACGGAAGGAAACTCGCCCAGGGAATTGAGCGCCCCCGCCTCAAAGTACGCAAGACGCGCGGCGACGTTCCGGCGAAACTGCAATCGTTCGAGCGTCGCGTCGGCCAGCGTCCATAAGTCGGGATCCGGCTCGTAGTCGACGGTCGAAAAATCGAGTAGTTCCGCCACGTAAAAACCGGCGTAAAGTCCGCGAATATTCCGCGTCGTCGGGCGAAACCGACGACGCAATTTCGCCTCCGTGAAAAGGTCGAGCGCGTCCGAATTTTTCCTTATAAAAGATAAGCGAATAGAAGCGAGTAAGTCAAGAGAGGTTTCAAACGGATTCTTGAGACGCCGGGCGCCTTTGGCAAGGCCGCGAACCTTGCCCATCTCCCGTGTGAAAACATTAAGGATCAAGCTCGATTCGCTGTAATCTACGCTCTTAACGACTAACGCGTCTACTTTTTCCAGACTCATTTAGGAAACTCTCCGCCAAAGACGCGCTTCCAAAGCGCGCGCATTCATATGGGGCATTATGACGAATATGTCAATCGGCGTCAAACCGTATCAAAACCTTTTTGAGCAAAAGAAAAGTACGCGTTGAAAATCGGCGAAAATATAGAAATAGTCCCTTGACCGTTTGGGATTCGTTATTAGAATAGCTGTGTCGTTTGGAGGCGTCGTTCTTGCGACGGCGGCCCGCAAACGCCGCATGGTGGGAGTAGCTCAGTTGGATAGAGCATCGGATTGTGGCTCCGAAGGTCGGGGGTTCGAATCTCCTCTCCCACCCTGAAAAGCCGAGTTAAGATTGCGCTTAGCTCGGCTTTTTCGTTTCTTGTCCGACAATCCGACTATGGAAAAGCTTACGCTTTCCAGAGGGAATGCAAATTGCAATAAGCGTATACCGCGACGACCTCGTCTCCTTCGTCGATCAGGAAGCTCGCCTTCGGCTCCGAGTCGGGGCTAAGCGCTTTGCGCTGATTGCCGGACTCCGTTTGAATCGCGATCCACTCGATGTAGTGTTCCGCCGTCATGGGGTGAATTTGCGAACCGACCGTAACGTCGACGCGTCCGCCTTCGACCGTATAGCAGGGAACGTGCTTTTCAACCGAAGCGTCGGTCGTGCCGGGAACGATTTCGGCCATCGGACGACCGCAGCACATCGTCGGAACGGGCGTCGCTTTAACCATCGCGATAATCTTCCCGCAAACCGGGCATTGATAAAACTTCATTTCCATTTCGTTTCCTCTTTTTCGTTCTTTCAAAAGACGCTTCCAACGCCGGCGGCGGAAAGCGTCGTGTTTTCAACTCGATAAAGACCGGCAAACGCGCGATCAATAGTTCTCTTCTGAAATCTGGAAATACGCTTGCGGATGCGCGCAAACGGGGCACAAATCAGGGGCTTTCGTCCCGACGACGATATGTCCGCAATTGCGGCATTCCCAAACTTTTACCTCGCTCTTTTCAAAAACCTGAGCGGTTTCGACGTTTTTCAGAAGCGCGCGATAACGCTCTTCGTGACGTTTCTCAATAGCGGCGACGCCTCGGAACTTGGCGGCGAGTTCCTGAAAACCCTCTTCTTCGGCCGTCTTCGCAAAACCTTCGTACATGTCGGTCCATTCAAAATTCTCTCCGTCGGCGGCGGCGGCGAGATTTTGGGCGGTGTCTCCAATTCCGCCAAGTTCTTTGAACCACATTTTCGCGTGTTCTTTTTCGTTGTCGGCGGTGGCGAGGAATAGAGCCGCGATCTGTTCGAACCCTTCTTTTTTCGCCTTAGACGCAAAATACGTGTACTTATTGCGCGCCTGGGATTCGCCGGCAAACGCCGCTTCAAGATTCTTTTCCGTTTGCGTTCCGGAATATTTGTTTGACATCGTTAGTTCTCCTGTTAGGTCGATTCAAAATGGTAAAGCGCGTCTGCCGCGCCAAAGTTCTCGTCTGTCTGTTATGTTATACGCTCGACGTTCGTCAAATCAACAACGGTCGCGTTAGCGTCCGCCGCAACCGTGCCCATGTTCATGACCGCCGCAACTGTGTCCTTCCTCATGATGCGAACAATGGACAAACGGGTCGAATTCGAGAGAGTTGGACAAAAGCGCCTGCACGGCCGCGTCCGCGTCGCCGCTAACGCCTCCGTACAACTTCAATCCGACGTTTTTCAACGTGTTTTGAGCGCCGGAACCGATTCCCCCGCAAACGACGACGTCGACGTTGTTCGAGGCGAGGAACCCCGCCAACGCGCCGCAACCGGACCCGTCGGTCGAAAGAATCTCCGACGACACGACTTTGCCGTCCTCCACGTCGTATAGCTTGAACTCGGAAGTATGGCCGAAATGTTGAAAAACCTGGCCGTTTTCGTAAGTTACCGCAATTCTCATGTCCGTTCTCCTGTTAAAGAGCGCAGTCCTTCGATCGCAAAGGACTTACTAAATCTGTTAAAATCCGTCAAAGTTCCACTTGCGTCGCGACCAGACTCTTGCCGCAATATATTTCGCGAAGTTTCGGCTTCTCGATTTTACCGGTGGGATTGCGGGGAATGTTGGCGAAGATGATCTTTCTGGGACGCTTATAGCGAGGCAACGCCGTGCAGAACTGATTGAGTTCCTCTTCCGTAGTCGTTCGACCCGGCTTGAGCTCGACGATCGCCGCGGCAATTTCGCCAAGTCGCGGATCGGGCAGTCCGATGACGGCGACGTCTTTAATATCGTCGCATTGGCGCATGAAATCCTCGATCTGGACGGGATACAAATTCTCGCCGCCGGTGATGATGACGTCTTTTTTACGATCGACGAGGAAGATGAAGCCGTCTTCGTCCTCTTGCGCCATATCGCCGGTGTAGAGCCATTCTTCGTCTTTGGTCGCGGTAGTCGCTTCAGGATCGTGGTAATATTCGCGCATGACGCCGGGTCCGCTCACCGCAAGCTCGCCGACTTCTCCGCGCTTGACTTCGTTGCGATTTTGATCGACGATACGCGCTCGCCAGCGAAAACCCGGCTTGCCGATCGCGCCGACCTTGTGAATGTTCTCGACGCCCAAATGGACGCAGCCGGGACCGGTCGATTCGCTCAAGCCGTAATTCGTGTCGTATTGATGATTGGGAAAAATTTTCTTCCAGCGTTTAATAAGGCTTGGCGGGACGGGCTGAGCGCCGATATGCATCAGGCGCCATTGCGAAAGAACGTAATCGTCAAGATTGACGTCGCCGTCCTCAATCGCGTCAAGAATATCCTGCGCCCACGGAACAAGCAGCCAGACGATCGAGCAACGTTCTTCGGAAACGGCGTGAAGAATCGTTTGCGGCTTGATTCCCTTGAGCAACACCGCTTTGCCGCCGACAAGGAAACTGCCGAACCAGTGCATTTTCGCGCCGGTGTGGTAAAGAGGAGGAATGCAAAGGAACACGTCGGCGCGCGTCTGACCATGGTGATTTTGTTCGGTAAAGCACGCGGACGTCAAGCTGCGATGCGGATGAAGAATCGCCTTGGGAAAACCGGTCGTGCCGGAAGAGAAATAAATCGCCGCTTCGTCTTCGCTCGTCAATTTGATTTCGGGAGCGTCCGTCGAACAGTAGGACGTCAGCGTATGGAACGACTCGGCAAACGAAGGACAAGACTCGCCGAGGAAAAACAGACCGCGCACGCGATCAAGTTGGTCGGCGATCGCTTCCACGCGCCCGATAAACTCGGGGCCAAAGACGAGAAAATCGACGTCGGCCAGTCCGACGCAATATTTAATTTCGTCGGAAGCGTAGCGGAAATTGAGCGGCACGGCGACGCCGCCGGCCTTCAACACGCCAAAATAAATCGGGAGCCATTCGAGGCAATTCATCAGAAGAATCCCGACTTTATCGCCCTTCTTCAACCCGCGACTAAGGAGCAGGTTCGCAAAACGATTCGCAAGGTTGTTGAACTGCGTCCAGGTCGTCGAACGGCGTTGTCCGGCGGGAGACAAACTCGACGATTCGACAAGGTCGAAGTCTTTCCACGTGATACGACGAGACGCGTCGACTTCCGGATTGATTTCAACCAGACATATATCGGAACCATACAACAAAGCGTTGCGCTCCAAAATCTCCGTGATGGGAGTGGTTTCCTCAATAGGAGGCAGTTCCTGAACATGCGTCATAATTGTTTCTTTCTGTCGATGCGGCGAATTTTCAAAACGACTCGCCGCGAGCTTGATTTGGATCAAACGAAAAGGCCAATACGGTCGACCGTTCGGTCGACTCGCGAACTCCTTGACATTATAAAACTCTGGACCGGTAATTCAACCCCAAAAGAACCCAAGACGCCCAATTCCCAATCGAATCGGCAAAAGGCTTGACTCGACAGGCGCGCGCGAATAAAATAGGCTCGACGTCGGGGAGATTCGACTCCCCGGTTAACGAGGATATTACGACGATAATTGAAAAACAACGATGACGTCCCCCACGAAAACAAACGCGACGCGTCTGCTGGAAAGCGCGAACGTTCCGTTCGAGACGCTCGAATACGAGGTCGACGAAAACGACCTTTCGGGCATGCATATTGCGAGTCAGTTGAATATTCCGTCGGAACAGATCTTCAAGACGCTCGTCCTGAAGGGGGAAAAGCTCGGATACTTCGTGTGTTGTTTGCCCGTGTGCGACGAACTTGACCTCAAAAAAACGGCGAAAGCTTTCGGCGACAAAAAATGCGATCTTATCCCCATGAAAGACCTTAAAGATCTTACGGGATACGTTCGGGGAGGTTGTTCTCCGGTCGGCATGAAGAAGAAATTCCCTACGATCTTCGACGAAACAGCCGAGCTTTTTGACAAGATTTACGTCAGCGCGGGGATGCGCGGAATGCAGATGGTGCTTGAACCGGGCGCGCTTATCAAATTCGTCGACGCGAAAACCGCCGATCTGGTCAAGTAGCGTTACGTCGTTAATCGTCGCCGCGCTCTTTCCCGATCGCGCAACGGACGTCGAAAGGCGAGCGTCTCTACTGTTCCTTCCACGCGTCGTCAGAAGACGCGTAATGATACGCGTCGGGTAATTCGTCGAGCGTAAGCACATAATCGCTGTTATAGACTTCATTGACGTACTCGGCGGTGTTAATCTTGTTTCTGGCAATAAAAGAAGTATGCCACGTCATAAACCAAAGCCACTTCGATCCGTCCGCCTTTAGCTTTTCAGGATCGGGAATCGGCCCGTTTTCATGAAGACAAACAGGTTTGTTGGCGATTCGCGCCGTTTTGACGTACATGCTAAGAAGAGAATTCGTGTGATCGACGTAACAATCGGCTCCAACGACGTCGACATATTCGTCCCCCGGATACCAGCCGTCGTTGAGGTCGCCGCAATAACCGAGGTTCCAAATTAAATTATCGAGTTTCCAGTAATTTGTGTATCGGTCGTACATAATGCGCCAGAGTTTTTTGAAGTTCTCGGCGCCCCCTTTTCCCCACCAAAACCACTTGCCGTCGAACTCGTGAAAAGGACGCCATATGACGGGAACGTCGGCTTCTTTCAACTCTAAAAGCGCTTTCGCTCCCTTGTCCATACCGGCGATAAGTTTGTCGTACTCTGGCGTTCCTTCGGTCAACGCCTTCTCCCAATCCAAATTGGTTCTCATCGCCTCAGAATGACTTCCTCTGAAATCGCTGCCGCAGTGCCAGCAGATCGTCACGATTCCGCCTTTCTGACGCCAGGCTTTTGCGCGACGATTGCAACCGGCAAAATCGTCGCCCATATAGTCGAGACCGCGGAGCGCGGGGTATTTTCCGCTGGCTTTCTTAACGACGTCAAACTCAAAATCTTCGCTTCCCATCCATGTGGATTCCTGCTGACCCGAGATAACATATTTGCCATAAACGTCGCAAAGAAAACGATAAAGCGACTGTGTTTGCTCCGACGCCGAAGGATTGGAAAGTTTGGGAGAAACGTTTTCTAAAGACGACGTCGCCAACTCTACGGTAAGACAATCGAGATACGTCCATCCCCATAAACCCTGAACGGCTACTTCGTTGGCGCCTTTGTTCAAGAAAACGGTGATTTCGACTTCTGCAAAGGAGTTTTGTTCCGTATAACCGCAAAACGTCTGTTCGACTTCTTCGCCGTTTACCAGAACGCTCTGACGTTTGCCGCCCTTGTCGTAAGGCTGGCAGTAACGAAGAGAAAGAATATAGACGCCGGAACTCTCCGCGTTCACCGTTACGGTTACAGAGTCGCCCTTGTCTTTCAAATCCACGACCTTTCCGCCGCTCGCTCCGTTCAAATTGATCGTCGTCGTTTTGTTCTCGCCAATGTCGCGAATCGTTCCATTCTCCAGCTCATAAACGGGCGTCGCCCCTCTTGCAGGACAGGTAAACGGCGTCAGCGCGCTAATCATGAAAACGGTCGCCGCCAAAATAATTCTTTTCATTTTTATCTCCCTTGAATAATTCGTTTTTGTCTCAAATCAAAGCCCTTGATTTTGGCAAATGTCTTTTGAAAAAAGAACGGTCCAAAAAGCGTCGACTATCTCGTAATATCGTAGAGAGAACGAAACAGTAATCAAGAGACGGTTTCGCTCCATGCGGGAGAACTGACAGGAAAAACGCCCCTTTTCGTCCCTCTCCCTGTTTGTTTCGATTTCTATATATCGCTTTACAACACAATTTATCGTTCAATTATACTACAAAGAAAAGCTCTACGATCGATTATTGTCGCTTTACCGAGAAAGAATTATAGGTTATAATGGGGTAATCAGGAGGGTAGAAAATGATTTCCACCAAAGGACGCTATGCGTTGCGCGTCATGATCGACATGGCGGAACAAAAGACGAACGATTACGTCCCGCTTAATGAAATAGCGGATCGTCAGGGTATTTCGATCAAGTATCTTGAAATTATTCTCAAGTCGTTAGTCAAAGCGGGGCTGCTCGAAGGTCGCCGGGGCAAAGGCGGCGGTTATAAACTTACGCGCGCCCCGGAAGAATACACCGTCGGAGAAGTGCTGGAACTTACCGAAAATTCCCTCGCCTCCGTAGCGTGTCTGATGAAAGACGCGAAAAAGTGCGATCGTCAGGCGACTTGTCGAACGTACGGCATGTGGAAAGAGTTTACGGACCTCGTTTCCGATTTCTTCAACAAAAAAACGTTGGCCGACCTCGTGTTAAAAGAGACCGAGCCCGTTTTGCATCAGATAGCGCCGCTTAAGGAGAAGACGGATAAGAAAACAAACAAAGCGTAGGGAGCGTTTGAAAGTTCTCCGCGCGTCGACGTTCGACGCCGTTTATTTTCCGACGCGTCTTTTGCGACGCTTAACGCGCGACGAATAACGGTCGCCCTTCTGTGCGTTCTCCCTCTTTTCGTCGTCGACGCGACTCAACAGTTGCGCGAGAATCGCCCCGGAAATGTTGTGCCAGACGGAAAAAATCGCGCCGGGAACAGTCGCCGCTTCCAGCGTCGGAAAGCTTGTTCGGGCCAGCGACGTCGCCAACCCTGAATTCTGCATGCCAATTTCTACGGCCAACGCCTTCTTCCTGGAAACGGAAACGCCAAGCGCTTTGCCTAACGCGTACCCGCCGACGTAACCTAAGAGGTTGTGCAAAATAACGACGACAAAAACGACCGCGCCCGTCTCAAATATCCGACTTGAATTATGAGAAACGACCGACGCGACGATCATCGCGATAGCGACGACGGAGATCGTCGGCAAAATTCTGGAAATCCGACCGGCATATTTTCCCCAGTATCTGTCGATAATAAAGCCTAGCCCAATCGGAACGACGACGACTTGCAAAATCGTCAGAAACATGTTCCATACGTCGACGTCGACCGTCGTCCTGAGCAAAAAGAAAACAATCGCGGGGGTCAGCAACGGCGACAACAACGTATTGACGCTTGTCATGCCGACGGACAGCGCGACGTCCCCTTTGCTAAGATACGTAATGACGTTGCTTGCCGTTCCGCCCGGACACGCGCCGACTAAAATAACGCCGGCAAGAATCTCCTGATCAAGGCCGAACGTTTTGCCTAAAACGAACGCTAAGAACGGCATGATCGTAAATTGAGCGACGCAACCGACCAAAACGTCTCTTGGCCTGGTAAAAACGACTTTAAAATCGTCGAGTTTTAACGTCAGCCCCATGCCGAACATAATGACCATGAGAAGATAATTCACCCACGACGTGTCGATCCAAAGACTCGTCGGGGGGAAAAACAGCGCCATTGCCGCGACAAACAACACGACATACGCCATGTATTTGCCAGTCCATTCGCTAAGTTTTTCTAGAAGAATCATTTCAGTCGCGTCGCGTAAAGAAATCGTCAAAGGTTCTTGCCCAGTTCGTAGGCTTGTTTCGGATAATCGCTCGCGGCGGTCGTTTCAGGAACGTCGCATCCAAATCCGTACACCGTTCCGACGTTCTCCATTTCAATATAGCGGACAAGCGTTTTAAAATGCGAATCGAGAGCGTCGAACGTCCAGTCGTCCGTCCCGCCGCCGACGGCAAGACAAGCCGCCTTCAAATGCTTTTGATTCAGACTCGTGTTATAGGCGGCGAAGCGATCGACGACGTTTTTCAACTGCGCCGTCATGCCGTAGTAATAAAGCGGGGTCGCGAAGACGACCATATCCGCGCTTAACAGCGCTTTTCTAATAATCCCGACGTCGTCCGACTGCGCGCACGGCCCCTCGAAACCGCAAGCGACGCAGCCAAGACACGCGTGAACGTTCATCGCGCAGACGTCGAATCTCGTTACGACATGTCCGGCTTCTTGCGCGCCTTTGGTAAAACTCTCGACAAGAAGGTTCGTCGAACCCTTCAGATTAGGGCTTCCCTGTAAAACGACAATTTTCATTTCAATCTCTTCTAACTATCGTGAACATATGGAGTAAAAACGAAACGACACGCGACGCGTCAAACAAAAGAATCGGCCCAGGCGTTAAGATCCGAGGCGGAAACGCGCGAGTTCATCAATCGTCCTTCCCTCACAGACGCGGCGGGAACGACTTTCTGAAGCGTCGACGAAATATTCCCCATTGAACTTCCGCCTGACGTCGCGAACGGAACGACGATCTTGCCGGAAAAATCGTACGCTTCAAGAAAGGTATGGATAATCGTCGGCGCGGTGTACCACCAAATAGGGAACCCGACAAAAACGACGTCGTACGCGGCGATATTCGCGTCGGAATCCGCAATCGCGGGCCGCGACGACAACCCCGGCGCTTTCATCTCAACGGAACTTCGACTCTTATCGTTCGTCCAGTTAAGATCGTCTTTCGTGTAGGGAACCGCCGGTTTGATCTCATAAAGATCCGCGCCAATAGCCGACGCCAACGTCTCCGCCGCGCGTTTTGTAACCCCGCCGGCGCTGAAAAAAGCGACTAATTTCTTACTCATTATATCCTCCTTGTTTTCATTCGTTTCAAAACGTTAAAAACACAATGCGAAACGTCCTCTAATTATACCCGGAAACAGAGAAAAGCGACATTCGCGTTTTTCATCTTCCAAAAGCTTTTTCCTTAACGACGCGCAACAGGCGGTAACAGGACCGTAACGCCGGAAGGATCCAGGGCATAAAGCGCAACAGGAATAATCTCATCCTTACAGTTTTATCGCGACGATTAAGCTGTCTCCCTTGCCCTAGTTCCAAAATCATCGCGCGAATATCGCTCGCGGCCTCCTTTTCTTTGGGGGAAGACTTAATAAAGTCCAGATAACGACTAAACAAACCTGTTATTCTGTTCCGTCTAATACGCCGTATCTGCTCGTCGGAAAAAAGATTAGACGAGTGATTGCGGAAAAAAGTTTCGTAATGAGCGTAGGCGTTGTTCCAGTCCTGAATGTGAACCAACGAATGCGTCGCAGAAATACTATCCGGACGTTCACGATGCAGAACTAACGGTTCGTCTAAAACAACAGTTCCTGTCGACCCGTCAAAAATCTTATATGTCGTATCGACGTCTTCGTAGACGTTTCCTTCTGGGAAACGTATTTCCTGCCACAAATGGCTCGCATAGATTTTGTTCCACACGGCGTTATTAAACTTCCTGTCAGCAAGATTCTGAAGCGCTTCCTCCCGACTATAAACGCCCTTTTGAATTCGAGGCGACGCATTAACTTCGGCGAGGTCCTCCTGATCCAACCGTCCTTCCGTTTTAACGCTTTTGCTTTTAAAAAGCGCTATGTCCGCATGAGTTTCGATCATTGCGTTAAGAGCTTTTTCAATAGCGTTTGGAAGAAAAGCGTCGTCGGAATCAAGAAACGAAATAACCGGGCCGGTCGCAAGATCAAGACCGACGTTGCGCGCGGCGCTAAGTCCTTTGTTCTCCTGATGAACGACGCGAATTCTAGAATCGTTCTGGATAAATCGGTCGCAAACCTCCCCCGACCCGTCGGCAGAACCGTCGTCGATCACAAGGATCTCAAGATTTTGATAAGTTTGCGCGACGACGCTTTCGAGGCATTCTTCCAAATAAGGACGCACGTTGTAAACCGGAACAATCACGCTGACAAGACAGCCGTAATACGGGTCGTTTCCGTCATGTTGAAGCGTTTGCCTGTCGTTTTGCATCTTTTATCCTGTCGTTCCGATCTTCGCGTCGCTCGCGACCGCCGTAACGTCTGTTATTTGCCGTCGCCTTTTTCCGCGGAAGCGCGACTCACGCTAAACGTAAAATACGTGTCGGGATACGGCTCGTTTTCCAACGTGAAATGCCACCATTCTTCCGCCAACGGTTTAAACCCGGATTCTATCATGACGTCGCGCAACAACATGCGGTTCTTGTATTGTTCGTCGGTAACTCCGGCGTAGTCGGGATGACTTAATTCCCCGAAATAGTCGAACGCGCCGCCCATGTCGACTTCTTTGCCCGTCTTCATGTCAAACAGGGTCAGATCGACCGTGCTACCGCGACTATGCCCCGAGCGCCTGGCGATATAGCCTTGCGGAAACAACATGTCCTTATCGAGTTCCGGATAGAAATATTCCTTCATCCTGACGTCGTCGGAATCCAGCGCCCACCTTGCAAAATGATCGACGGCCTTCTGCGGACGGTACGCGTCGAATATTTTAAGCCGATACCCCTTAGCGATAAGCGCGTCGCTCGCCCGACGAAGCGCCGTCGCGGCCTCTTTGGTAAGCAAAGCGACGGGCTCCTCGTAACCGTCGATTCTGTCCCCCACGAAATTGTAGGTGGAATAATACCGAATCTCCAGGATAGCGTCGGGAACCGCTTCGCTTAACAGAACAAAATCGGACGAATCGTTCGACCAATTGACGTCGTCCTCAGCCGCTTCCGTCGAACCTCCGACGCCCGACGTCTCGTTGGACGCGCCTGAAACGGCGACGTTAGCCAACGCGCAACAGTAAAGCGCTCCCGCGATCAAACACGTTGCGACCGCCCCAGGAACATTATTTTTCACGTTTCTCATTTGTTCAATTCGCCCTTGTTTCTCATTCCTTTTCCAGATCGTTGGAAACTTTATGGAAAAAACTCCGCCGCGCCGACTAGCGTCTTTCCGCAATCGAAAAATCATGGCGGCGTCCGCTACGCAGACTCTGAATTCTCAATATGGCGCTATACTCACTTTTCCTGTTTCAGAATATTGACAAGGTCCTGAATATCGCGGTCAAACTCTTCGTCGGAAATCGGAAAACCTCCGGGCTCCCGATAATAAATAGCGCTCCGCATTTTACACAGTCTCCAGCCGTTCGCTGTTGCTTTGGAATTAAGGCTCTCTCCGCTGCGAATATTGACGTCAAAATAGTTGCGGTAATGGTCGGCTCCGTTAAGATACAGTTTTGGATCGCGACGCTCGTTGATTCTTTCCAACAACTCTTCTCTGCCGTCCGGTTCGCCTTGTTCCCTCAGGATTCTCGCTTTTAAACAAAGAGCCGTGTCGACCCGATGACATATGTCGTAATTGCCTGTAAACGGTATTCCGTCAAGCAAGTCGCAGACCGCCGCGGCCTTTTCGTCGTACCCGTAAATATACAGCCACGTCGCCAAATCAACGACGTTGTCTAAATCTCTCGAAGATTTGAAGTTGCACTTCTTTAGTATCTTCTTGCAAAGACCCTGAACTTTTTTCTTGTCTACGGAAAGCGCTATTTTTTCGATCAAGTCCTGCATCGTTGTCTCCTGCCCTTATAATAAACGCGACAATAAAAACGCGTCGTCACATTCAATAAATTATTGCGGAATCCGCAAAAATTTTTTCTATTTCGCCTGTCGCAAGCCTTCGCCGTCGATTCTTTCAAGCGAACGATATTTCCTCTTAAAACGCCCTAAAAACGACTAAAAGTTCCCGCCCGCCGTTCACGTAAACGGTTTCCGCCGGAACTCGCTTATTATTCGATTGGAAAAACAACGTTCGGAACCGCGTCTTTAAAATCGCCGCCCCTGATAACGCCCGTTATCACGCGCCCAGGAGCTGCGTCTTTTCGTCCCTCGGCGGTTCTTCCAATTATCCGTTCTTTCTTCTCGCTTATCCCTCTAACGCGTTCTCGTCAAGCAGGAATTGTTCTATCCCGAGATACAAGACGCCGTTCTCGTCTTTCCATGGCTTAATATAATCGCGGACGACGACAATTTTGCCGAAGGAGTCCGGAATACGAACGAGCGACGCTATTTCCTGACGGCGTTTCTCGGGATCCGCTACTGATAAAGCCGATTGAATATAATATCGTTCTTCTCCGCGATTGACGACAAAGTCGACTTCCAATTGCCTTCGGATTTTCTTACCGTCGTCCGTTTTAACGTTTTGTTCCACGACTCCTACGTCGACGTCGTAGCCTCGTCGAATCAAATCGCAGAAGAGAACGTTTTCCATGATATGAGTTTCCTCCTGTTGGCGAAATCCGAGCTTCGCGTTTCTGAGTCCGACGTCCGTATAATAATATTTCAAAGGAGTTTGCAAATACTTCCTGCCCTTGACGTCGTACCTAAGCGCCCTGTCGATCAAAAAGGCGTCTGCAAAATACCCGAGATACAAGTCGATCGTCGCGGAACTGATACGAATCTGTTTTTCACTTAAGAACGTTTTGGACAACCTGGTCGGACTGGTCAGCGATCCTATCGACGAAGCCGTAATATTCAGGAGATCGTCTAACACGCTCTCGTCGTTATGGACGTTATGCCGTTCGACAACGTCCCTTAAATAGGTTCGTTTGAACAATCCTTTCAGATAACGGCTTTTCTCCTCATGGGTTGGAAGAGCCGGGACGAGGGGCATGCCTCCGTAGGTATAATAGTCAAGCCAGGCGTCGCGTTCATTTCCTTCATAGACGTCGTGAAACTCCGCGAAAGACAACGGGTAAACGCGAATCTCGTCCCCCCGATCGCGAAATTGCGTCGCGACGTCGCTCGAAAGCATTTTGGAATTACTGCCGGTTACATAGACGTCGGCGTTCTTGATTTTCGTCAATCCAAGAAGGACGTCGATAAACGTCAGTCTGGACTCCTTGTCGTCGACGTAAGGATTCTGAATTTCCGACACAAACTGAATTTCGTCAATCAGGACGTAATACCGCTTCTTTTTGTCGACGATTTGTTTCCTGACGTATCGATCCAATTCAAGAGGATTTCTATATTTTGCGGCGCCAATCTCGTCCAGAGCAAGAGCGACGATCTGATCGTCTTTGACGCCGTTCTCTCGGAGATATCGAGTAAACAACTCAAACAACAGAAAGGATTTCCCGCATCGCCGAACGCCGGTGATAATTTTCACCCTGCCGTTGTTCATTTTGGCGATCAGTTTTTGTAAATATTGTCTTCTTGGGAATTCCATGTTGTCGCTCGTCTTATCACAAAAAATTTTTGCGGAATCCGCATTTATTTTTCGGGCTCAATTTTACCGCATCATAAAAACAGCGTCAATTAAACTCAAAAAAATTTTGCGGATTCCGCAATTATTTGTCTTCGTTCCACACACAGTAAGGGGCGCAAACCGAACAATGAGTGGTGGCTTATGTTCGTTCTTAAAACAAATTAACAGTATTAAATCATGACGTTCTCCAAGAACAACTTAAATATACTAAAACCGTTGAGTCACCACTGGTTAATGTATTACGTCTAAGAATAAAAACCTTTTGTCTTAAATTAGCGACATGGTAAAGTAGTTTGTCGCTAAAACTCGCTTACAGGAAAACAAAAAGTGTCCATCAAAAAACAGTGGGAATACTATTCGTACATAAGATATACGTTTCCATGAGCTCTAGTTAGTGCCACGTAGAGTTTGTTTCTTGTCGAAGGGGACAAATCGTATAACCTCTTTTTTTGATAATGATCTGCTGTGATTTTATTTAGCATTACGCAAACATCGTTGTGATTATCCTCGCCCTTAGTATCCCCCCAATTTCTGTGTCCAGCACCATATTTATAGCTCTCTTTAAAATGCAACTTCACGATGTCAGGATTATTAAGAATTGCTTCTTTTTCTGCAGCATTCGTAACAAAGAAAACATCTGTTCCATCATCATCACGATTTGAAGAAATATAAACACCAAGATTTGCAGACACAAAATCACATATTTTTTTACCACAACGCCAACTATTTACTAATGTTGTCGAATCGGACAAAATGCCTTTATCCAGAAACCTTGCTTCATAAGCAACACGGTTATCAAATAAAGACTGATTTACATTCCCGTCACGGCTCGTATCATAAGTGTGCTGATAAAAATCTCCAACAAATAACATGTTAACATTTGTATTCATCAGCAACTCGAGATAATTAAAATCCCTCCCAGCGATATCTTGAATCTCATCTATGACGAACTCATCATAGTACCTTTCAATACGTTCCCGTATTTCACCAATGATGCCTTGCTTTTCCAGAAAGAAGGCTAATCGATTACTGTAAAAATACCCACATGGAGAAAGATAGTAGTTAAGGTCTGTTTGTTTTACGTATCTGTTCGGATTCGCCTTATGAACGATACCACGTGCGCCAATAGCATCTGATAAAAAAGGTTTATAACAAAACCGATAAAGAAACTCGAAAAAAGACATGAGAGTGATGTTTTCAGGCCAACACCCATCAAACTTCTCAGCAATTCTTTTGGATAAGTTCTCATAATTACTAGTCGTATATGTAACAATAAGAGATCGTTTTTCTAAGGAGAGAGAATTAACAACATAGGAGGTTTTTCCAGATCCCGCAACCGCAAAAATTACTCTCTTATCCACTCAATCGCCCTCTTTATGTAATCCGGTGTAACAATCTTCTGATTCTGAGAGAGAAGCCGATACGCAGCCTCTGTTTTATTGTTAAGCATATAGTTCAGAGCATTAGAGCCGAACAATCCGTCACAAAGTGCGGAATTCTCTGTATATAATACCGTCTCGAAAGTTCGCTTCTCGTTGTCGCTGTCAAAGAAAATATGGATATTGGACTCGTTTGTATAGTCGGTATATTTATCGATGCAGTTCTTTTGGAACTCCCCATCGTTATCGGTTATCACAGCTACCCTACTTCCTGTTTGTCTAGCAACCTCCAAGTAACGTTGAAAGCTCAAGCCACGAATGTCGATAACGTGAACATTCTCGTCCTCTGGAACATGTCCTGAAACGCTTTTATAAAATTGTTCAATAAGCATAAATTCTGACGGTCCTTCAACAAGAAGAGCCTTTTGCGTTAATGCAAATTCAACAATACTAGCGGGTGGTGTTTTCATAAAATATTTGGACGTGTCCTCAGACAAAGTTTTTAGAGTTGTTGGCATACCATCGCAATTAGCATGTAAAAGAAGGAGGTTTTGTAGTTCCAACCGCGTGCTGATTAAGCTATTGTGTGTAGTAACAAAAATCTGACCTTTCTGTGTTTCGGCAACGCGTTGAATAAGCTTCCGCAGATTGACTGGGCTTAAATGGTTTTCAGGTTCCTCGATTAAAATTATATCGACATTATCGCCTGCTCGTTCAATAGCAAAATCGGTTTTGATGAATACCTGTCGTCCCGTGCCTTTGCAGTCGATTCCAATATCGTCTTCATAAATCATGAGATCGTCTTCAAGTCCCAAAGCACCACAGGTCTTAAGTCCAAAAGCGTAATTCTTATCTGCTGGAACACGTTCATTTAGTTTCTCTAGAATTCTCGTTCGATAATTATTTCGAAGAAGTCGATACGCACCCTTGTGTTGTATCCGCTCATTACTCTCAGCGTATTGTAAATACATTCTACGCACAAACTCGTTTGTAGCATACGAATGACTCATAGCAACGCTGTCTATCAAAGCAACGCGAAGTTTTCTCTTATAACCAGCATACCCTTCACCCGCAAAAGTCGAAAAATGAATCGAATAATAATCGTAAGGAAAGAAGTCTTTATGGTTAGTAAGAACTTCTGTGAGCTCTGCTCGATATTCAGGGTTTGGTGCGCATACAAGGCGAATGCCATCACTATTTACCCTGTCAGTATTATTCTTTCCATTCATAAATTGGTCGGGCTTCTCCAATTCAAGATATAACTCAATCCTGAGTATCGGAAGTTCGTCAAAAGATTTAACTCCTCTAGCCACATCCCTTACAGAATCGATGTTAATCAGTCTATCCAATCCGATTGTCTCGACTCTACGAACACTACCGCTCGAGACCAAATCAATAGCTTCCAAGACACTACTTTTTCCTGTCTCATTATCCCCAACAAGTATATTAATCCTATCATTCGGTTCTATGGAATAATTTTTGAACCGTTTGAAGTTTATCAGTTTGATTTTTTTAATTATCGTGGACATACTGTTTTCTTTTACTCAGGAGAAAAACTATCTTTATCTGTAAAAATTTGTCACAGTTAAAAACAAGATACAAGGATTCCTGTTTTTTAATCTCTGAGACGTAGAAAAAGCAAAGAACAGAATCCTATTTTAATGACTATTTAAAAAGGACTCTATCTGAGAAAGAACCTGCGCTTCGAATCTAAAATCTTTTCTCATTTGCTTTATTGTGCACTCCCATACAATGAGTTGCTTTATCCCCTGCTCTTGCAGCTCATCATCAACGATGGCGTCCCGTCTGATGTTATCGTCAAATTTTTTCTGCCAGAATTCAATGCGTGATTTCGGAGTATATGCATACTTGCATCCTTGATGCCTATGCCAAAAACAACCGTGGACAAAAATCGCTGTGTTATATTTCCGCAGAAAAATATCTGGATGACCGGGAATGCTTTTTTCTGCTATTCGATAACGATAGCCCTTTGCAAATAGTAGTTTCCGTAGGTACACTTCTGGTTTTGTGTCTCTACTCCTGATTGCGGCCATATTCTGACTGCGTTCTTCTGGCGATAAAATATCAACCATCAGAGCCCTTCTACCTCACGAACATAACCAACGAATTTGTCCAAAGTCCAGATTCTATCCTGTCTGTCTCTTGGATAGGTGGCTATGTACGGCTTCGGAACCACTAGAATAACTCGTTCCATCTGCATTTCATCCATCTGAGCCGCAGAAATACCCTGTTGCAGAGTGCAGAGGAACTTGTTCTTTCCGCGAAGCCGATCCGCTTCATTGATTACCTGACGCCAACGATCCTTGCAAGTTGTCTTGGCAGCGAGTGAGATTAATTTGTCAGTAGGAAAAGTCAGATCGTGATAGGCTTCGTGAGACGGAAAAAGGAAGTCGGGCTTTTTATTACCTTCTGTTACAGCTTGTTCCTGATAACGAAGATCATTTCCGTCAAAAATTGCAGAAAGATGATGTTCAAGGCTCTTACCCGCTCTACTCTTACGTCGGTTGAGAACCTGGTTGGCAATTGCTATGAAATCCTCGACAGAAGCAAAACCATTAGAAAGAATCTCCCTATAGCGAGCATACTCCAGCGCCCTGAATAGTCGATACTCGGCATCAGTCCAATCAAGAAGTTTACGATCTGGATTTGTGCGAATGAACTCCTGATGATCGAAAACGGCATCATGAATGCGACGTGCGGCAGCTGACATTTCCTCAGAAGAAGGAAATTCGACCGTCAAATTTGAAATAAATTCTTCAATGGCAACCTTTTCATGTTCCTCCGGTTGAATAAGGCGTGTTTCAATAAGACGATTCGTTTCCGTCGGACTAATACCGAAAGCATCGAGGAATTGATTGATATCTTCTTCGGTGTTTAGAACATATCCCTGATAGTTATCGGCGTCGCACTTCACAAATACAAAAAGAGCTCCGGTATAATCTGGACGCAGGAATGGAAAGCCACGTCCGAAATTGGTAATCCTGTACTCGTTTCGCGTTCCCTGACCATAGTAAATAAAACGTGTGTCGGTCTCGAAATCGTCATGCCATTTGACCTTTACCCATCTTTCCTTGTTTTCTCCTTTTACTCCCGGTTCGTCAAATAGGATAGGAATAGAAGGTTTGGAAATATAAACGCCGGCTTGATGCGCGCCAGTTGAACCGGTGTCATTAGCCGAAAGGAATTTACAGAAAACAACCTTTCCTTTGAGCGCAGCCTGAATGGCAAGTATGGAATCGTTTGTCATTTATATCGCCTCCCGTAATCCAAAATCTTCAACAAGATCATTGAGCTTTTTCTTAACAAGCTCAGCAACGGCAGACATCAGAGGAACGACAACGGAATTTCCAAACTGTTTGTATGCCTGAGTGTCAGAAACTACTATTTTGAACGTGTCCGGAAAACCCTGAAGCCGAGCACATTCTCTTGGCGTCAATCGTCTGGGGTTTTGACCAGGTTGTTCGATCAGTATCTCAGACCCGTCTTTATAATACCGAGCGCTTAGTGTACGCGAAATGCCATCTCTGGGGGCTATTCCATATCCGAATCCATTACCAGCCGCCTTATGCTTTTCTGCGTATTCCTGTAAGTATTGCCAGAGTTTATCAGAGAGCGTATACCGAGCGTCAACTTCCTTTTCAAGAATGTCATTCATGACCGGCTTGGGCTCAACAGGAATAATATTAAAATCAAAAGAAATGTCGTTTCCGAAGCGTTTACGATCATAACCGATAATTAGGATTCGTTCTCGGTGCTGTGGGACAAAAGACTGACCATCGAGAATTTTGTAGAACACCTCATAATCCAGTTCTTCAAGTGACTCCAAGATGATCTTAAAAGTGCGACCACGGTCATGGCTACAAAGATTCTTTACATTTTCAAGCATAAATGCCTTTGGACGCTTTGTTTTCAAAATCCGGCAAACGTCAAAAAACAAAGTCCCCTGGGTCTTATCTTCAAATCCTGTCGCACGTCCGAGGCTGTTTTTCTTTGAAACACCAGCAATTGAAAAAGGTTGACAGGGGAAACCTGCAACCAGAACGTCGTGGTCCGGAATAGAGTTTGCATCAATTTTCGTAATATCGCCATCCGGCTGTTCGCCAAAGTTGGCCAAATAGGTCTGCTGGCAATACTTTTCCCATTCGTTGGAATATACACAATACCCACCGACGCTTTCGTAAGCAAGACGCATTCCACCAATACCGGCAAACAGGTCAATAAATGTAAAATCGGCTTCTTCTGGGACTACCCGTTTCTGCCGATTTAGAAACTGTAAAAGTGTAGAGGGTTCACTGTTCTGGATCGTGCGTTCTGTCTCGCTTGCATATTCCACAAGATCCTTATAAGCTACACCATCCAACTGGATATGAACGTGTTTAGCCATCGTCTCCACCTCAAGGGAAATACGGTATAACCATTGCAATCCACTTTACCATTGAGTTGTAAAAATTACAAGGTTTCAGATCATATTCTTTAACGTTTTTTCTGCAAAGTTTTCTTCGCATAAGACAACGTTTTCGCGTAATTCTTCCACACCTGGCACGGCCCCCATATCAAAACATAGATTGAGAAGTAAATTCACAAAGACGCGTTATTGTCTCCAAAATGAAAAAACTTCGAAATGTGCTAATCATGTGCAATTCTCTACCTGAGAAAGATATCTATTAAAAACGCGATTATGCAACCGATAAAGAATTAACGGATAAACAATTGTATCAAAGTGTACAATGGCAGAGGGAAAGGGTATACATATCGGGCTTGTCGCTATTTTCGCAACACCCATGAGGCTAAAACGATTGAATAACCGCTTGAAATAGCGTGAATCTCCTCAAGGGCGCTGGTCGTCCGCGAAAGAAGATATGACAACGCCGCCGATAGTTAAGCTTTACTAATCAGCCTAAAAAAGGGCTCTGTAAAGATTAAAATATTTCATCGAAAAAACAATCAACATAAGACACGTGAATATCGACATCACAAAGTTATAGGCATCGTTAGGAAATAGAACGAACAAATGCCAAGTTATATAACCGATGACGTATTGTCGTTCTCTATACCATTTATTTTTAAGTCATAAAAAATCTAACACTCTCAACTGTATAATGATTGTACTGAAAAGGGTTCTAAAATGATTTCTAATGAAAGTCATTAAAGAAATCTTGAACAAATCGCTCTTACAGATTTTTCCAGATCTTCAAGGTAGCATTCCACTATTAACGAACCGCATCGTCTTTAAAATAGTGGTTGTATTTTCGAACCATGCAATCAATTGAATTGAATCGTAAAGTCCGCTGTCGTCGTCAATAAACAGATTGAAATGATGTTCCGCGTCATGAAGAGTATTGTAAACATACTCCTCGACAGGCGGGACAGTCTCTTCGTCGCCGTGAAAAAATCGTACGACATAATTCTTAGTGTTCAAAGGAGTATAATTTTTTGTAGGCATAGGTTTTCCTTCCACAAGTTTTTGTCTTAACCTATAATTAATTTTACCACAAAAATTAAACTACGTCAAACACTAATTGTAATTTTTTTAAAAAATCAACAATATTTATTATAAAAAACAACTTTATAGTAACAATTTTACGTTCACTTATGTTGCAAAAACAACCATTCTCTAACCGATTCCAACTTATAAGCGTAGTCAAACGACGTTAGATGTTCGCTTTTGACCGCCTGGCCGTCGGCGACGGTGGTTCCTTTGGTAAAGGAAACAAAATTCGCGTCGAACCCCTGTTCAATCATCGACTTAACCAAAGCGTTCTGAACGTCCCGATCTTCTTGCGCGCTCCATTCTTCTCGCGCATAGGGAATCTTGTCCCTTTCAAAAACGCTGATCAGACCGTTTTGACCCGCGGACGCTTTGTCGTCCCCCGCAGAAACAATGTAAAAGAAGCGCTTCGTTTCGAGAACGTCGAGGACGTCGTTATTCCACTGACTCCCCACAAACAAATAAGCGGCGAACAAATCGGGATACGCGACGCTCAAATGGAACGACGTCATTCCGCCCATCGACTGACCCGTCGCGTAAAGTCGGTTCGTATCGATAGAACGCGTCTGACAAAGATTCTCGATCAGACGAACGGCGACGGCGATTTGAGGAGAAGTATTAAAATCATCGTCGACAATAACTTCGGTAAAAACTGGGATCAACACAAAACAGGGGCGTTTCGTCTGCTCGGCGGCGGTCGCCCAAACGACGCCTCCCCAACCGACGCTCAGCGAAAAATTCGGATCGCGTCCGGCGGCGCGCGCGTCCGGAATGAACATGACCAACGGATATTGTTGAGAAGCGTCGTAATTCTCCGGAACAAACAACAGATATTGCATTTTAAAACCGGAGTCGGGGTCGTCGAACGTCAAAAGTTCGAACTTGTCTTGAACTTCGTCTAAAATCTTCTGGAGTTCAGGATCCGGTTTCGTCGAAGGCCCCATGCCGCCTCGCGGACCGCCGGGCTCGCGCATGCCGACGCGAAAACCGCCCTTTTGATCGTCGTTCTTCCCATGATCGTCGCCCTGACCGGGGACTTCAGGCAAAACCGAAGATTCGTCGGCGTTTCCAACGGAACTAACAAAAGAACCGGGCGACGCCCAGTCCCTCGCGCCGTCTCGAGCGCAAGCTGTGTCGACGCACGCGAAAACCGCTAAACCGCATATTATGACGTCAAAGAAACGATTCATGATCAACCCCTTTAATTCGCGCGTTTAAAAAGACGCGCCTGTCGCAGGGCGCGTCCTCAAAACGACTGTTCTCTCGTCGACGTTATTGTTCCAAATCCAGACAGCTCTTCAACAACGATATGACTTTGAGTTGTTGCGGACACGCCGATTCGCACTGACCGCACTCAACGCAGTCCGACGCTTTGCCTTGTCCGTGCGTGGCGACCGTGTAATCCGACTTTCCACCGTCCCAGCTCGGATAGACGGTCGCTCGATTCTTCACGAGAAAAATCTCGGGAATCGGAATTTGCATGGGGCACCCTTTCACACAGTAATGGCAAGCCGTGCAGGGAATGGACTTGTCGGCGTCGAGCGCGTCTTGCGCCTTGCGAATTACGGCGAGTTCCTCTTCGGAAAGCGGCTTGAAATCTTTCATATACGAAAGGTTGTCTTCCATTTGCGCGACGTTGGACATGCCCGAAAGCGTTACGGCGACTCCGTCAAGCGAGGCGGCGAATCGCACCGCCCACGACGAGTAAGACTGCGTGGAACCGGTCGCGTCGAAAACGGCTTTGACGGCGGGAATCGGATTGGCCAACGCGCCCCCTTTGATCGGTTCCATGACGGTGATCGGCTTGTCGTGTTTTCTCGCGACTTCGTAACATCCCCTGCTCGCCACGCCGGGGTTCTCCCAATCGGCGTAGTTGATTTGGAGCTGAACAAAATCGACTTCCGGATGCGCCGTAAGCAGTTCGTCCAACAGCTCCGGCGTGGCGTGGAAGGAAAAACCGTAACGCTTGATCAGCCCCTTCTCTTTCAACTCTTTCATGAAATCCCAAAGACGGTATTCGTCGTACTTTTTGTAATTGCCAAGTTGGAACGCGTGAAGAAGATAATAGTCGAAATAGCCCGCGCCGGTGCGTTCGAGACTCGTATAGAATTGTTGTTTCGCGCTCGCTTCGTCCTCGCACTGCATCCAGGCGCAGAGTTTCGTGCAAAGCGTGTAGCTCTCGCGCGGATACCGATCGACGAGCGCTTGGCGAATCGCCGCTTCAGATTCCCCGTTATCGTACACGTATGCGGTGTCAAAATAGGTCCCTCCCGCAGCGATAAACAGATCGACCATCTTTTTGGTCTGCTCGACGTCGATCGTCTTGCCGTCCGCCAACTTAGGCAGACGCATCAGACCAAACCCCAATTTAAAGACGTCGTTTTTAAAACAATCGGACATTTCCAATTCCTCCGGCGATGTTGAAGTATGAACAAAAAAGAACGACGACGAGTAAAACGCGCAAAAAATACAAAAACGCGCGTTTTATCTCTATTCCCGATAACGTAATGTTAAAGCAAAGATCGAACAAAATCAAGCGATAGAAGACGCAAAAGCTAAAAAGGGCGTCTCATTCCCGCTCGTTAAATTCGTCGGTTCCTTATCGCGCCGACGTCGCAGATTGTCCGGTTCCGTCAATTTCCCCAGTCCTTCCAGGACACGTATTGAACGTCGTTGACCATGCAAGTCAAATCCCCGAGATAATAGACTTTTCCTTTGGAATCGTCCGAACGAAGTTCAATATATTTTCTTACGTTTGAAGACGCTTTTATTTCGGCGTCGCTGTTGCTTTTTACTTCTATGGCAAACGTATGTTTCCAGTCGGCGATCGTATCGACCTCAAATCCGTTTTTGTCTCTGAAGAAGGTAAGATTCGCTTTCTTCCCATCGTTAAAGCGACTCTTTAATAATTCCGAAATCGCCATCGTCTCCACAACCGCGCCTTTATGGGCGTCAAGCAACAGTTCTTCTTTGGAATCCAACCGCAGCAAATAAGACGTCAACCCAGGATCGACAAAATACAGTTTTGGCGTCTTAACGACGCTTTTTCCCAAATTATTGGAATCCGGCTCCAGAAAATGAACGATGTAGGACGCTTCCAGAATGGAAAGCCACGATCTGACCGTTACCGCAGAAACGCCGACGTTTCTCGATATGTCGTCATAGTTCGCCAGCTGTCCGCTCCGGGCGGCGCAAACCTGCAACAGTTTTCTAAAGGCGTTCACGTTGGAAGGATTGATCTGATCCCTGACGTCTAAATCCAGATAAGAATCAATGTAATTCTCGAACCAGTCGTCTCGCAAAAAACGCTTGCTCTTGTCATATAGCGGCGGATAGAAACCGCCCCACGCGTAATCGTAAGGGTCGTCAGAAAGCAAACCTTCGTTTTTCAGTTCCTGAATAGAGAACGGCAACAGCTTGATCATACCGATACGACCGGCAAGACTGTCGGTAATGTTCTCCTTCAGACGAAACTGACTCGATCCGGTGAGAATATATTTGCCGGGACTATACTCGCCGCTGTCGACGTCAAGTTTAATAGCGTCAAAAAGTTCGGGAACCTTTTGCGCTTCGTCAATGATCGCCCCGTCCGGAAACGCTTTCAGAAAATCCCCCGGATTGGACTTTGCGATTTCGCGCATGTTTTTATCGTCCAAAGAAACGTAGCGTTTCTGAGGAAACGCCGCTTTGGCAAGCGTTGTTTTTCCGCTTTGGCGCGGCCCTGTAACAGCTACTACCGGGAATTGTCCCGACAATCTCAATACGGCGTCGTATGCTTTCCGTCGAATCACGTTTGCGTCTCCCTTAGTATTTTCCAAAGTATACCCTTAGGAAATTCCAAAGTCAAGCCCCAGATAATCCAAAGTCAACTATTAGGAAATTCCAAAGTTTTCAAACAGATAATCCAAAGTTTATTTTCCGAAAATCGTCGGGTCACGTCAAATAATCGGGACATAACATGACGCGACGTAAGGAGATAACGCTAACAAACCCACGAAGCGGCAAGCGTTTCTTGGAATTATGACAAAAACGACGCGCAATTGGAAGCAATACGTTCATCAAACGCGGCGACTTCGCCCTCCGGTTTGACGAAAACGCATTAAAGGCGTAGAAGAAACAAGCGTCGACCCGGTTCAAAATTCCAACGGCGGCCGACGCTAATGTGGGCAGATCGCCAAAATCAAGCTTTTTGCGAACGGTCTCTCAAGGGCTTGATTCCAACCGTTTCGCGATTATTCCCACTCGATCGTTGCGGGCGGTTTCGAGCTGATATCGTAAACGACGCGATTAACGCCGCCGACTTCGTTGATGATTCGCGAAGAAATTCTCGCCAAAACGTCGTAAGGAAGCCTGCTCCAGTCGGCGGTCATGAAGTCGGTCGTCGAAACGCAACGCACGGCGATCGCGTTGTCGTACGTTCGTCCGTCCCCCATCACGCCGACGCTGCGCACGGGCAACAACACGGCAAACGCCTGCGACGTCTCGCGATAAAGTCCGGCTTTAACAATTTCGTCGACGACGATCGCGTCCGCCTCGCGCAAGAGTTCGAGAGCTTCTTTGGTTACGGCGCCAAGGCAACGCACCGCAAGACCGGGGCCGGGGAACGGATGACGCCAGACTAAATTCTCGGGCAAGCCAAGTTCCAGTCCGACGCGTCGAACGTCGCCCTTGAACAATTCGCGAAGCGGTTCGATCAGTTCAAATTCCAGATTTTCCGGCAACCCTCCGACGTTGTGATGGAATTTAATCGTCGCCGCCTGTCCGCCCTTCTTTCCCCCGCTTTCGATAACGTCCGGATAGATCGTTCCCTGCGCCAGGAATTTCGCGCCGTCGATTTTTCTCGCCTCTTCCGAAAACACGTCGATAAACGTCTTGCCGATAATCTTGCGTTTCTGCTGAGGGTCGTCGACTCCGGCAAGAGCCGATAAGAACCGTTCCTCCGCGTCCGCAATCACAAGATTCACTTCGAAATTCTCTCTGAAAACTTTCGCGACGGAATCGATCTCGTTTTTGCGCATCATGCCGTTGTCGACAAAAATACACGTCAGTTGAGAGCCGACCGCGCGGGAAATCAACGCGGCGACCACCGCCGAATCGACCCCCCCGGAAAGTCCGCATATGACGCGATCGCCGCCGACTTGAGCGCGAATCTTTTCGATCGCCGTCGCCGCAAAATTCTTCACCGTCCAACTGCAGGACGACTTGCAAATCTTCGTGACAAAGTTGGCGACGATCTTGCGCCCTTCGTCGGTATGCGTCACTTCCGGATGGAATTGAATGCCGTAGAACTGAGCGGACTCGCAGGCGACCGCCGCGTTGGGACAGGTCGAAGTCGACGCAAGCGCCGTAAATTCAGGAGAAAGACGCGTCGCCTGATCGCCGTGGCTCATCCAGACTTGCGAGCGGAGCGCGACGCCTTCCAGGAGAGGATTCGAAGCCCCGGCGGCGTTAATCTCAAGCTCCGCGGGGCCGTATTCGCGTCGTTCCGCCGACTCGACCGTCGCGCCGAACTCTTTGCAAGTCAGCTGCATGCCGTAGCAGACGCCGAGAATCGGAACGCCCAATTTGTAGACGTTCGGGTCAATTTTAGGGGCGCCCGCGTCGTAAACGCTTGAAGGACCGCCGGAAAGAATCAGGCCGATGGGAGCGCGTTCGGCGATCTCTTCCGCAGTCGTCTCGCAGGGAATAATTTCGCAATACGTCTGATTCTCGCGAACGCGCTGCGCTAACAGTTGAGTGTATTGCGACCCAAAGTCCAGAATGAGAACGATTTCGTTACGTTCGTTGGAACTGCTCATTACAACGTCTCCGTTTCGACGTTTATTAAGGACGAAAGCCCCGTGGTTTGTCGCGCGTCAAAACGTTCGACGCGCTTGGCGCAAATTATAACCTACAAAGAAAAATATTAAATACCCAAATACAAGAATAAACGCATTATTAGTTTTGCTAACATTAACAAACGTCAAAACAAAGCGCTAAAACAACAGGGGAACCTAACCGGTCGGAATTTAACGATTTTGTCAGTATTATTCAATAAACGCAAAAGAAATTTAAAATTACGTCGTTAAGAGAGCTTCTCCAAGACAAAAAGTATCGCAAAAACGTTATAATTATAGCGTGAAGATAGGGCAATATCGTCGGTTAAATCGTTTAGGTCTTTTTATCCGCCGATATTCGTTTGCTTTCCCTGTCCGGTAAGGCGGCGCGAATCGCGAACGTCTCAGAAAAAACAGCAAAGCCAATAGAGTCAAAGTTTTACAGCCGCGTCGGCAGATTAATTAACCGTCCAATGACCAAACGCAACGTCCAACGTTCCGAATCGCTCAAAGCCGCTTTAATACGGCTTAGCGCCGCCGTGTTATGCGTCGGCGTCTTTTGCGGCGTCGGCCGGATCGTTTCGTCGACGACGCAGGATTCCGATCAGGGGCGGTTTGTCGGGTTCTTAAACAACAGCGCCGGCAATCTTGTCGTCTACGAAGGCGATTTTCTGTCCGGCGGCGAGAGCAAACAAGCCAATTCCGCGACTCTGGGCGCTTCTTTCGCTTTTGAGTCCGCCGACGCGCAGACGGCGACGTCGAGTCCTCAAATGATCGGCGTCAAACATTCCGAAACGCGTTCTCCGTTGAACTTGAACGAAGACCTTGCGACAAGCGGCGACGCGGCGATTATCGGCGCGGAATTCGTCGACGACGCCGTCGCGGAAAGCGCTCCAAACGACGACTGGCAAAGCGAATTGGCGTTGACTCCGTACGAAACTCCGACGTTCGTCCCTCTTCAGGCGAAAGTCTGGAGCGAAAACGCGACGCTGACCGACGACGCGTTTGCCGACGACGTCGCGCTTCTTTTCGCGCCGTCGACGCTGATCCGGCCGGACGGCTCGCTCGTCTACGAACCCGCGACGTCTCGCGAATCGACGCGCTTCTTCGCCGAGACCAAAGCGGAACAAAACGCGTCCGTTCGACGCGGCGACGTGGCGCAAGTCGGCGCGGTCGTTTCCTCAAACGCTCTTTCCTCTCAGTTAGTCGACAATCCCGTCTACCTTGAAGGCGCGTCTCGCAACGGCGTCGGAATCAGAAGAGGCGCCATGCCGGGAACGGGCGCGGTTTCTATCAGCGTTAATTAAAAAAACTCCCCGCGCCTTGTTCAAACGCGGGAAGTTTTCTCTGTTAAAAAAGCGATCCGCGCGTTGCCAACGCGCGACGTTCGTCCTTCTTATAAAACGCCTTTCGTGCTCGGAACCCCGGACTGTCGCGGATCTTTTTCCACCGCCGCGCGAATCGCCCGCGCGACCGATTTAAAAATCGCTTCGGAAATGTGGTGGCCGTTCCCGCCGTACCGAACGTTGACGTGCAAGTTACACGCCGCGGCGTTGGCAAAACCTTGCCAGAACTCGTTCACCAGCTCAAGATCGAAATTTCCGACGCGTTCGACGGGGAATTTCGCGTTAAAAACGAGGAACGGACGGCCGGAAAAATCAACCGCCGCTTCCGCAAGCGTTTCGTCCATCGGGAGAATGAAAAATCCGTAGCGACAAACGCCCTTCTTATCGCCCAGAGCCTTGCTGAAAGCCTGTCCTAACGCGATCCCGACGTCTTCGACCGAATGATGTCCGTCGACTTCAAGATCGCCGTGAACGTCGAGCGAAAGATCGACTTTTGAGTGCGCCGAGAACAGCGTGAGCATATGATCGAAGAAGCCAAGCCCCGTCGACACGGAGGACTTGCCCTTCCCGTCAAGATTGATCTTCAAACGAATTTGAGTCTCTTTCGTATCGCGTTCGATTTCGGCCGTTCTCATGACTACCTCGATTCTTTTCGTTTTCTACCTCAGGGCGAATCGCCCCGACCGCTCCATTATAAGACGCCGCGCTTTAAAATCAACGCCTCGCGTTAAAAAAACGGAGGCCGACCGACAAAGTCAACCTCCGTTTCAGACGTGATAACGCGAACGACGCCTGATCAACGCTCCCCGTTCATAAAGCGTTCGACAAGCGCCAGACAAGCGTCGGCGTCTTCGTCGCGCCCAACGGAAATACGCAACCCGTCGCTCCAGGCGGGGTACTTCATATAGCGAACGAGATATCCGTTTTTCTTAAGGAACAAATAGAGTTCTTCGTGATTAAAATTGTTTTCCGGACAAACGTTCCAGGTGAAATTCGCGCGCGATTCGGGCACGACGAACCCTAATTCGCGCATTTTTTGCTGCTGACGTTCGCGAGTGGCGACGATCTTTTTCGTCGTCGCCTGAAGCCATTCCTGGTCCTGAATCGCGGCGGTCGCGGCGGCGATTGAAAGAGCGTCGCAGTTGTACGAATCTTTCACTTTCAACGTCTGCTCGATCATTTCCGGCTGTGCGATCAAAAAGCCGAAACGAAGCCCCGCAAGCGCGTACGACTTGCTCATCGTGCGCGTAATCATCACGCGAGGATTACGCTTGACAAGATCCACGCAGCTCACGCCGGCAAAGTCCGCGTACGCCTCGTCGACGACAAGAGGACACGGAAGGCTGTTGGCGATCTTTTCGATTTCCTCGACAGGAATCAACGTGCCGGAAGGTGAGTTCGGATTGGGAAGATAGACGAGTCGAAGCGAATCCGGAGCGACGCCCCCTTCAAGAGGATTCACCCGAAAAGGCGCGGTCGGCGCCGACGTCGGAACTTGCGAGAAATAGTCGGGCAACGTCCAATCGTCCTGAAAATAGACTTCCTCGCTGCGCGCGCCCTGAATTTCGGCAAGAGATTTGTAAAGAATGTAGCTCGGATAAGGCAGGCGTAAAAGCTGGTTTTCGCCGACAAACGTGCGCGTCAGGACCGTCAGAATATCGTCGCTTCCGTTTCCGCACATGATCCAGTCGGGCTCGACCCCGTAAAGAGCGGCGGCGGCTTCGCGAAACGCCTGCCCCACGGCGTTCGGATAACGAGACAAACCGCGATCGGCAACCGCGCGAATCGCGTCGTACGCTTTTTCAGAAGCGCGATAAGGATTCTCGTTCGTATTCAACTTGACGGCTTCGTCCCCCTTGGGCTGTTCGCCGGGAACGTAGCCCGCCATCGCTTCTACGTTAGGTCTGATAAAACTCATAAACAACACGCCTTTTGACAATTCCAACCGATTTCCCAGGAGAAATCGTTCGTCGCCCGAAGAAAACGCTTCTCTTCCGAGGGACGTCAATCCAATCAAAGATTGATTCGATATTATAATCTCTTTGGCCGGGAAGACAACCCAGGAAGGAACGGCCGCTTTTGCTCGGAAAAAAGCGCGATAAAACGAGAATCCGCCGCGCGTCGGCGTCCGCGCTACGCCGCGAACGCAAACGCAAGCAGAACGCCTAAAACGACGACGTTGCGCGAACTCAGCGCCAACACTTTAACCAGAGCGGAACCGGACCGGATCTTAACAAGCGTTCGCCACGCCTGCCAATGAAAAGCCAGATAGACGAGCGCCGCGCCGAGAGAAACCGTGTTTAGAAGATCGCCCCGACGCCAAAAGACGAACGCTGTCAACACGACGACGATCAAGCCGTTAACCAGATAGAAATAACGGCCAAATCGTTCTCCAAACAGCGCGATCAACGTGAATTTTCGATTGGCGCGATCTTCGTCGCGATCCCGATAATTATTCGCGACGAGAATATTGTCGACGGCAAATCCGACGGCCAGACCGATAAGAACCGCGTCGAGCGTAATTGTTTCCGTCTGCAGATAGTAGGTGAACCCGACGGCGACAAATCCAAAAAAGGAGACGACAAGAACGTCGCCTAATCCAATATAAGCCAGAGGAAGCGGTCCGGCGCTGTACAAAAGACAAAAAACGCACGAAACAAGCCCGACGACTATCAGCCTCCAGCCGCCGTAAGGAAGCGTCGCCAGGCCGAATCCGCACGCCAGCGCGAGCGCGAGAAACGTCGCGACAAGCATCGCGCGCGGCGTGATCCAGCCGGACGCGACGGCGCGCGCGGGGCCTTTGCGATCTGCGCCGTCCGTTCCTTTTTTAAAGTCGGCGTAGTCGTTGACAAAATTCGCCGCCACTTGCGCCAAAACGGCGAAGAAGAAGCAACAAATCGCGGGCGTCCAGCGAAACGCGCCCCCCGCGGCGGCAAGGTCGCTCCAGGCGAGCGCGAGCGCAACGACGACCGGAATCGACGAAGCGGTCAGCGTTTTGGGGCGAGCGGCGAGAAACCACGCGCCCAGTCGACCGGGGCGTTTGGAACCTTCGTCTTGAGTTTGTCGTTCGTTAGTCATAGCTGCAATACTCGGAGATTCAAGACAATTGAGGCAGTTCGTATCCCTTGCGTTGTTCGCGCGAGAAGAACGACGCGGCAAGCTCGTCGCCGACGATTTTTTCGGCGGTCGGATCCCACTTAATCTCGCGCTGAAGTCTGCACGCGATATTCGCCAAATGGCAAACGTTCATGCCGAGCACGTTTTCTTCCACGTTGGAGATCGGCGTTCCCCCTTCGCGAACGCACGTGAGGAAATTGTGCTTGTGTCCTTCGATCGGCTTGCCGTTGAAAAGAGCGAGATAATCGTCGCGCGTCAATTCGTCTTTGATTCCGTCGTCGATAGGCTTGCCCGCGACGCGTTCGCGATTGACGTGAATACGTCCCTTCGTTCCTTCGAACAAAATCCCGTTGCCGTCTTTCGCGTCGCTGACAATATCGAATTCGGAACCGTCCGAAAACTTACAGCGGACGTTGAACGTGATCGGCGTGTTGTAGACGTTGTCTTTGGTCGGATAGCCGTCTTTGTAGGGAACGATAAACGTCGCGTCGGAACCGTCGACAGAAACGGGGCCCGTCCCGATTTGTTGACGCCCCAGCGCCCAAAGGGCGGAATCCACGTGATGAGCGCCCCAGTCGGTGATTTTGCCGCCGGAATACTCAAACCACCAGCGGAAAAGAAGATGGCCGCGACCTTGTCCGAAATTGTCCGCCGAGAAGAATTCCGTTCGATTCTCCCAACAATAGTTGTGAGCGGGCGCCTGGCCCTGCCAACGTTCCCAATCGAGCGTCGCGGGAGGATCGCACTCGGGAATCTCGCCAGAATAACGCCCCTGATCGATAATGCACGTCGTACGCTTAATCTCGCCGAGAAGCCCTTTGCGAATAATTGCGGCGGCCGTCAGAAATTGATTGTACATCGCGCGTTGTTGAGTCCCGACCTGAAAGACTTTGCCGTACTTCTTTTGCGCGGCGCGAATCAGTTGATTTTCTTCAAGCGTAAGCGTCAGGGGCTTTTCGCAAAAAACGTGCTTGCCCGCCTGCATCGCTTCGATCGCGATTTTCGTATGCCAGTGGTCGGGCGTTCCGATGGAAACGACGTCGACGTCGTCGCGATCAAGGACCCGACGATAGTCGTCGTAGGCGTCGGGCGGAACGACCTCGTCCCCTTTTTTCATGCCGATTTTCGGATTCTTCAAAACGCGCGCGAGTCCGTACTCCGAATCGAGATCGCAAATAGCGACGACGTCCGTGAGTCCGTTAAACTCGCCCAGGTTGCCGGCGCCGCGCGAACCGACTCCAATCGCGGCCAGGCGAATTCGATCGCTCGGCGCTTGAGCCTGAACGCTTTTAGGCGCGCTTAACGCAAAATACGGCGTCGAGAGAGCCGCGCTCAAAACCGCCGCCCCCTGAAGGAACTGTCGGCGCGTCGGCGCGCCCAATTGTTTCGAAAATTCTGCGTTGGAAGAGTCGATTTCGCGTTTTGTTTGTTTTTTGCTCATGGCGACGTCCAAAAAAATGGGAACCAAAGAAAAAAGCGATTGTCGCGACGTTTCAATCGGCGCGACAATCGCTCGCACACGAGACGTTTATTCAGACGCTCTTTTTAGGAGCAAGCGCGTCTTCCATTGCGTCGATATACCGACGCAAGCGTTCCAGTTCGTTGGTAACGGCGCGAAGTTTCAACATATTCTCGACGCGTTTGAGCAGTTCCAGCTTATGAATCGGCTTGCTCAGATAGTCGTCGCAACCGACTTTAACCGCTCGTTCGATATCGCCTAACTCGCTCAAAGCCGTTACCATAAGGATCATAATCCCAGACGTTTCCGGAGAGCTTTTGAGCTTTTCGCAAATTTCGAAACCGCTCATCTTCGGCATCATCACGTCGAGCAAAATGAGATCGGGCTGGAACGACTCGACTTTTTCCAACGTGTCCAGGCCGTCGTTGGCAAATTCCAACTCGTAGCCTTTCGAAACGAGGAAGGCTTCCAATAATTCCTGATTAACAGGTTCGTCGTCGGCGATTAAAATACGATCTTTTCGCTTTGAAGTCATCGTTATCGTTTCCTCATCGTCTGTGTTGGAGTCGTCGCAAATCGCGAAATAATAGACGTTTTATCATTCGGCGTCAGACTTGGCTTCCACCGACGCTTCGTCGCGTTCGCGAAGTTCCTGTTTGCGCAATTCGTTCATTTTGCGAAGTTGAGCGGCAAAACGCGCTTCCTGAGCTTTCATCAACGCTTCTTCGGCAAGTTCGTGGTTGCCGCACTTGATGGCGAGCGAGCTAAACGCCGTAAAGTAGAACGGATCGTCCTGTTCGAGTTCGCACGCCTTTTCCATCGCCTCCAACGTCGCCTTGTCGTCGCCTTTGTCTTGCGAAAACACAGCCAAAGCCAGGTAGCCAAGCGGATAGTCGGGATAGACGGCAAGCATCTTCTTCAATTCGGAAATCGCCTGCGCCAACTCGCCGTTTTGCTGCAAAGCGACGCAATCGTCGTACCACTCTTCTTTCGATTTAATTTCTTCGCTCATCGCAATATTCGCAAAAGATTCTGATAATCAACGCCTCGAAGGACCAAACGACCGTTACAACGCGCGCCGTATACGACGAGTCGACTGACCAAACACGGGCTTGCGCTCCGGAGGTTCCGCCGGCTGTTCGCTCGGCTTTGAGTACGCCTCGAAACCGGGCAGTTCCATACGTTCAAGAAGGCGATTAATACGAATTTCAATTCGCGTCAATTCCGCGCCTTCCTCCGCCGTAACAAGCGTAAAGGCGACGCCCTCGCGCCCCATGCGCCCGGCGCGCCCGACGCGATGGACGTAGTCGTCGCAATATTGCGGAACGTCGTAGTTCACAATATGCGAAACGGTCGAAACGTCGATTCCGCGCCCGACAATATCCGTCGCGACGAGAATCTTCGTCTTTTCCGCGCGGAAATCGCGCATGATATTGTCGCGCTTCGTCTGCGGAAGATCGCCGTGAATTGCCTCGACGTTTTTGAATCGCGACGACAAACGACGCCCCACCATGTCGACGTGTCGCTTCGTGCGGCAGAAGACGATTGTCTGACGCGGTTGCTGGATTTCCAGAAGACGAACAAGCGCGTCGAATTTACGATCCTGATCGACCGTCAAATAGTATTGGTCGATCGTGTCGGCGGCGACGTCTTTCAGGCTGAAATCGAACTGTTCGGGGTCCTTCATGTACTTCTGCGCCAGACGAACGACCGGAGGCGCCAACGTCGCGCTGAAGAGCAACGTCTGACGATCGCTCGGCGTCTTGCGCAAAATCTTCTCGACGTCGGGGCGGAACCCAATATCCAACATGCGGTCGGCTTCGTCAAGAACGACCCAATGGGCGTACGCCAAAGACAAAACGCCTCGCTTCGTCAAGTCGATAATACGACCGGGCGTGCCGACCAGAATATCGACGCCCTTGCGAATCTTTTCGACTTGCGACGCGATCGGCTTGCCGCCGTAACACGCAACGATGTTCAAATCGCGATATTTGGCGATTTTTTGAGCTTCGTCGCGAATCTGAACGGCCAATTCGCGCGTCGGAGCGACGACCAACGCCAACGGTCCCGGCTCGGGATCGCGTTTGTCGACCGCTTCAATAATCGGAATCATAAACGCGGCGGTCTTGCCCGTCCCCGTCTTCGCCTGCCCCATCAGGTCGATTCCGCTTTGAATACTGGGAATCGTCCCCGCCTGAATCGGAGTGGGTTCGACGTACCCCATCTGCTGGAGCGCGCGAAGCGTCGTCTTGGTCAGAACGAGATCGCCAAATTTTTCAAGTCGCTTCGACTCGACTTTTTCGTCGTTTTTCGCGTCCGACTCCGCCGCGGCGTCGGCTTTTTTGGAACCGCGCTTAGGCTTTGTTTCTGCAGAGACGGAAGCTTCCGTTTCCGAATCGGCGTTTTTCTTAACGCCGCGCCCGGACTTCGATTTCTCTTCCGACGCCGGGACGGGCGCTTCCCTGGGCTCCTCCGGCAAAGCGGCTTTCTTCGCGCGTCGTTTCGGCTCGGGTTTAGCGCTCTCAGGCTCGGGCTCCGACTTAACCGACGTTGACGATTTTTTGGCGCGTTTTACGCCCGATACCGACGCTTCGAGTAACGGTTCTTCTTGCGAGTCTTTCCGTAATCGCGCCGATTTTTTTTTTGACCCGACTTCGTCCCATTCTTCGAAGTCGTCGTCTATTCTGTCAACGCTTGTAAAACTCTGGTTTCGTTCCCGATCCTGCGTCTTGCCTTGCGGAAACACGTCGTCGTCCGAAAGATTCTCCCAATAGGAGATTGGATCGTCAAAGTAATTCTCGTCAAAAACTTCGGGAACGGGCTCTTTGCTTTTCGGCTCCTCTTTACGAGGCTTGGAACGACTCGTCGTCTCTTGTTTTTTCGCCTTTTTTGGCGCTTCTTTGACGTCGGAATCCGAATTGTCGACCACGTCGAAAATTTCTTCCGCCTTCTTCGTCGGTTTAGGCGAGGAGTCGGCGGCCTTTTTGGAAGCTTTCGCTTTGACGGTCGCGCCTTTTTCGGCGTCGGACGACAAATTCGCTTTGATAAGAGCCTCAAGCAAACCGGAAAGAACTTCCAGTTGCGAACGATCGTCGGTTTGACGAAGCGAATCCGATTCGACGCCCGACGCGTCGAGAACTTTCAGAGCGTTTTGAGTCAGCCAACGCATTTTTTTCGCGGGCAACTTCTCGACAGACGCGTCGACTTGCGCTTCCGACTGTTCCGAAGCCGGCTCTTCCGAAGGCGCGATGCGCCCCGTGGAAATAGCTTCCTGAATCTTCGACAAAAAAGAACGCTTGCGCGGCTTCGCGGGCGCGTCGACCGGCGCGGCTTCTTTGACCGCTTTCTTCGTCGAAACTTTTGTTTCCTTGTTTTGCGCGGCCCCAGATTCTTCCGCGGCTTTTACAGAACTCTTCGCGGCGCGGGAATTTGCGGCTTTGGCGGTCTTCTTCTCCGCGCGCGCGTCTTCTTTGGCGACGCTCTCCGTCTTTGGAGCCGACTCGCGTTTGCGTTCCGAGCCGCGACTCTTTTCCTTTTTCTCGCGACGAGCGGCAAGTTCCTCGGCAAGCTCCTCAATTTCATGCGACACTTTCATGCCGCCGTAACTTGGAATCGCGTAAGGATCGACTTCGCCTTCTTCAATTTCGGCGCGAAATTGCGCGTAATCTTCGGCGTGAGTCTGTTTAATCGCCTTTTTCTTAACCGGAGTGAGGAGATCGTCGTTGTGAACGACGTACATCGTTCCAACGTCTTTGTCGCGACGACGAGCCGATTTAGCGCTCTTGCGTTTAGCCGTCGGCTCGATAATCATGTCTTCCTGAACGTCGTCGTCTACAGAATCCCACTTAAACTTAGAGAACGAGCCTTTGCCGCCGGCAGACGGACGGGAAGAAGCTCGCTTTTTCTTTTCTTTATCGAAATCTTTTGCCAATTCGATATTCCTTATATCGCTTTTATTCTTCACAACACGCGTCTTAACGCGTCGCCTCGGCGTTATTCTCTTCACAACCCAAAACCGAGGTCTTAGAGTTTTCGCGTCGTCAAAACCGCATGGCGCAATCGCGCAAAGGACGCAAAACTCTCAGGATCGCGCCGGACTCTACTAACGACGATCCTGCAAAACTTAACGTTGAATCGCTTCTTTCTGTCGAACGAAAAAACTACTGACAACTCTCGTTCAAACAAGGATCTTTCGAAACTCGGCGGCTCGCTTGTCGATCTCCGCGCGCGTTACGAATTGGAAACGTTCGAGAGAAAAGCCTTCAACGTTCAAACTTGCCACGACCGTGGCGTACAACAGCGCCGTTTTCACACTTTCGGCGGAAAGGTCGCCGGACTCGGCAAGACTGCCCATAAACGCGCCCGCAAAAGCGTCGCCCGCGCCCGTCGGATCAACTACGTTCATCGTCGGATAAGCGGGAACGAGGTAGATTTCGTTCTCCGAAATATACGAGGCCCCATACTCGCCGCGCTTAATCACGACAAATTTGGGCCCCAGCTCCAAAATCTTTTTCGCGGCAAAGAGGAAATTGCGTTCGCCGGTGAGAAGCGTGGCTTCTCCGTCGTTCACAATCAAGCCGTCGATTTTTGTCAAAAGGTCCAGGAGTTCTTTCTTCATCCCGTTGATGTAGAAATCCATCGTGTCGGCGACGACGAGTTTCGGTTTCGCAATAGAGTCCAGAAGCGCGACGTCGGTTACGGGCGAACCGTTTCCAAGGAAGACGTAAGGAGTGTTCTTATAAGAATCAGGAACGATCGGGATATACGTCTCGCTCATGACGTTCCCTTCAAAAAGAAGGGTTTCACGCTGATTCATGTCGTCAAAATAGCGACCGGACCAATAGGTCGTCTTTTCGTTCTCGCGGGTTTCAAGCCCTTCAAGATCGACGCCGCGCGAACGAAGAAGACCGGAATACTCAGGCTTCCAGTCTCCGCCGACGACGCCAATCAAACGCGACTCGGTGAAGAAACTGGCGGCAAACGACGCGTAAACGCCCGAGCCTCCAAGAGATCTTTCGCGAAACCCAAACGGCGTCTCTAGTGTGTCGTAGGCGGCGGATCCGATCGTCAGTAAAGGCATAACTCGCTCCTGATAGGAAATCTAACGCGTCTTCTCTAAAACGAAAGATTAAGATAACGCGTCTCGTTCTCTTGACGCGCGGACTTTTGCGCTCGCAAGAAAAAACGAGGGGCAAACTCCCCCAATTATAGCGGACTCTTGGATAATCGCAACAAATATTTTCCTATTTTTCTGTAATTTAGCAAAAGAGAACGCTTGAAAAAAACGGGACGAACATGCCTTCAAATTCGCATGGCGCAAAATTCGGCGGCGCGCTTTTCGACGTCTTCTTTCGTCGTTTGTCGCAAACCTCCTGGAGAGAAATCTTCGACGGTAAAACTCGCGACGACGGCGTGTTCGAGAGCTTTTTGAATACTATCGGAAGAAATATCTCTGATCGGGCAAAAACGCCCATTAACGCGCCGTCGATTACTCCCCTTCAAAAGAAGTCTTGCGTCTTGCTTGCAAAGCTAACGCGCGTCCTACCCCCCGACGCGGCGTCAAAACTCCAAATACGCGCCAATAAGAAAGAAGCCCCCTTTGATTGAAACGTCCCCCTGAACGTCTCAAAAACGTCTTTCGATCTTTCGGCAATTCAAAGAGAAACAGACGCGACTCTCCCTGAAACGTCGCGTCTGTTGTCGCCGTCTACCAACGAGCAGCAGGCCGAATGATTTCGCTGATCTTTTCGACAAGCTCCTTGAGACCGTCGCCTGTTACCGCGGAAATCAAAAAAGCGTCGACGTTCAGTTCGTCCGCAAAGCGTTGGCGAACCGCTCGCGCCTCCGGAAGATCGTTTTTCGTCACGGCGACAATCTCCCGACGCTTCGCCAATTCCTCGTCAAATTTCTCCAATTCCCGTCGAATGGCGAGATAGTTCTGAACTGGATCCGTGCCGTCTAACGGAGCGGGCTCGACAAGATGAAGCAAAACGCCGGCGCGCTGAATATGGCGCAGGAAATCATGTCCCAATCCCACGCCCTCGCTCGCGCCTTCAATCAAACCGGGGATATCGGCGATCACAAATCCCCGATCGCGCCCAATTTGCGCCAGTCCAAGGTGAGGATTCATCGTCGTAAAAGGATACGACGCTATTTTCGGTTTGGCTTTGGTCAGGCGGCTCAACAACGTACTCTTGCCCGCGTTCGGCTTGCCAAGAAGCCCGACGTCGGCGATCATACGCAATTCAAGCCGAATCGCTCGTTCCTGCCCTTTTTCGCCGGCTGTCGACATAATGGGAGCGCGAAGCGTCGCCGTCTTAAAACGCGCGTTTCCTTTACCTCCAAAACCGCCGCGCGCAACGATAAATTCGTCGCCGTCTTCTTTTAGATCTTTAAGAAGAAGGTCGTGTTTCTCGTCAAAGACCATCGTGCCGACCGGAGTCTCGATAACAAGATCCTCCCCGCTTCGCCCGTGGCATTGAGAAGAACCGCCCTGCTGACCGTTTTGAGCTTTCCAGATCCTTTGGTTCGCAAGGTGAATCATACTCGCGACGTTGCGATTGG
>JAFZNK010000096.1 GCA_017550965.1 Thermoguttaceae bacterium
GACGGCCCCATGCCGCAGACCTCGGAACACGTTCTTCTCGCGCGTCAGGTTAACGTCCCGAAACTGGTCGTCTTCATGAACAAGTGCGACCTCGTCGACGACGAAGAACTCCTCGAACTCGTCGAGCTCGAAATTCGCGAACTTCTCACGAAGTACGAATTCGACGGCGACAACGTCACGGTCATCCGCGGCGCGGCTCTTCCGGCCCAGCAGAACCCGACCGATCCGGCTTGCGCGAAGTGCATCGACGAGCTCATGGACGCGATCGACAACGATATTCCGGAACCCGTCCGTGAAATCGACAAGCCCTTCCTGATGGCTGTTGAAGACGTCTTCTCGATCGAAGGTCGCGGCACCGTCGCCACCGGTCGTATCGAACGCGGCGTCGTCAAGGTCGGCGACGAAGTCGAAATCGTCGGTATCAACGAATCCCGCAAGACCGTCTGCACCGGCGTTGAAATGTTCAAGAAGACCATGGAACAGGGCGAAGCCGGCGACAACGTCGGTCTCCTTCTCCGCGGTATCAAGCGCGAAGAAATCGAACGCGGCCAATGCATCGCCAAGCCCGGCACGATCACCCCGCACATGGATTTCGAAGGCGACGTTTACGTCCTGAGCAAGGAGGAAGGCGGCCGCAGCACTCCGTTCATGAGCGGTTACCGTCCGCAGTTCTACTTCCGCACCACCGACGTCACCGGCACGGTCAAGCTTCCCGACGACGTCCAAATGTGCATGCCTGGCGACCACGTCAAGATGAGCGTCGAGCTTATCAGCCCCATCGCGATGGAACAGAACGTCCGTTTCGCTATCCGCGAAGGCGGCAAGACGGTCGGTTCCGGCGTCGTTACCAAGATCACGAAGTGATTTTCGTTGAAATCATTGCGAGCGCGGCGTTTTGACGAACGTCGCGCGAGCTGGTCGGCGTAAGCGTTTTCGCTTGTCGTCGCAAAGGGGAGTCGTCCAATTGGTAGGGCACCGGTCTCCAAAACCGGCTGTTGGGAGTTCGAGTCTCTTCTCCCCTGCTTATTAGTATGCAAAGGCGCTCGTCGATAAGATCGTGAGCGCTTTTTTTGTAATTAATACCGCAAAGACCAACGCGCGCAAGAGAGGGCGTTCGTCCTTCTCCTTCGCGAGTCGATTTAAATAACGCACGTAGAGGTATGTTATGAATTTCCTTAAAGGGCTTGTCGCGACGAACCTGTACAAGAGTTCGCAAGGTCGAATCGCGCGTCGAAGCACGTTTATCGGCTTTACGCTTGTTTTCCTGCTTGGCGCTTTCTCCCTCTACCGAGGCCAGACGTTCGGTTCGGCTTCCAATATCATTGCGATTATCGTCGCGATTTTAGGAACGTGGATTTCGTTCCGAACGATCAACTACCCGACGTTCGCCGATTTTCTCGTTTCCGTCGAAGCGGAAATGGCGAAAGTTTCGTGGCCGAGCAAAAAAGAGCTTTACGCGAACACGAAAGTCGTGTTGCTCTTCATGTTCCTGTTCACGGTCCTCATCTTCATTTGCGACGTTATTTTCAACTGGCTCTTCCATATCCTCCATCTCGTTTGATAACGTCGGCGAAGCGACGACGTAGAAAATCCGCGCCGGTATCGGGGCCTTGACAGGTCGATTTTTTATGTTAAACTTTTCCGAACGATGTTTATGGGGCGTTTCGACGCGACGTTCGTCGAGTCCAAACGCCGGGACGATATTCGACGCGAACGCTTGAAGGGCGACGCCATGGCTGACCAAGCTGACACTGCTGATAAAAAAGAAGGCGCGGACGCTACGCCGCAGTGGTATATCCTCAAAGTTCAAGTCAACCGCGAGGATCACGTTCAACGCGAACTCCAGCGCCGCGTTGCGCTTGCCAAATTAGACAAATACGTCGAACAGGTGCTCGTGCCGGTCGAACGCTACATCGAAGTCAATAAAAACGGGCGCAAGCGCGAAGCCAAACGCAAGTTGTATCCGGGCTACATCATGGTGAAGATGGTCCTGAACGACGACACGTGGTTCCTCATGCGCGACACCCCCGGCGTGGGCGATTTCACGGGCTCCTATGGCAAGCCGTTGCCGATGACCCCGGAAGACGTTGAACGCATGCTCAAAACGGAAGACGAATCGGCTTCCGAACAACCGAAATTGGAAATTCCGTTCTCCGTCGGCGATCGCGTCAAGATCAAAGAGGGAACGTTTCAAGAAACCGTGGGGACGGTCGCTTCGATCGAAGCGGACGGGGTTATTACCGTCGAGATCGTCTTCCTCACGAGAATTACGCCTGTCCAGTTGGAATATTGGCAGGTTGAAAAAGTAGAAGTCAGTCAGTCCTGAAAGACGCAAGTCTTTCTATTTCCGGGTCGAAGCGCCAAAGATTGGGCGACGCAACCGCGCTCGTTTGATCAAGTCGTCCTGGGAAGAAAGGATCGGCGGACGAACAATTTAAAGGTGTTATAATGGCTAAACAATTACAAGCAATCGTGAAGTTCCATGCTCTGGGCGGGAAGGCGACGGCGGCTCCGCCGGTCGGCACCGCGCTCGGTAAGTATGGTCTTAACCTCGGTCAGTTCGTTAAGGACTTTAACGATCGCACCAAGGCCGCGATGGGGATGCGAGTTCCCGTCGTTGTGCGCGTTTACAGCGATCGTTCGTTCGACTTGGAAACGAAGAGCCCTCACTCCGTCGACTTGATCAAACAGGCCGCCGGCATTGAGAAGGGTTCGACCCACGTTCCGAAGGAAAAGGTCGGAACGGTTACCGTCGCTAAACTCCAAGAAATTGTCAAGATGAAGCAAAAGGATCTCAACGCGCGCGAATTGGATCACGCGGTTCGTATCCTGGCCGGCACCGCCCGAAGCATGGGCGTGGACGTCGTCGACTGACGGCGCGGTTCGTTCCTCTTTCGGGCGCTCGATCGGGACTACGTCGATCGTTGGCGCAACCTTAGCCCGAAAAGAACGAGTTCGGCTTTCGTTCGACATGACGTTTGGCGAACGAACAGACAATTTTCAACGTAAACTTTTGAAGAAAATATTAAGACGATATAATGGGTAAAGTTTCTAAGCGCATGAAAGCAATGGAAGCCAAGCTTCCTGAGACCAAGGCCCCTATGCCGCTGGCTGACGCGGTTGCCTTGATCAAACAATTTAACACGACGAAATTCGATCAATCGGTCGAAATTTCGATGCGTTTGGGCGTCGATCCCAAGCAATCCGATCAGATTGTCCGCGGATCCGTCGTTCTCCCGAACGGTATTGGCAAGACGCTGCGCGTTTTGGTTTTCGCCAAAAACGACAAAGCTACTGAAGCGACCGCGGCCGGCGCCGATTACGTCGGCGGCCCCGAGTTGGCTGAAAAAATTAAAGGCGGTTGGTTTGATTTTGACGTCTGTATCGCGTGCCCGGACATGATGGGCGTCGTCGGCTCGCTCGGCCGTTTGCTCGGTCCGCGCGGCTTGATGCCGAGTCCCAAGGCCGGAACGGTCACGATGGACGTTGAAAAAACGGTCAAAGAATATAAGGCTGGTAAAGTTGAATTTCGTAACGACAAAGGCGGCATCGTCCACGGCGTCGTTGGCAAACTCAGCTTTGACAATGAGAAGCTCGTTGAGAACATCAGCGCGTTCATCAGCTACGTCAACACCTTGAAGCCGGCGTCCGTCAAGGGCGTTTACGTTAAATCGATTGCGATCGCCGCCACGATGAGCCCTGGCGTGCGCGTTTTGCCCCAATGATTTCGGGCATGGTCGATTATCCAGTCAACAACCGCCCTTTAATCGAAATTAGTAACAATGAGTAAGTTCGTAAAAAATATTATCACCGAAGATTTGAAAAAACGCCTGACCGGCGTTGAGAACGCTTTTCTCGTCAATCTTATCGGTATGGAAGTTAACGACAGCAACGCTCTTCGCGCCGCGCTCGCGGAGAAGGGCATTAAGGTCATGGTCGTTAAGAACAGCCTTGCCGCGCGCGCTTGCGCCGGCACTTCTCTGGCGCCCGCGTTCGACGGCCTTACGGGCAACGCGGCTCTTTGCTGGGGCGCGTCCGACATTGTCGCGCTCGCCAAAGAGGTCGTGAAACTCACGAAGGAAAAGCGCTACAACAAGTTCAGCGTTATCGGCGGCGTTATGGACGGCGAAGCTTTCGCCGCCGCCGAAGCCGTCGAAATCAGCAAGTGGCCTTCCCGCGAAGAACAAATCGCGATTTTGCTCGGCCAAATCACCGGCGTCGGCTCCAAGTTGTCTTCTCAGCTTATCGCCGGCGGCGCGAATCTTGCCAGCCAAATCAAACAGCGTTGGGACAAAGACGGCGAAGCGGACGCAGAACCCGCCGCCGAACCTGCCGCCGAATGATTTTTTCCGTATAAGCGTCGGTCGATTTGGCGATTTTCGTCCGATCGATCGCGCGACGTTCTCGGTCGTTTGATCGAAAAAAACAATTTGCGTCGTATTTTTACACGACATAAACAACCATATATTAAAATTTGCGCAGGCTCGCAGACCACGATTGCCGCGATACGGTTTCGCGACCAAGTTGTGGAAGATTCCGCGCAACTACCAGAAAGGAATTTAACATGTCTGAAGAACGCGTTTTCTCCGACGAAATCAAAGCCATGGGCGACAAGATCATGGGCATGACCCTGAAGGACGCTAAAGAACTCAGCGATTACCTGAAGGAAGAATACGGCGTTGAGCCCGCCGCCGGCGGCGCCGTCATGGTCGCCGGTCCCGCCGCTGGCGCGGACGCCGCTCCCGCCGCTGAAGAAAAAACCGAATTCGACGTCGTCCTCGAAGGATTCGACGCCGCCAAGAAAATTGGCGTTATCAAGGTCGTCCGCACCGCTACCGGCGCGAGCCTCGGCGACGCCAAAGGCATGGTCGAAGGCGCTCCCAAAGCGATCAAGACCGGTTTGCCCAAAGACGAAGCGGAAAAGCTCAAGAAAGAACTCGAAGACGCCGGCGCGAAGGTCTCCCTCAAGTGAGATTAAGCTAAGCGTCTAATCGATTCTTCGATTGGAATTAAGAGCCTCGGGATTTCGGTCTCGAGGCTCTTTTGCGTTTACGCGGGAAAATAAGTCGACGCAACGCGGCAGACGTAGAGCCGCTTCCTGCAGGGGGTTCTTCGCGGTTCGCTACGCAGCGACGGAGGATTCGGAATTGGGGCGTCGCGTCGGTCAGACAATCCGCTCGCTACAGCGAGCGGCTCGGATATGCGTCAACGCGTTCCATGAGTTGGAGAATCCGCGTTTTGGCGTCGCGCGGGAATTCCGCTTTAGCGCGGCGCCTGGAAGATTGAACGCTTTGCGTAATCAATTTTTTTGTAAAATACAAACTTTTCGATATATTCAAAATCTTTTCTCTAAAATCAACACAAATCGTAAAATTTTGAGAAATTGTGAGTTAAGTTAGTTCAAAAGTAACGGTTACAACGACCTGAAATTTGTTTTTCTTGTGAAAAAATCGAGCGAAATTCGGTTTTTTCAAAAATTCGAAACAATTTTTTTGAAAATATTTTTCCGACCGTAAATTTGCCTATTCGTTTCAGGATGAATAATATCTCAAAAAAAGTATAAAATTTTTTTCAAAATCTGCAAACGGGGGCTTCAGCTATTGACAGGAAGTTGTATAATCGACATTTGGCGTTATTTTGCCGACTAGAATTTACGTTCTATAAAACTTGACCGGGAGGTAAGCTCTGCATGGCGGTTACATCACAACGGAAGTTGCTATTGAACGAAACGCGCCACTTTGGCAATCACAGCGCGACGTTCGACGTTCCCGATTTAACAATTCTCCAAACCAAAAGCTACGACGATTTCTTACAAGCAGACGTCGCTCCGAGCGAGCGAAAAGACCAGGGTCTTGAATCCGTCTTGCGCGAAGCGTTTCCCATCGAAAATTATGAGAAAACCGCGCGTCTCGAATACGTGAGTTACGAGCTCGAAAAGCCTCGTTACACTCCGGACGAATGCCGGCGTCTCCATCTGACCTACGGCCGACCTTTTCGCGTTAATTTGCGCCTGGTTAAGACCGGCATGGGCGAAGAGGGAACCGTCGAAGAGCCCGTCTATCTCGGCGAGTTGCCGATTATGCTTGGCGGCGGCGAGTTCATCATCAACGGCGCCGAACGCGTCGTCGTGAATCAGCTGCACCGCAGCCCCGGCGTCGACTTCCTCACGAAAGAAGAGGCTGATCGCAAGGTCTACAGCTGCCGTATCATTCCCGAACGCGGAAGCTGGATCGAATTTGAAATCACGCGCAAAGAGTCGATTTCCGTTCGTATCGATCAAAGCCAGAAGCTGCCCGTCATGACGCTTTTGCGCGCGATGGACGAAAAGTACGGCACGAACCAGCTGATCATTCGCGCGTTCTACAACACCAAGGCCGTCAAGATCGCCGGCCCCGAATCCGCGTCGAAGATCGAAGGCAAGATCGCCGTCGGCGACGTCGTCTATCCGAAAGACTCCGCGCACGCGGGCGAAGTGATCGTCGAGTCCTGCGGGCTCATTAACAACGCGATCGCCGAGCAGATCTGCACGTCGGGCGTTACGAAGGTCGAAGTGATGGACGCGCAACGCAATAAGCTGCTCCTCAACTCGCTCGCCGAAGACAAGACGAAGAGCCACACCGACGCGCTCCAGTACATCTTCCATAAGCTCCGACCGGGCAATCCGATCCAGCTCGACAAGGCCAGAGACCTCTTCCACGACAAGTTCTACGATCCTTCCCGATACAGGCTCGGTCGCGTCGGTCGTTTCCGAATGTACCGCAAGCTGCACCCCGAGATCGATCTGGACGATCCCAAGTCCAAGGCCGATCTTGACGCGACGGTTCTTCGCGCCGAAGACGTCATCGACTGCGTCCGCTACCTCAACAAGCTCTGGGGCAGCGAAGACGGCGCGACGCTCGACGATATCGACCACTTGGGGAATCGTCGTCTGCGCACGATCGACGAGCTCGCCAGCGAAGAGATTCGCAAGGGCTTTTTGAAGCTAAAGCGCACCGTTCAGGAACGTATGCGCGATCAGGAGCGTCCCTGCCAGATCGTCAACACGAAGAACATCTCGTCCGCGATCGAGTTCTTCTTCGGGCGTTGCGAGTTGTCGCAGGTCGTCGACCAGACGAACCCGCTTTCGATGCTCACGCACGAACGCCGTCTTTCCGCGTTGGGCCCCGGCGGTTTGAACCGTAAGCGCGCCGGTTTCGAAGTCCGCGACGTTCACTCGTCCCACTACGGACGCATCTGCCCGATCGAGACCCCCGAAGGTCAGAACATCGGTCTGATTTCCTATTTGTCCCTCTTTGCGAGCGTCGACGAATTCGGGTTCCTGACGTCCCCGTACCGTCGCGTTAAGAACGGCGTTTTGCAAGACAAAGTCGATTATCTGCGCGCCGACAAAGAGCACGAAATGCGCCTGGCGCCCGCCGACACGCCCGTCGATCGTTCGGGCAAGCACAAGTTCGGCGTTTTGATTCCCGATCCCACGGGGATGGTGCTTGTTCGTCACGGCGGCGAATACGAACGCGTCGCTCCGGAAGACGTCGACTACATCGACGTCGCGCCGAACCAGATGATCGGCGTTTCCGCCGGTCTTATTCCGTTCCTCGAACACGACGACGCGAACCGCGCGCTCATGGGTTCGAACATGCAGCGCCAGGCGGTTCCGCTCCTTATGTCGGAAGCGCCCGTGGTCGGGACCGGTCTTGAAGACTCCGTCGCGATCAACTCCAGTCTGCTCGTTCGCGCGAAGAAGTCCGGAACCGTTACTTACGTCGACGCGCTTAAGATCGTCGTCGACGACGACGTCTACACGTTGCGCAAGTTCGCCGGTCTCAACGGCTGCACGTGCGAGAACCAGCGCCCGATCGTTCAGATCGGTCAGCGCGTCGAAGCGGGCGACGTCATCGCCGACGGCGCGTGCACCGATCACGGCGTTCTGGCGCTCGGCCGCAACGTCCTCGTCGCGTTCATGGTTTGGGACGGGTTCAACTACGAAGACGCGATCATTCTGAGCGAAGAGCTCGTTCAGAAAGACGTCTACACCTCGATTCATATCGAAGAGTACGAGACCGAAGTCCGCGAGACCAAGCTCGGCCGCGAGCAGTTCACTCGCGACATTCCGAACGTCTCCGAGAAGGCGCGCTCGAATCTTGACGAGAACGGGATTGTTCGCGTCGGCACCTACGTCAGCCGCGGCGACGTGCTCGTCGGCAAGACCGCGCCCAAGAGCAAGACGGAACTCTCTCCCGAAGAGAAGCTTCTGCACGCGATCTTCGGCCGCGCCGGCGAAGACGTCAAAGACGAGTCGCTTCAGGTCCCCGCGGGCGTCGAAGGCGTCGTTTTGGGCACCTATCATTTCCGCAGCAGCGCGAGCCTCTCGGCGGACGAACGTCGCGCGTTCGACGCCGAAAAGCAGGAGATCACGATGCGCGGCAACCTGGGCATCATCGAAGTGTTCGCCGAGATGATCACGCGCATGAGCGACGTGCTCGGTCGTGAAATCGTCGCCGACGACGGCGCTCCGCTGATCGAAGAACGCGACGCCGGCGACCTCGCCTCCATGGCCAAGACGTTCTCGTTCCCGAGCATGTGCCTGAAAAACGGCGTCGACGTCAAGTCGGACGAATACGACGAATGCCGCCGCATTCATCTGGAATTCCGCGACGAACTCGAAAAGGCGATCGACAAGCGCGACCGCGCTTTGAGCGAGTACGACTGCGGCGAACAGCTCAAACGCGGCGTTCTGCAGATGGCCAAGGTCTATATCGCGACCAAACGCACGATTTCCGTCGGCGACAAGATGGCCGGCCGTCACGGAAACAAGGGCGTTATCGCGAAGATCCTTCCGAAAGAAGACATGCCCTTCCTGGCCGACGGCACGCCGATCCAGATCATGTTGAATCCGCTGGGCGTTCCGTCTCGTATGAACGTCGGTCAGATCCTCGAAACGCACCTGGGCTGGGCGGCCGCGACGATGGGTTATCGCGCGATCACGCCCGTGTTCGACGGCGCGACCGAAGCGGTCGTCAACGACGAACTCGAGAAGGCGGGCCTGCCTCGCAACGGCAAGGTTCAACTCTACGACGGCCGCACCGGCGAGCCTTTCGCGCAGCAGACGACCGTCGGCTACATCTACATGTTGAAATTGCACCACCTTGTCGACGACAAGGTCCACGCGCGCAGCACGGGTCCTTATTCGCTCATCACGCAGCAGCCTCTCGGCGGCAAGGCGCGATCGGGCGGTCAGCGTTACGGCGAGATGGAAGTTTGGGCTTTGGAAGCTTACGGGGCGGCTTACACGCTCCAGGAGCTCATGACCGTCAAGTCCGACGACGTCGAAGGGCGTACGAAGATCTACGAAGCGATGGTCAACAGCACCAACACCCTTGAAGCGGGCACGCCCGCGAGCTTCGACGTTCTCGTCAACGAAGTCAAGGGCCTCGCGCTCGACATGGATCTCGTGTCGTCTCGCAGCAAAGACGTTTTGCCTTTGCCCGACGAGCGCAACCCGTTTTTTTAAGGCTTTGAGCCTCGAATCGTTCACGCCCGGAACCGCGCGGTTTTAGCGCGGTTCGCGCGGGCGTTTCGGCGCGCCGTTAAAGGTCGAGGCGCGCCTACCGCTCATACGATTTCACAAATAACGGAACGGCGAGAACGCGCAGGCGTCGCGCGCTTCGCTTGCGGTCGACTCCAACGACGCGCGGTTTCGCCGGTTCTGCCACACAATATATTTTCGAAACGAGGACGACAGTGTCAAACAACGGCGGCGAGAATTTCGACAAAATCAACGACTTTAACGCTGTTAAGATCAGTCTCGCGGATCCGAAAAAGATTCGCGAAGAGTCCAAAGGCGAAGTCAAGAAGCCTGAAACGGTCAACTATCGTTCGTACAAGCCCGAACGCGACGGTCTGTTCTGCGAACGAATTTTCGGTCCCGAGAAGGACTGGGAATGCTCCTGCGGCAAATACCGCGGCATGAAATACAAGGGAATGACGTGCGACCGCTGCGGCGTCAAAATCACCCACAGTCGCGTCCGACGCAAGCGAATGGGCCACATTGAATTGTCGGCTCCGGTCGTTCATATCTGGTTCTTCCGCGCGTCGTCGAGCCGCCTGGCCACGTTGCTGGCGATGAAGACGTCTTCTCTGGAAAAGGTCGTCTATTTCCAGGAATACGTCGTTACCGACGCGGGCGAGACGGATCTTAAAGTCGGTCAACTCCTTACCGAAGAAGAATACCGCAAAAACCGCGAAGAATACGGTCCCGACGCGTTTAAAGCGGAAATGGGCGCCGAGGCGATTCGCGAACTGCTCCGCAAACTCGACGTCGTCGAGCTTTCCAAACAACTTCGCGAAGAGCTTTCCAACACGCGCTCGAAGCAGAAGAAAAAGGAACTCATCGGTCGTTTGCGTCTTGTCGAGGCGTTGCGCAACTGCAAGCACGAAAACAAGGCCGAATGGATGGTTCTCGAAACGATCCCGGTCATTCCCCCCGACTTGCGCCCGCTGGTTCTGCTCGATTCCGGCACGTTCGCGACGTCCGACCTCAACGACCTCTACCGTCGTATCATCAACCGTAACAACCGTTTGGAAAAACTCAACGGCTTGAACGCGCCCGACGTCATCATTCGCAACGAGAAGCGCATGCTTCAGCAGTCGGTCGACGCGCTGTTCGACAACATGCGTTGCAAGCGCCCGGTCATGGGCTCGAGCAATCGCCCGCTTAAATCGTTGACGGACATGATCAAAGGCAAGCAGGGCCGCTTCCGCGAGAACCTGCTCGGCAAGCGCGTCGACTACTCGGCGCGTAGCGTCATCGTCGTCGGGCCGCACCTTCACCTGCACCAGTGCGGTCTTCCCAAGCCGATCGCGCTCGAACTGTATCAGCCGTTCATCATTCGCAAGCTGAAGGAACGCAACCTCGCCGACACGATCAAGAGCGCCAAGAAGATGCTCGAACGTCGCGACGTCGAAGTTTGGGATATTCTCGAAGAAGTCATTCAGAACCATCCCGTCCTGCTCAACCGCGCCCCGACGCTGCACCGCATGGGGATTCAGGCGTTCGAGCCGATCCTCGTCGAAGGCAACGCGATCAAGCTCCACCCGCTCGTCTGCAAGGGGTTCAACGCCGACTTCGACGGCGACCAGATGGCGGTTCACCTTCCGTTGTCGCTCGAGGCGCAAGTCGAAGCGCACACGCTGATGTTGTCCACGAACAACATTTTCAGCCCCGCGAGCGGCAAGCCGATTATCTCCCCGTCGCAGGACATCGTTATGGGCTGCTTCTTCATCACGCTCGAACAGCCGGGCATGAAGGGCGAAGGAATGGTCTTCTCGTCGATCGACGAATGCATGCTCGCGTTCTCGCTTGGCAAAGTTCATTTGCAGGCGAAGGTCAAAGTCCGCATGCCCAAAGGCCGTTTCCTCAAGACCGATCCGAGCGTCTGCGAAGGAAAGATTTTCGAAACGACCCCCGGAAGAATCATCTTCAACCAGATTATCACCGAAGGCCCGTACTACAACATTCCGCAGACGTCGAAAGAGCTCGCGACCGTCATCAGCGACTGCTACGAACGTCAGGGTCGTAAGGCGACGATCGACCTCCTCGACCGCATGATGCGTCTGGGGTTCGAAGAGAGCACCAAGAGCGGTCTGTCGTTCGCGGCGGACGACTTGCTCGCGCCCCCCGAGAAGAAGGCGCTGCTCGAAGAAGGCGACCGTAAAGTGGCGGATATTCTCGATCGCGCCATCGACGGTCTGATCTCCGAAGACGAGCGTTACAACAACGTCATCGACGTCTGGGGCCAGGTCAACAAGTCGATTACCGAGAAGATGATGGAGTCGTTCAAAAACGACGTCTATCGCACCGACGAAGAGCTCAAAGCGAATCCGTCCGCGAAACGCCGTCCTTTCGGGTACGTCAACCCGGTGTACCTGATGGCGTTCTCCGGCGCGCGCGGCGGTTCCGAGCAAATTCGTCAGCTCGCGGGGATGCGCGGCCTGATGGCCAAGCCGAACGGCAAGATCATCGAGTCGCCGGTTAAGGCGAACTTCCTCGAGGGCCTCACGGTTCTGGAATATTTCAGCTCGACGCACGGCGCGCGCAAAGGCTTGTCCGACACGGCGTTGAAGACGGCGGACTCCGGATACCTTACGCGTCGACTCGCGGACGTCGCTCAGAACTGCGTCGTTACGATGCACGACTGCGGCACGCGAAACGGCGTCATCAAGAGCGTCATTCAGGACGGCGACCGCACGATTCCGCTTTCTCAGTCGATCGTCGGACGCGTTTCCTGCGCGAACGTCGCCGATCCTACGAACGACTCCGAAGCGATCGTTCGCGCCGGCGAGCTCATCACCGTCGAGATCGCGCGCAAAATCGACAAACTCGAGCCGAAAGTCGAGAAACTTAAGGTTCGCAGCCCCATGACGTGCGAGGCGGAACTGGGCGTGTGCTCGTTGTGCTACGGCATGGACCTGTCGACGTCGCGACTTGTCGAAGAAGGGATGGCGGTCGGGATCATCGCGGCTCAGTCGATCGGCGAGCCGGGCACGCAGTTGACGATGCGCACGTTCCACATCGGCGGCGCGGCGTCTCACCGCGCCGAAGACAACGAAGTCAAGACGAAATACGCCGGTAAGATCCGCTTCAGCAAGATGGACGTGGTCGGCGACCGCGTTTTAAGCTGCCGACCCGAAGGGGGCGTCGAGATTTGCAACAACCGCAATCAGGCGCGCGAAACGTACTTCGTTCCCGAAGGCGCGACGTTGACCGTGAAAGAAGGGGACGTCGTCGAAGCCGGTTCCACCGTCGCCACGTTCGATCCGCACAGTAAGCAGCTCATCGCGAAGTCCGACGGTATCGTTCGCTTTGACGATATCGTTCGCGGCGAAACGGTCGAAATGGAGAAGGAGCAGCAGACGGGCAAGAACTCGCTGTCCGTTCTCGAACTGAAAGGGGATCGCCACCCGCGTATCGACATTCAGGCGTTCGACGGGTCGAAGACCAACGAAAGCTATCAGCTTCCGAGCAAGACGACGATTCTCGTCGCCGACGGCGCGGTGGTCAAGCGCGGCGATTTGCTCGCCAAGATTCCGCAAAGCGCCGCGGGAACGCAGGATATTACCAACGGTCTGCCGCGCGTTACCGAGATTTTCGAAGCGCGGTCGCCCAAAGACCCCGCGATCGTCGCCGAGATTTCCGGAACGGTCGAGATTTCCGAAAAGCGCAGCCACGGCAAGCGCCAGGTGATCGTTCGCCGACCGAGTCCCAACGGGGCGGGGGAAGTGATCGAAAAGATCCACGAAGTGCCGCAGGGCAAGCGCATTCGCGTCTTCACGGGCGACGAAATCCAGGCGGGCCAGCCGATCACGGACGGTCTGCTCGTTCCGAAAGACATTCTTCGCATTCAGGGCGAACAGGCGATTCAGGAGTACCTGGTCAAAGAGGTTCAGGCGGTTTATCGCAGCCAGGCGGTGAGCATCAACGACAAGCACATCGAGATCATCATCGCGCAGATGCTGCGTAAGGTGAAGATCGAAGACGGAGGCGACACCGATCTGCTCGCCGGCGACGTCGTCGATAAATTCGAGTTCCGCCGTCGCAATCGCGAATTGCGCGGCTGCGTCAAAGTCAAGTTCTCCGGCGACACCGACTTGCAAATCGGGGACGTCGTTCCTCGCGAGGTCTTCGAGGCCACAAACGAGCGTTTCGCCGCCGCCGGCGGCGCGCCCGCGACCGGCGAAAAGCCCAGGCTCGCGTCCGGTCAGACCCAGCTCCTGGGGATCACCAAGGCGGCGGTTCAAAGCGAATCGTTCCTGTCCGCCGCGTCGTTCCAGGAA
>JAFZNK010000097.1 GCA_017550965.1 Thermoguttaceae bacterium
AAAAATTCGACCATCGACAAAATTATAGTTGTGTGTTACTACGCCACTCTTGCATCGCCTAATTGTAAAATATCCTGACCGAAGCGAGCCTCGGTCACCCGTCGATTAACGACGGTTTCGAGATTCTAAACCAACTTCCGCTTTCGTCAAGCGGGGTTTCGGAAAAATTTTCCGATTTTGTCTCCTACAAGCCTAGGATAAAAATCCCCGGATAACGACGATCAACGCGACGTCTGCGGCAACGTAGCGTTCATGCTTCCCGTTCGGTAGCCCTTCATATCCAGCGTTACGAAAAGAAAACCGATTCTTTTGAATTCCTCGTATACGACGTTTCGAATTTCATCTGCTACGAGTCGGGGAATATCGACGGGCGGAACCTCGATCCTTGCGATATTCCCATGAATCCGCACGCGTTCCTCAAAGAACCCGCGTTCAATGAGAAACTGCTCCGCGCGGTCGATCATGCGCAATTTTTCCTCCGTAATCTTTTCTCCATAGGCAAATCGCGACGCAAGACACGCATACGCCGGCTTGCTCCACGTTGACAGCCCCATCGCTTTGGAAATCAGGCGAATATCGGATTTATAAAGTCCCGCCTCTCTCAGAGGACTTTTTACGGAAAGCTCCGCAGCCGCTTTAAGACCCGGACGGTAATCTCCAATGTCGTCCATATTAGAGCCTTCCGCAATATATTTGATCCCGTTTTCATCAGCGACTCGCTTTGCTTCCGTAAAAATACCGCGTTTGCAGTAATAACACCTGTTAGGGCTGTTGTTCCGATATCCTTCTTCTTTCAGCGGATTCACCGCGCGTATGGTATGTCGGACCCCTCGCTCTTTACAGAATGCCTTCGCTTCCTCAACCTCCCGTTCTGGAACGGACGCGTCGACGCCCGTTACGGCGACAACGCGATCTCCCAACGCCTCGCGTGCTACCGTAAGCAAAAACGAAGAATCCACGCCTCCTGAAAAGCATACGGCAAGAGAACCAAGTTCTTTGAGATAATCCCTAAGTTTGTTTAATTTGTCGCCAAGTTCCGGACTAAGTTCATATTCCGCTTTCGACGTCATGTTCGTTCCTTTCGTTCACAAAATCCGGGTGATCGCCCCTGCTGTCCGCAACATGATAGCCAATGCGCTCAACCCTGCGTCTTAAACACATATTGCACTCAGCCGCTTCCTCCCCGGTGCAAATTTTTCCGTCGTACAGCAGATATTTTCTTCTGACATGCGGCGGAGACAGATTCGGCATGAGGACGTTTGCTCCCGCAAGAATTCCTTTCTCCCTTCCCAACGCGTCGATTGTTCCCAAAGCCGTCGTCGCCGGAATGAGCGCCTTTGGAAACAACAGCCTTAAAATTGCCAGCAACTTAAGAGTCAGGTTAACGCTTCCGTCAGGTTCGTCCTTAAACGGCGTGTCCCTATGGGCGATAAAAGGACCGATTCCGATCATATGCGGTTCAAGTTCCCGCATGAAAACAATATCGTCATAAAGATGATCGATCGTCTGAAACGGCGAACCTGCCATAAAACCGCAACCAACCTGAAACCCAATTTTTTTTAAATCATGCAAGCATTTTTTTCTGTTCTCCATAGACATTGACGCCGGATGTAATTTGCCATAATGCCATTCGTTAGCCGTCTCGTGACGCAAAAGATAACGATCCGCCCCCGCCTCGTAAAACCTTTGAAAACTCTCAAGGGATTTCTCCCCAATTGACAGCGTAACGGCGCAAGACGGACGCGTTTCTTTGATTTTTCTTACGATTTGACAGATCCTGTCGTCCGTAAAAAACGGATCCTCTCCTCCCTGCAACACAAAAGTCCTGAAACCGATATTCCAACCGACGTCGCAACAGAAAAGGATTTCGTCTTCCGTAAGTCGGTATCTCTCCGCGTTCGCGTTGCCGCGCCGTATTCCGCAGTAGTAACAATCGTTTTTGCAATAATTGGTAAATTCCACGAGCCCGCGAAGGTATACTTCTTTCCCAAAAGACCGCTCCGCCGCGTCCCTTGCGGCTTCAAACAAGTATTCGTCGTTTCCTTCGTCCGCATACTCCAAAAGACGTCTCAGTTGGTCTTTTGAAACGCGTCTCGTGCGTTTCACACTATCGGTTACTTCCCTGAACTCCTTATCCATACCGCTTAAACAGTCTTGTTTTCTGAATCCGCGTTGAGGCTCAAAGAATCGCTCGCAACGTCGTAACGGTCTCTAGCCCCGTAATCGTCGTCGCGCAAACGGGATTCGCCCCGAAGATCAAGTCGCGCGACTTCGCCCACGACGACGACGGCGGGCGGCTGTATCTGCGCTTCGCGCGTTTTTTTAACAATGTCGCTCAACGTTCCGCGCGCGACGACGGTCGCGCCGACGCAACCTCCTTGCGCGACCGCGACGGGCGTGTCGGACGACATGCCCGCGCCGACAAGTTCGCGCGCTATATTTTCGAGCCGCTTTAGCCCCATAAGCAAGACGATCGTTCCCTTAAGTTCGGCGCACCTCCGAATTTCGGCGTTGAATTCATGGTTGGCGCGCGACGCGGCGATTATATGAACGCTTCGACTCAGTCCACGATACGTAACGGGTACGCCCGCAACCATAGGAACGTAGAGAGCCGAAGTTACGCCGGGCACAACCTCAAAAGGAACGTCGGCGTCGAGCGCCGCGCGAATTTCTTCTCCGCCGCGTCCGAATAAAAACGGATCGCCGCCTTTGAGTCGGACGACGCGCTTGCCCTCGCGCGCGAGTTTGATCATAAGCGCGTTAATCGATTCCTGACTCTCATAATAGCCCGTCGCGCGCTTGCCGACGGGAATCTTTTCCGCGAGCACGGGGGCGGCGTCAAGCAATGATTTGTCGAGAAGTTCGTCGTACAAAATCGCGTCGGCGTTGCGAATCGCGTCGTACCCCGCGCGGGTAATCAGGGACGCGTCGCCGCTTCCGGCGCCGACGATCGCGACGCCGCCTTGGCGCGTCGGCGCGTCGGCAAACTCTTCGCGGCGCGTTTCTTCGATCTGGGAAACGCCGAGACGCTTTAACAGCGCGTCGGTTTCATTGCGCGTCAGAGGTCGCGCTCGAGAGACGCTTTCGCGATAGAGCGCGGCAAAGACGGCTTTGCGCTTCTCGGGATCGGCGACGACTCGCTTCACCTCCTCGCGCGTCTGAGCGAGTTGTTCCAGAATGAGATCGATATTTTCCGGCAACGCGCTTTCGATTTGATCGCGAAGATCTGCGGCGGCGGTCGGCGACGCGCCCGACGTCGAGACGGCGATCGTCAATTTCTCGCGCGCGACGAGCGCGGGAAAGCAAAACGTCGATTCTTCGGCGGAGTCGACGACGTTAATGAGCGCGACTTTCGAACGCGCCGCTTCGGCGATTTGTCGATTGAGTCTGGAATCGTTCGTCGCAATAACGAGAAACGTCAGATCGTCGAGATCTTCGGGCGCAAACGGACGTTTCTCAACGTCGATCTCGCCCTTTTCAGCCAGTTCGAGAATTTCAGGCAATATTTCGGGTCCAACGACGCGGAGACTTGGTTTAAACGGCGTAAGGGTTTCAATTTTGCGTAACGCGAGCGCGCCCCCGCCGACAATCAAACCTTTTTTCCCACGTAAATCAACGCAAAACGGAAACAACGCCATAACGATCGTTTATTCCTCTCGTCGACCTACGCCGCGTTTTGTTTCTTCGCCGTCGTACGCGTCGCAAACAATCTTCTGGAACTCGTCCCATCCGCGTCGTTCGATTGTAGCGGCGAGGCGTTCTTTGGGCTCCGCATAGCGTTCAAAATAATCGATCGTCGCGTCGACGACACGGAAAAGCGTCGTTTTGTCAAAAACGAAGGGCGTCGCCGCGCGCCCCTGCTTAACGACCGAACCAAAAGTCCCGCCAAACGTCAGTTGATATCCGTTCCTGCCGACCATCGCGTCCTTGCTACACGCTTCGACGCATTTTCCGCAATGATTGCAACGTTCCGCGTCGACGGTCAGTTTGCCCTGCTCTACGGCAATCGCCTTACGCTTGGCGCACGCTCGTTGGCACGCGCCGCAGTAGACGCACTTCTCGGCGTTCCAAGTCGTTTCCGTTACGCCTTTAACGCCCAAATCGTTTTCTTCCGCTTTGAGACAGTTGTTGGGACATCCGGTAACTCCAAGTTTGAACTTATGCGGCAGCGTTCGACCGTAATACCGCTTATCAAGTTCTTCCGCGATTTCATAGGCGTCGATTCGCCCGCTCGGACACACGCGTCCGCCCTGACACGCCGTTACCGTACGAACGCGGGGCCCCGAAGCGCCCAGCGAGACGCCCCCTTCTTTTAACGCGGCGACGACTTCGTCGATTTCTTCAAGCTTAATAAAAGGAATCTCGACCCCTTGACGCGACGTCAAATGAATATACCCCGCGCCGTATTTTTCCGCGACGCGACGTATCGTTTCCAGCCGTTCTACCGTCAGATTACCGCCGACGACGCGCAGACGCATGGAGAAACGATCCTTCTGCTTCTGCAACATAAAACCGTCGGCCTTTAACTGTGCGTAATCAGTTTTCATGACTTCCTCCTCGCTCGTTCGCCTTTCGCGCGTCAATACTTGTTGGCGCAACGTCGATCCACCGCGATATCGATCGGCTCGCGCCCGGCAATGCGAATAACCCAATGCGAGACGTCGCGGTCTCGTTCGACCTGCATGAGCGCGCCCTGTCCGCCAATGTCGGCGCCGAGAAAATAGCTCACCGCCTTAAACCGACATTCTTTAAGACACGACGCGCATCCCCAACATTCTTCGGGCCGTTTCAACACGGCTTTCCCTTTGGCGTCTCGTTTAATCAAATTACCGGGGCATGCTTCGACGCACGCGCCGCACCCTACGCACAAATTCCGATCAATTCGTATGCTCATACCGTTCCTTTCCAACAACCAGGGGTCTCTTAACGATCTCGACGAACCCGTTGCGACGCCTGGAGTTAATGAAGTATTCGCACTCGTCGTTCCTTTCTGGATAATCCGCGTTGACGCCAAATCCAGGCCACCGCGTTTCGCGACGCGCCTTTAGATGAGCGATAAGCGTTTCGCAAACGGTCAGACGATCAATAAGTTCATAAATATGCAACATTTCGTCCATATCGCGCGCGGCCAACGACGACGTCATATTCGCGAGTTGCGCGATACGTTCCTGCGCTATCGTAAGTTGGTTTTCGTTGTAGCGATATTTTGCGCTTATCCCGCCGGCGTAATTGTCCATATTCTTCTGCATCGCCTCTTCCAATTCAAAGACGTCGTAAACGCTTTCGTTTACCGTCATCCGACGAGAATATTCCTCAGTCTTGTCCTGAGAGAGACGCGTCAAATCGTCGACGCCAACTTCGGGAAGCGCTCTCAAATCGTCAAGAATCGTCTCCGCCGCGATCGCGCCTTCGGCCATCGCGCCCGTCACGAACTTCTTCGGCGCGCCGCCGGCAACGTCTCCCGCGGCGTAAAGACCCGTTATCGTCGTCCGGCGCAACGTGTCGACCCAATACCCGCTTCCTGTGTGTCCGCCGACAATATACGGCTCCGTTCCTTCGATTTCGACGTTAAAATGAGAAGGGGATTTACCGCTTTCAATCCACTTAAGCGTCTGCGCCGGCGCCATATTTAAGTACGCGCGACACAGATCGTCTTCCTGCTCATGCGAAACGCCAACCGTTTGAAGATAACACGGTCCGCGTCCTTCCAGAGCCTCGTTCGTGGCGCCTTGCGCGCGACCCGAAGTCGAGAAGCCGTAGCGAGAAGCGTACGTCTCTCCGATCGCGTTCACTTCTTTCGCGCCGACGCCGAGCGCAATGGTGCCCGTCGGAGCGATCGTGTCCTTACAACGTTGCGCGACAAACCGCATTTCGAAAGACGTCATTTCCGCGCCGACGCGCGCGCCCATGGCGTAGCCCGCGCCGGTGTTAAAAGGAGGATACCACATCTTATGGCGCGAAAACCCCGGATTATTCGGACGGTACAGTCCCGCCGCGCCCCCAGTCGCAACGAGCGTCGCGCGCGCCGATATAACGAACGCGGCCTCGAAATTAACAGAGAATCCCACTGCGCCGCAGACGCCGCGCTCGTCCGCAAGAAGATCCGTTACGTTGACGTGATTTATAACGGAAATGTTCTCATATCGCGTAAGTTCGGCGGCCAGAATCGGTTTGATATTCTCGCCGTTAATTTTGATATTGCGCTTACCGCGTGAAATATAGCGCCCGTTTTCGTCTTTTAGAATAACGAGCCCCATCTTTTCAAGATCTTGAGCGACGTCGTTGAAACGCCTCGCCATCGAAAGAACGAGATCGTCACGAATAATTTTCTCGGCGTCCCAGCGCACATATTCAAGGTATTCTTGTTCCGTGTGTCCGTCGACAATATACGCGTTGATCGCGTTCACGCCGGCGGCGAGGCAACCGGAGCGTTTAACGTTCGCCTTTTCCAGAACGACTATTCTCAATTCGGGATTTTTTCTTGCGGCGGTAATCGCGGCGTAGCAACCGGCGGTTCCGCCGCCTATGACAAGCATGTCGGCGCGGAGTATTTCTAATCTCAAGCCGTCGTTTTTCATTAAATAACAACGCTTTCTTCCCTGAGCGACTTGTTGTCCTGAACGACAATCTTATCGCCGTCGACTATGATTAAACGATAAATAAAGACGTCGACCGGCTCCCCGATCTCAAGGATGGAGTCGTTAATACTGCGCGTCGAGGAAATCACGACGTCGTGGATTCTAACCTTGATCTCGAGGCTGCTGCCGCGAAAGATGACGTCTTCCACTACGCCCTCTTCCGCCGATTTTAAAAATTGCCGGTTCTCGCCTTTCTTGAAGACTTCTACAAATTCAGGGCGAATAATGGCGCGCGTCTCGGGCCCCTTTTTGCAGAAGAACTGAAAACGATCGTAGTTCGCAATTGGTTGAGTATTGCCGATAAAACTCGCGACAAACGGCGTTTTCGGATTGACGTATAGTTCGCGAGGCGTCCCCGTCTGTTCGACCCGCCCCTGATTTGTCACAATGATTTCGTCGGCGACTTCGATCGCTTCGTCCTGGTCGTGCGTTACGAAAATACTCGTTATGCCGAGTTGCGTAATCATATTGCGCAACCATGTTCGCAATTCAAGGCGAACTTTTGCGTCGATCGCCGCGAACGGTTCGTCGAGCAGGAGTAGTTGCGGATTCGGAGCGAGCGCGCGAGCAAACGCGACGCGTTGACGCTGACCGCCGGAAAGCTGGCTGGGAAAACGCTCTTCCAAACCGTCGCAGTTAATCAATTTCAACAGCTCGCGAACGCGCTTGTCGATCGTAGCGGCGTCGACTTTTTTGACGCGAAGGCCAAACGCAATATTGTCGTAAACCGTCATATACCGAAAGAGCGCGTAGCTCTGAAAGACGAAACCTATCCCGCGCTCGCTGCCGGGAATATCGTTGACGACTCGACCGTCGATGATAATTTCGCCGGAATCGGGAGTCTCCAGACCTGCGATCATTCTGAGGATTGTCGTCTTACCGCTTCCGGACGATCCCAAAAGTCCGACAAGTCGGCCTTTAGGAATTGAAAGATTGACGTCCTTCGACGCGTAAAAATCGCCGAATTTCTTATTGACTCCGCGCAACTCAACATACGCGTCTCGTGTTTCACTATTCGTTTGACTCATTCTATTCCCCTTTCCTGCCCTATTTTCGGATATCGACGTCTTTATTGCCGCGACCTTCAAGCCATACGCGCAAAACAAGGATAACAATCGTCAATACGACAAGAATACTCGAAGCGGCGAACGCGCCTGTAAAATCGTACCCCTGATAAAGCAATTCGATATAAAGCGGAAGCGTGTTCGTCTTGCCGCGCAAGTGCCCCGAAAGAACCGACACGGCGCCAAATTCGCCCATGGCGCGCGCCGTGCATAAAACGACCCCGTACAAAAGAGCCCACTTGATATGCGGCAACGTTACTTTGCGAAAGATCGTCCATGTTCGCGCGCCCATAAGCGCCGCCGCTTCCTCTTCGTCGACGCCTTGAGCGGTAAGGACGGGAATGAGTTCGCGCGAAATAAAAGGGAACGTTACGAAAATCGTCGCCAGGATAATACCGGGCGCGGCGAAAATTATCTCGATATCGTACTTGTCCAGTAGCGGAAAGAGAAAACTCTGACGTCCAAACGTAAGAACGTAAATCAAACCGGCAATGATCGGAGAGACCGTAACCGGCAGATCGATAAACGTCGAAATAATCTTCTTTCCGCGAAAAGCGAATTTCGTTATGCACCACGCGGCGGAAATTCCAAAGAGCGTGTTAACTCCCACAGCCCAAAGCGTGGCCTTAACGGTTAGAACCGCCGCTTTAATCGCGTATTGATCAGTAATCGAATTCCAGTATGCGGCAAGCCCTTGCGCGAACGCCGTCTCCAATATGAAGACAAGCGGCAGGATCAAAAATAGCGCAAGGAAGAGTTCGCACGCGATAATAAGCGTCCATTTCAACAGAGCGTTTTCTTTTCTGATTTGCATCTCACAACTCCTTATGAAATACCGCTAACACGTTTGGAAACCATACTTTGCAGGACAGCGTTAACCGAAAGAATCACAAACGCTATCGCCAACATGACAAGAGCGATGCTCGTCGCGCTCGCATAATCGTACTCTTGCAATTGCGACATGATCATAAGCGGCGCTATCTCCGTTTTGTACGGAATATTGCCGGAAATAAAGACGACGCTGCCGTACTCTCCAATGCAACGCGCAAAGGCCAGGGAAAAACCCGAAATGAGCGCGGGCAAAAGTTCTGGAAAAATCACGCTCTTGAACGTTTCGCGCCGCGACGCGCCGAGGATGAAAGCGGCCTCTTCATACTGAACATCAATCTTCTCCAAAACGGGTTGCACCGATCGAACGACAAACGGAATCCCGATAAAGACAAGAGCGACAATAATTCCCAGGGGCGTGTACGCGATTCGAACGTTGAAAAAATCAAAGAAGAGTTTGCCGACCCAGCCGTTCACCGTCGTCATGTGCGTCAGCGCTATGCCTGCTACAGCCGTCGGTAGCGCGAAAGGCAACTCGATGATTCCGTCGACAAAACGTTTACCGGGAAATTCATAGCGAACGAGTATCCACGCGAGCGCCAACCCCATAATCGCGTTCGCCGTCGACGCGACAAACGAGCAACCGATACTGATCCAATAGCTTTTCAGCACGCGCGGCGTCGTTATCGTGTGAAGGAATTCCGCAGGGCTTAACTGCGCCGAAAAAACGACGAGCGAGCAAAGCGGTATCAGCACGACGACGCTTAGGATCGTCGTCGTTATCCCAAAAGTCAGTCCAAATCCGGGAATAACGCTTTTTCTTTTAGTCTTTTTCATTTAATCGCTCTTTCTCGACGTCTGCAACGCGCGTCGACGCGCCCTGCGTTCGCTCGTTATTCCAACGCCGCCCGGCGCAAATCGCCTCACTTTTCATAGATTTGATCGAAGTTGGCGCCCTCGGCAAAATGATCTTTACGCGCCTTCGCCCAGCCGCCGAAGTGATTAATATCGATCTTCTTAACCTTGTCGTTAATCCACTTGCCGTCTTCCGGGATCGCAGTTATCGTCGAGCTGTCGCTTTCAGAGACGTATTTCGCGTAGATTTCAGGCGAACTGGGGCGATAGAAATTCTGCGCTTCAACCTCCTGCGCTTCGTCGGAATACAGGTACTGGAGATATTCCGAAGCGGCGTCCTCCGCGCCATGCCGTTGGGCCACCTTATCGACGACGGCGACCGTCGGCTGGCACAAAATCGACACGGACGGAACCACAATCTCATACTTGCCGGGATACTCGCGCAACGACAGAAACGCCTCGTTTTCCCACGCGATCAGAACGTCGCCCTGACCGTTGTTCACAAAAGAAGTCGTCGAGCCGCGCGCGCCTGAATCGAGAACCAAAACGTTCTTATAAAGCTTTGCGATTGAATTCTTAATCTCGGCCTCGCTCTGACCCGCCTCTTCAAAATAATACCAGGCCGCGAGATAATTCCACATCGCGCCTCCGGAAGTCTTGGGATTCGGGGTAATAACGCCGACGCCGTCGCGAAGAAGATCGTTCCAATCGACAATATTTTTAGGATTGCCTGCGCGCACTAAAAAAACAATCGTCGACGTGTAGGGCGAGCTGTCGCGCGGAAATTCGGATAGAAACCCCGGCTCGATCAACCCGGCGTCGGCGACGACCTGCACGTCTCCCTCCAGCGCGAGCGTTACGACGTCGGCGCGCAAACCGTTTGCAACCTCAATCGCCTGTTTCCCCGACCCGCCGTGCGATTGCGTTACGGTGATCGGTTGTCCCGTAAGTTCTTCGTAATGCTTTTCAAAAAGCGAGTTATACGCCTGATAGAGTTCGCGCGTCGGATCGTAAGAAACGTTCACTATTTCCAATTCGCCTTCTGTTCTGGAACCGCAACCCCAATTCGCCAACGTCAGCGACAAAAGAAGCGACAAACCTGTCGACGCCAATACGACCTTCTTGTTCATTTTAAATTCTCTCCCAACTAATCGACCCCGTTGCAAGGTCGCGACGCAAAAGACGTCGACGATCCCTTACTGCATATTCAACGCAAACAAGATCGTTCTCGCTCCCTTTAACGATCTCTCGAAGAACGTATAACGAGTAAAAGGTTTATAATCGTGTTCCCTTTTTAAAACCTACTTAGATACTAGGTTTATTGACAATTAATTCTACTTCTATTTTCTTTTTTGTCAAACGCAAAAATTTCAAAATGGTAGAAAAACGCTGAACAAACGCTAAGAAAGAAGGAAAACAAACGACGTCGTTACGGAAAAACGCGCGTTGAGGCTATGATGGGAATCGTTTGCAACCGAGGCAAAAAGTTATAGAATTGCGGACGCTATTTACTTTATAAGCGCCGCGCCATTGTCGCGTTCACAAAGAGAACGCGCGCCATTAACAACTCGAACTGTAGTTCTTTTTGAGTCTGGCGTTAATCTCTCTTAAGTGCGGAAGGATCAGCAAACAATCCGACCTCCTCCGAGCAACCGGTCCCGCCAATAACACACCAAAGATTGACCGGGAGCGACGCCGTATCGAGGAACGTCAAGAATCGCCTCAAAAGAGCCGTCTTTGGCAATTCGAACGGTCGCAAAACACGATTCGTTACGGTAACGGACCTTAATCTCGCATCGAAAATCCTGTTCAATCGGCGCGTCGACGTGCCAATTTGAATCAACCGCCTTAATTCTGTCGACGCCCAACTCTTCATAGGGGCCTAAAACAACGCCGCGCGTTTCCGGGATGATTCTTTGAACAAAAATACGTTCGCCAAACCCCATTCCCAACCCTTTGCGCTGACCTACGGTGTACTTCTCGTAACCGGAATGACTGCCGATAATTTTTCCGTCAAGGGAAACGAACGGCCCCGACGTGTCGCCCGGAAGACGTTTCAAACGCTCGGGATCGGAATCACGAAGATCGCGAATAAATTGAGAATGATTTCTGTCCGGTACAAAACACACTTCCTGGCTGTCTTTGCGCGCGGCGACGGGCAATCCCTTCTCGGTCGCGATCCTTCTCACTTCCGTTTTTTCCAATCTTCCTATTGGAAATTCAATATATCCCAGGACTTTGGAATCGACGCCGTAAAGGAAGTACGTTTGATCTTTTAACGATGGAGATCGGGCGAAGAAAACGGAATCGCCGTCCCCGGTCAACCACTCGGGCGTCGGTCCGTAATCTTCCGCCGAATAATTGAAAAACGCGTCCGCCTCCCTATTCTCGGGGGACGTCCGATCGAGCCAGTCGCGAACGCGAACGATTCTCACGTAATGACCGGTCGCCAGTTTCTCGGCGCCAAGTTGTTTCGCAGCTTCCCACAAGACGCCAAATTTTATCGTTCGATTGCATAAAACGCAGGGATTAGGCGTGCGCGCGGCGTAATACTCGTCGACGTAATTATCGACGATCGACTCAAATTGCCAATCGACGTCCAGCAGGACGAAATCGATTCCTAAAAAGTCGGCGAGTTCGACGGCGGAAGCGGCGTCGACCGGCAATAAAAAAGGCGGATCGTCCGGACCGTATTCAATACGATTCAACTTCCCGGCGGAATCCAAACGAAAAACGTTCAAAGGCGTTTTTCTCCTTGCCAAAACGTTTCGCGTTTCTTCTTCGCCAAGCGTCGCCTGACGCCGATGACGCATGAACATTCCGCAGACTTCATATCCGCGCTCCAACAGAAGAGCCGCCGACGTTCCGCTGTCGACTCCGCCGGAAATAGCCGCTACAATTTTCGACATCTCGTTCGATTCACACTCAAGGAGTTAACGCGCCAAACCGCCCTTAACAAATTGGCGCGGCTCAATTACGGGGCGTTTTGAACCAAGTCGCGTCGATATAACGCCCTAAAAATAATAATCCGCTCCGGGCGCCGCCAAATGCGTTCGCAAGCAAATCCCGTTCCTCCTATTGTAGCTAAAAGCGCGCCTCCGAAAAGACGACGCGCCCCAACCGACCGCGCGGAAGACATAGGAAATCGCGTAAATTCCGCGAATTACGAAACGAACGGACAAAGAAAAACAACGGCGTCAACGAGCTTTGTTCAATTGTTCCGCGATAAGTCCGGCGACTTTCTTGCCCGAGCGAAGCATGCCGCCAAAAATCGGCCCCATCCGGTAACCGCCCATCACGTTGTTGGCGCTCATGCCGCAAGCGTAGAGACCGGGATAGTATTCTCGGGTATATTCGACGGTCGACGCCTCGCCCTGTTCGGCCTGCATCGGTCGTTCGCCGAGAATTTCGCCGGTGGGGGTGTCCAGTTGGACGCGCGCCTTACGCGAGGCGAGATTTAACACTTCGCAAGGATGACCGGTGCCGTCGACGACGAATTTTGACACGACGACAAGGGGATCGACGTGCATGCGCGCTCTTTCAACGGGCGCCCAATTGACGACTAATCCCGCGATCGCGTCGTTTTTAAACACGACGTCTTCGACGCTCATGGCGTTGAAGAGCTTCGCTCCGGCGTGAGTAGCCCCAAAAATTAGCCCCGAAGCCATTTCCACGGAATCGACGCTGAAATATCCGGGCGCTTCTTCCAATGGCTTTGACGAAACGCCAAACTCGTTGAGAATATCGATCGCCTCCTGCTGGACGACGACTTCGTTAAAGAGCATGCCGCCTCCCCAGACGCCGCCGCCCGGCGCCAGGTTGCGTTCAAAGAGAGCGACTTTGAATCCGCCGTCGGCAAGCGTCTTAGCGGCGACAAGCCCCGACGGACCGGCGCCGACAATAGCGACGTCGATTTCCAGATTATCGATAAACTTACGAGTGAAAGAGGAAACAATCGCGGCGGAAACAATGTTTTCGAGATCTTTTAACATTAGAAAATTCCTTTCTGATTTTACGAAAGGAAACGCAACGCAAACTAGAGAGCGCGAGCCATCGCCGCGCAATAGTCGTACGCAATTTCCTTCGCCGGCATTATCCGTAGCAGGTTCAAAGGGTGCTTCTCAGCCTTGTCTAAGACAAAGCGCCCCCATGACGTCGACTTTGAAACGTCCCAAAAACGTTTCAGAACTTACCTACAATATAAATAGGATTTAAAAACTGTCAAGAGCTTTTTCTATTTTTTTCGCAACCCTAATAGCAGACGCAAGAGTCTTGAGTCAACGCGTCGCTTTATTGAGGAACGCTAAGTCAGCGCGCCGTCTCGTTTACCAACAGAATTCGGGCGACTGAACCGATCAACGAAAGGCGGTTCCAAAAAAAGCCCTGCCGCTCGCGGTTTTTATAAGTTAACGACCGACGGAAGCGAGACGTTCCTATCCGCGCGGCGGCGCGAACCGTGAATTCGCAGCCGGACTATCTTGCCCGGACTTCTTTTCTCACTTCGGCGGCAAAATAGAACGACCCAATCGCGCAAAGCACGTCTTTATTTGGAGTCGGCCGCGTGCAATAATCGGCGAGAAACGCGCGGAAATCGGGAACGACGCGAAACTTGCGTCGTATTGGCGCGTCTTCGGAACACGCTTCGTCGAGCGTCTCTTCAGCCGTCTGAATGAGCTCGGCGATTGGAACGGCGCGTTCGTCTTTTGAACGTTCGGTCAAAACGACCTCGTCGGCGACGGGCGCGATTTCCGCAATCATGCCTCTGACGTCTTTACCGACGGTCGACGCGAAAAGAATGCGAATTTTTCTGTTGGGGTATCGCTCTTTAAGCGCCAGAAGCGTCGCGGCGACGGACGCGCGGTTATGAGCGCCGTCGACAAGAATCAGCGGATTCGTCGACACAATCTCCATACGCGCGGGCAACGCGAAATTCTCCGCCGCTTTGGCGATCGCCTGTTCGTCGACCGGCAGCGACAGTTTCCCCGATCGTCCCTTATCGTTTTGTCGACCCTGAGGATAAGCGTTTCTTTCGGCAAGCGTTTCGACGGCGCGCAACGCGATTTCGAAATTCCATTTCCTCACGGAGTCAAACGGCGGAACCGGCAAATCCTCGACAAACGGCGACAGTTCCTCCACCTGATAAAACGGCGCGCCAAACTCTTCCGCTCGTTTCCTCGCCAGTTCTTTAACTTCCTCAATATCCTGTTCGGAAACAAGCGTTTGCGGCTCGATCGCCAGAAGAGCCTGCTCTTCAAGCCGCCAGTCTTTTTCGGTCTTCGCGCCCGACTCTTTCTTTTCGGAAACGCGCTCGGAATCTGCGTCTCCGTCGCCCGACTCTTCCGGCTCCGGCTCTTTGACGACCGGTTCGTGGTAGAGTCTCGAGGCAAACCCGACGCCCGAAACGAGCGGCGCGTTCGTCTTGACGATCGCCAACTTTTCCGCCGCGATTTCGCGAAGAGCGTTCCCCAACTGTTCGCAATGATCGTAACTGACGCTCGTGAGAATCGACAAGTCGGCGTCGCACGCGTTGGTGGCGTCAAATCGTCCGCCCATCCCGACTTCCAAAATCGCGACGTCGACCCCCGCGCGCGCAAAGAGCGCGACGGCAAGAATAAACGTCCATTCGAAGAAGGTCATGCGGTCGTCGGCGCCCGACTCGGAATCGTCGAATTCTTCGTCGCGCTCGACGTCCTTTTTCTTTTCGGCGAGAAACTCTTTCCAGCGGTCGACCAGTCCGAGAAGCGTTTCGGCGAAAAACGTCTTGTCGCATTTCTTGCCGTCGATGAGGACGCGTTCGGTCAGGTCGTCAAGATGAGGGGACGTGAAGAGCCCGACGCGATACCCCTGCGCGCGATAGATTCGATCTAAAGCGCCGCACACCGTGCCTTTGCCTTTTGTGCCCGCGACGTGAATCACGACGTAACGGCGTTCCGGATGATGAAGATACTCGAGAAATTCGCGAAGACGCCGAAGCGAATTAGCCATCTGGTCGTAGGGAATCGACTTGAACGTCTCGTAATTCGTCCGTCGATAAAGGAATTTTAACGCGCGCTGATAGAGAGCGTTTTCTTGAGATCGCATTTTCTTTTCCTCTATTTTCGGAACGTTGCGTCAATTACGTTATTAAGCCGCCGACGCCGATCGGCGGATAGCGTCGATTAGGGCGTCGCGGCGTTTACGCCGTCCGGGGACCGACGTCCCCGGCTTCAGGCGTCCCCGAATTACTTGTCGAGCGGCTTGGTCATACGCATAACGTCGAGTCCTTCGGCAAGTTGATCTTTCGGGAGGACTTCCTCTTCTTCGCAGAGCTGACGAATCGTCTTGCCGCTCTTGAACGCCTTTTTCGCGAGCGCGGCGGCTTTTTCGTATCCGATATACGGATTGAGCCCGGTGACGATCGAAAGACTTTGCTCGACGGCGGCGGCGCATTTTTCTTTATTGGCGGACAGGTCTTTAAGGCACTTGTCGGCAAAGACTTCGGCGCCGCCGGAAAGGATGCGAACGGAGTCGAGCGCGACGTCCGCCATGACCGGCATGAGGATGTTGAGCTGGAACTGACCGCCCGAAACGCCCGCGAGCGAGATCGTCGCGTCGTTTCCGACGACTTTCGCGCCAAGTTGCATGAGGCTTTCGCAGATGACGGGGTTGACCTTGCCCGGCATGATGGAGCTTCCCGGCTGGAGATCTTTCAGGATGACTTCGTAATAGCCGCAACGCGGCCCGGACCCGAGCCAACGAATATTGTTCGCGACGTTTGACATAGTCGCCGCGATCGCTTTGAGGAGCGCGTGGCACTCGACGAGACCGTCGCGCTGAGCGTTCGCTTCGAAGTGGTTGGCGGCTTCGCAGAACGCGACGCCCGTCTTTTCCTTAAGTTCGGCGGCGACCGTCGCGCCGAATTTCGGGTCGCAGTTGATACCGGAACCGACGGCGGTTCCGCCGCAAGGCAGTTCGCAAATCGCGGCGACGGCCAATTTGGCGCGTTCGATCGAAAGCTCGAATTGACGCGCGAATCCGCCGAATTCCTGACCGAGCGTCATCGGCGTGGCGTCCGCAAGGTGCGTTCGACCGATTTTAATAACGTCTTTCCATTCCTCCGCTTTCGCTTTGAGGATTTCGCAACATTTTTCGAGCGCGGGGATCAAACGATTTTGGACGCCGGTCGCGACGGCGACGTGAATAGCGGTCGGGAACATGTCGTTGGTCGACTGACCGCAGTTGACGTGGTCGTTCGGATGGATTTTCTTATTTTTGTCGAAACGATCGTATCCGGCGATTTCGAGCGCGCGGTTCGAAATAACTTCGTTCGTATTCATATTCGACGACGTTCCGGAACCGGTTTGATAGACGTCGATAGGGAATTCGGCGTCGAATTTGCCGTCGGCGACTTCCTGACACGCCTGGAACAACGCGTTCAATTCCGTTTCGTTCAGAGGCGCGCGTCCTTTGGTCAGACGACCGAGCTTCGCGTTCGCCTGAGCGGCGCACAACTTGACTAAACCGAGCGCGTGAATGAGTTCCGGCGCGATCGGGCGTCGGGAAATCGGGAAGTTGTCGACGGCGCGTTGGGTTTGAGCGCCGTAATAAGCTTCCTTCGGGAGTTGAACTTCGCCCATCGAGTCGCGTTCGATACGATATTCAGTCATTTCAGTCGATCCTTAAAAAATGGTAAAGGTTATATGAAGTAATAATTGACTCTTAAATTCTAAACGGGAAACGCTACGCGCGTTTTCGCGCGACCGCGCCGATAATCTTTCCTACGAGTTTCGCGGCGGCGTATTCCGATACGATATTGCCGCCGCCAAGGGGCTTCGTTCCGACGACGTCGGCGGCGACGAGATTCTTTCCGGCGACGACCGCCTCGATTAAAGCGACGACCTGCCGCCACGTCAGTCCGCCGGGCTCCGGCAAGCCGACGCCGGGAACCGCGCCCGGATCGAAAACGTCCATATCGATCGTCAGGTAGACGTCGACGCCCGTCTTCCACAAAATCTTTTCGACGGCGCGTTCGAAATCGTCTTCAATTTCCTCCGGGGAAACAATCGCGTCGATTCGCTCGGGAAAACGTTCGTATTCCTCCTGAGAAAAGGAACGCGTCCCGACCTGCACGATATCGCGAACCACCTCCGAAACGCGCGCCATAACGCACGCGCGCGACATTCTGCCGTCCGCGCCGAACGAATCGCGCAACGCCGCGCCGGCGCTCAGTTGCAAGACGCTCAAGTCGGGATATTTCTCCGCCGCGACGCGAATAAGGGGCGTTGAAATCGCGCGGCTTCCGCCAAGCGCGATTGGAATTCGACGCGGTCGAAACAGGTCGAGTCGACGCGCGACGTCTTCAATCGCGGCGAATTCCTGTTCGGCGTTCGTCGCCGTCGGGACAAAGTCGTGCGTATAAACCCCGAATTTGTCGAGCGGACGACGCGATTTGACGTCGAAGCGCTCCATATTCGCCGAGGCGTTGAGAATCGCGTCGGGCGCGGCGTCCATACCCCGGCAAATCTCGTCCGCGCCGGAATAAGGAATCGGCAAAACATGAAAGAGCGCCGCGTCCGGTCCGCAGGACTCGGGAACCAGATTAAACAGCGTTTTTTTCATTGCCGACGCCCAAACGCCTCGCGATTCTATTATGTCTGCCTTATTCTATCTTGTCGAACGTCAATACGGCGATTCTTCGACCGGGATATTATGACGCTTGTCAAAGAAAAGTCAAGAAGCGCTCAAAATCGGGTCGACGCGCGACAGACCCGACGTCGCCGACGCCCAGACTTAATTGGCAAAAATAGAGAAAAAACGACTTGCGCTTTAGTTGGCGACGTCTATAATACAAGTTGACCTTCAGGTCGATTTTTGCGCTCGTGGCTCAATTGGATAGAGCAGCGGACTTCTAATCCGCAGGTTGAGGGTTCGAGTCCCCCCGGGCGTGCTTTTGGGCTCTTTGGCGACGACGTCTCAGAGCCTTTTTTGTCGATTTCTCAAAAATTTTGACAAATTCTCTCAAAAAAAATTGACTTCTCTTTTTGCACTGTTTATAATCGTTGCATTGAGATTGGACGCGTTCGACTTGCGTAACGACCGCCTTCCGCTTCTTTTCCCTGTTTGGAAAACGAGTTTTTGAAGAAGAACAACGACGATGAACGGACAGCTTTTGATACGCGATTCCTCCTATGCGCGCGTCTATAAGGCGTTTGGCGCAAACGGTCGGTTCCGTCCGTCGACGTTCAGAGCTCGCTATTTTCTTATTTTCTTTTTACGAAGGATTAACCCTCAAATCATTGGATTACGGGCGACGCTTGGTTGTTAAGCGCCGTCTGTTCCGAAGTTCTATAAACGTTTCTTTGCGAAACGTTTGACTTGGCGCGTCTTTTCGAACAAAAGACGTTTTTCTAACGAATCCCGTCGTTAATGGGCGTCCAATAGAAGCGACGCGACGAACCGTTCGACTACAAGAAGGTTATCGAACTGAGTTAGGCGTTGCGGCGCCGCGCAGCGAAGAGAGCACAGTCCAATTAAAAACAGGACGGTTTTGCCAAAACGTATACGTTTTGGAAAGTCGCAGCCAAGACTTCTCAAGGTTTTCAGTTTATACATATTACCAATTCGCGCTGACAAAAAAAGAGTCTTTTTTTAAAAAATAACGAAAAAAGTCCGTTTTTACCGCGAAGCTTTTAGGGACCCGCTATGTTTTTCCAGTTGCCAAAACCTATACGTTTTGACAGCCGCGTTTCTGACGTCTCTTCGGTTTAATCGGCGTCGACTGCGCCGACTTGGAAACTGTTGATCCTTCATCTTGTTGTTATTACTCCGGCCATTAAATCTCGACACTAGGTTCCGTAAACACATCGCCTAATGTACTCCAGTTTTTTATGTTCAAATAGCTTTATGACTCTGCTCGGACTTGTTTGAAGCTTTCGCATAAAACTCCGTATTTTTGATTT
>JAFZNK010000098.1 GCA_017550965.1 Thermoguttaceae bacterium
CGATTCAAATCATGCTGTGTGATTTAACTTTACTTTGATATATTGAAAAAGCCGTTGATCGAAAGATCAACGGCTTTTTGCGTTTAAAGCCGGGGCTGCGAAGCCCCGGACGGCTACGACTGAGTCGACGCGCAAACGCATGTCCGAGCCGCCTCCGTTGGGGGCGGACAGAAACGGTTATGGGGAAATTCGTATCGTCAGGGGCGACTTGTTTGAGTATATTGAGTTTAAAGGGGCGGTTGTTTCGTCGGATTCACGAGCCGCCGCGCGGCCTGCGGCATACGCGCGACATGGGCGCGCTTCTGCCCGCGGCTCCAACTAACGCTCGAATATGCGTTTTAGTTCCGCTTTGGGCTCTGTTCCGATACGCGTAGCGACCAACAACGGCGCCCGTCGGACTATCTCGTCGCCGCGAAAACGACGTATCCTATATAAATCGCGATCATTACGGCGCCTTCGCTTCTGCCGACGCGTCGTCGGGTGAACGCAAAAGCGTAGGCCAGGACGCTGACCGCCGCGAGAATCGCCAGGTCGTATAACGACGCGGCGTTTGCCGCGATTGGGCGAATAAGCGCGGACGTTCCCAAAACGAACATGAGATTAAAAATATTCGAGCCTAGGACGTTGCCAATCGCAAGTTCCGTCTGGCCCTTTCTCGCCGCCACAAGAGACGTTACAAATTCCGGCAGCGAAGTGCCCAGCGCGACGATCGTCAGCCCGATGAGCGTTTCCGTTACGCCCGCCGCTCGCGCAATCGCCTGAGCGCTGTAAACCACGCCTTTGCCCCCGGCGGCGATCATGATCAAGCCGACGACGATGAACGCGAAACATTTCCAGGTCGCCAAATTGTCTTTGATCTCGTCGTCGACGGGATTCTTTTTCGCTTCGACAATAAGCTGGACGATATAAGCGACAAACGCGATTAACAAGACGGCGCCGGTTATTCGACTTACCGTTCCCGTCGCGTCGTACATTGCGCTGCGGGTGAGCTTTCCGTTTAGAAGACAAGGCCCCGCGATCATAATCAACGCAAAAAGCGTCGCGGCAATCGTTACGGGATAATCTCTTCTTAACGCGTCTTTTCCCACGGGCACGGAACTGATAAACGCGCACGCGCCCAGGATGCAAAGCAAGTTGAAAATATTCGACCCGATCACGTTGCTGAGCGCAATTTCGTTGGAACCCTGAAGCGCCGCCGACAAGCTGACGGCAAGCTCGGGCGCGCTTGTTCCGAGCGCCACGATCGTCAGACCGATAATTAGCGAAGGAATTCTAAAATTCTTTGCGAGCGCCGCGCTTCCGTCGACAAAAACGTCCGCGCCCTTAATGAGCGCGTAAAAACCGACGATCAAAATGAGAAAATGGACGATCAACATAACCGCGTTTCTTTAAAACAGTCGTAATGACAGGCTCTTAACCGAGTTATATCGTGGCGATTTTAATGAGATTCGTATTGCCCGAGACTCCGTTCATCATGCCGCCGGTAATGACGATGTTGTCGCCTTTTTTAAGGTTCTTTATCTCCGCCGTCTTTTTCTGCGCGAAGTAGAAGAGCACGTCCGCGGAATCGAATTTTTCGCATAGCGCCGGCGTGACGCCCCACGACAACGCAAGTCGGCGATAGACTTTTTCGTTGGGCGTGATTCCGATGATATCGGCGGGGCAGCGGAACCGCGAGACCA
>JAFZNK010000099.1 GCA_017550965.1 Thermoguttaceae bacterium
ATTTCGCGTCGACAATCAATATTTGGTCGCCGGAGGAAAGCGTCACGTCGGTTTTCATCATGGGCAACATGGCGTCCGACTCGAAATCGAGAGCCCACGGAACGTTTTTCGATTGAGCGTTAAGTTCCGGAAAATGCTTGCGATAGTATTCGAGCAAAAACTTCTCGTACAGTCGATGCATGCGTTGTTCGTCGATAAAAGACGCCAGTTTCACGCCCCCCGCCGACTCCGACTGCAACAGACCGTGAACGAAGAGGTCGCAAATCGCGATCAACGTTTGATACGTTTTTGTGTTCGCGTTAAACCGAATATGCCAGTCGAGCGAATACAAATCGATCGTCGAGACGTCCGCAAAATACGCCAACGCTTTACGCAGTCCTTTTTTACGCGTTTGAGAAATTGACGAACGAAGCGCCAGTTCAGCGGTCGACTTAACGATCCGATTGAGTTTTGTGTCGACAGAGAACTCGTCGAAGTCGCAATAAACGCGTTTCTGACGTCTAGACTGCGTCTTTAAAGTTTCCGTAACGTCGACTTTTCCGCGCGGCGACGCAAGTTCTCCCGACGCGCCGACAAATCCGCGCCCGATTCCGCGTCGCGCAAGCGCTTCCATACCCGACATCAAAATCGCGGCGCACAATTCGGCGACGTTTTCAAAGTCCTCGACGTCGACGCGGCGAAACTCGCGCTCGTTCAGCGCTTTAAACGCGTAAGCGAGCATATAATAAACGTTTCGAATCGGTATCATTGAATCGCCGCGCGTAATTTATCCGCCCAATCGTCTACGTTGAGCGGCTCGTCGTACCAGTATTCCTGAAGCAACGGGATCAGCTCGTAATCGACGATATTCGCTAATCTTGCGTCGACGCTCTCCGAAGTCAAACCGCAAAAGAAGCTGTGCCCGATGCAAAACCCTTTTCCAAGAGAGTCGTCCGACTCGATCGTCTCGTTAAGCTTTTTCACAACGCCAATTAACGCGTCGAATTTCTTGCTGGCCAACCTCTTTTGATACTCGCCGAATCCTTCGGTATCGAAGCCGGGCTTCAATTCGAAAAACGCGAACCGTCGTCGAAGCGCGAAATCCAACATCGCCAAACTACGGTCCGCCGTGTTCATCATGCCGATAATGTAGACGTTTCTGGGAACCGAAAATTTTTCGTTGGAATACAACATCCGCAATTCGACGCCGCGTTTGTCGCGCTCGATCAACATGAACAACTCGCCGAAAATCTTGCTCATGTTCCCGCGATTAATCTCGTCGATAATGAAAAAGTATCCGTTATCCGGGTCTTCCTCCGCCTTCTTACAAAACTCGTAAAACACGCCTCTGTTCAACTTAAAGCCGTTTTCCGTCGGACGAAATCCCATGATAAAGTCTTCGTAGGAATAACTCTGATGGAACTGAACCATCGCGACGCGTTCTTCGTCCTTCTCGCCCATGATCGAATACGCCAACCGCTTCGCGGCAAACGTCTTGCCAACGCCCGGCGCGCCCTGTAAAACGACGTTCTTCTTTGCTTTCAGAACGTCGGCCAGGCGTTGATAATCCTCGGGACTCATATAGACTTCGTTGAGGAAATCCTCGGAAGTATAGACGATGGAAGACGGAACGACGGGATCGTCTCCAAACCGTTCTTTAATAGGATTGACAAAGTATGCGTAGGGCGTTATGTCCGTCAGGGTTTTACTGGCGGCTTTCGCATGAAGTTTCCACATTACCTTGTGCGTCCATTTAATCTTTCTGACGTTCTTATACTCCGTTCTGGATTCGTCATAAAAATATTCCGATTCGCCGGTTACTTCGCCTCTCCCAAGAAGACCGCTCACCCCTTTTTTAACGTATACGACGTCTCCCTCTTTCATGTCGTTGGCAAATTGCCACGTTATATGCGCGGAACCGACATACGACTTGGAACCGCCGTATGTTTCTTTCATCGCTTCCTGAATTTCCTTTTGACTGGAATAGGCTCCAAGGTCTCCGATTTCGTCCCAGCCAATCGCCATAATTCCCAGCTTGTAAAATTCTTCCCAATGATCGGCGTTATGTCCGGGAGCGTATAACCAATAGCGTCTTGATTCTTCGGGCGCAGAATCGGGCGACGAGGAGTCGCCATTTGAAAAAATCCAAGCATAATGAGACAAGCCGGGGAAATCGTGAAATGAAGCATTGGCTTTCTTCAAAGCTTTTGAAACAGTTTGACATACGCGTAAATAACCTTCGCCGTCTGGAACCTTTTTCGGTCCTCTAAGTCCTTTTATTAACTCGCGGCATTCTTGGTCAAAAACGGTCGAACTCCTTATAAATTTTCGACTTGTGCTATCCAAATTCAAATAAACGTATGGACGAACCCAATATAGAGCCATCGAAAAGCGCCACTTCAACCCTTTTAAATCTTTGGCTGAATTATACGCTCTAATAAACGACTCTCTGTTCTTCCCATTTGGCGAGTCAGCGTAGGAAACTGCAACTTCAAAAACATCCCATAAACGATCAATGTCATCCTCGCCACGAATCTCTTTAAAATAAAAAAACGTGGCCTGTAACGGCATCAATAAAGGAATTCCGTCAAAGCTCTGCGGAACCTTCGATTTAAGATTAAACTCATCTTTTATCCCCTGAATTATCCTAATTCTTTTTGATTCTATAAGATTGTTCTTATTAAAGAGTCCGTAAACGGTAAACGGATCGATATCGTCAACGTTCCCGTCGCTCTCCATTTTGGGGAAATCAATCTCTATTTTTTCGTAAACGTTTTTCAGCTTCTTAACCAAACTTTTCCGATCGTTTTTGAACGGCAGGAGATTATTGGCCAATTCTTGATAAAAGGGAATCCAGTCAAAGGAAGGCATTTCGGGAACCTTGTTGTTTGTCGATACTTAAAAACGCCGCGCGGCGTTCCTTTGGAGAGCGTCGCGCGGCGTTCGTGGTCTGGTCAAAGATCAGCCGCCTAGTTAGCGTTGATCGTTTGAATCGCTTCGTAATAATCTCTGGACATAAAGAGAACTTCGTCGAGATAGTAGTCGCGGACGACGCCGGAGTCGCCGTTGACAATATCTTCGAGTTTGTCGGTTTCTTCTTTATTGGCGTTGAGTTTATCGAGCTCTTCGAAATATTTCTCGCGATTGAGCGGCGGCTCTTTTCGCAATTTGGATTCTTTGTACAAAGTGATCTTTTCGATCTCTTCCTGGAAGTCTTTGGACTTGGCGACGCGCGCCTTGGACTTCTCGGAAACGGCTTCGATAATCGCGGGGGCGGCGAGCGTGAACTTCGGATACGAGGCCGGTTCGACCGCTTTGAACGTCAACGGGTAGTCGAGATCCGATTCCGCGACGTCTTCAAGTACGCTCGTGAACGACGGAAGCACGATATCCGACTTCACCCCCTGAAGTTGCGGCGAGACGCCGCTCGGGAAGTAATAGCCCTGAATCGTGATCTTCATCTCGCCGAGATTCGCCGCCTGCGAGCCGAGCAAATTGCCGAACAGCGCGCTGGCAAGCTCCGTCATCGACTGGACGGATCCTTTGCCGTGCGTCGTTTCGTCGCCGACGATCAGGCCGCGCCCGTAATCGCGAATCGCGCCGGCGAAAATTTCCGAGGCGGACGCGCTCAAACGCGACGTCATGACCACGAGCGGCTTGGACCAAACGATCCCCGGATCCGGGTCGGTCAGCGCGCGCGGACGATCGCCAAATTCGGACGGTTTCGTCTGCACGACCGCGCCCGTCTTAATGAACAGGCCCGTCAACATAACCGCTTCGGGCAAGGAGCCGCCGCCGTTATAGCGCAAGTCGACGACGCACGCGTCGACGTTTTGCTTATTGAAATCTTCGAGAATCGCGCGCATGTCGGAGCTGCAGCTTCGACCTTCGCTCGAATTCTTCGCTTTCATATCGAGATAGAAGCTCGGCAAGTCGACGACGCCGATTTTAAGAATCGACGCGTATTCGGCGGGCCGTTCTTCGGCGGCTTTTTCGTCTTTTGGATCGACGATTTTGACCGAGCCGTCGTTCAACTTATAGACCTCGAAAATAGCCGACTGCGCGGCGCTGTCTTCAAGATCGACTTTTTCGCGAACGATCGAAATTTCTTTTTTCTTACCGTCTTGAGAAACGACTTCAAGTCGAACGACCGTGCCGCCTTTGCCGCGAATTTTATCGACGACGTCGGTCAGTCTCATATCGACGACGTCTTCCATCGGCCCGTCTTCGCCCTGAGCGACGCCGACGATTTTATCTTCGACTTGCAATTCGCCCTGTTTTTCGGCGGGGCTGCCTTTGACGATGCGCTTGACGATCGTGTACCCGTCGTCCCACTGAAGCGTCGCGCCGATCCCTTCAAGATTGAGCCCAATTTGGATCATGAAGTTTTCGTACGATTTCGGGGACATATACGTCGAGTGCGGGTCGTACGCGTTGGCGATCGCGGTCAGGTAGAGTTCCAGCACGTCGTCGTTGACCGTCTGACGCAGGCGCTTCTGAAGCGTGGAGTAACGACGCTTGAGCCGCGAGACGGGATCGTCGGGCCGATCTGAAGCGGCCTGTTTGTTCTCGTCGCCGTTTTCTTTGGCTTCTTTTTGCTTGTCGCGCTCTTCCGCTTCAAACGACAGAATCTCAAATTTAATACGTTTGCGCATCCGGTCGGCGGCCTCTTCGTCGTTCGCCGGAAAATCGAGCTTGGTCTTGTCGCGCACAAACGTTTCGTCTTTGGTAAAGTCGAAGTTGTTCGCCTCAAGGAGCGCCTGAGCGGTCGCGCAACGTTCGTCGACGCGCTGCAGGAACCGATTGTACATGACGAATCCGGGCGAGACGTCCCCTTTTTTCGCGGAGAGCGCCATCGTCGTCGCGTAAGCGGCGGCAAATTCGTCGACGTCCTGCTTCGTGAAGTAGCACTTCGTGGGGTCGATCGCTTTCAGGTAGAGTTCAAAACTTCGCGTCGAGATCGATTCGTCGATCTTCTGTCGAGAAACGTGCCTCATTTCCAACATGCGCGTGAAGTTAATCGCGATGTTCTTGTCTCGCGGCGCGGGCGCGAGCGCGCCGTTCGTCGCGTCGGCGGGAGCCTGAGCAAGAGGACTCGCCGCGTTGCAGGCGACGTGGGAAAGGAACGACACGGAAAAAATCAAGAGCGCGCTCAACATTAAACGCGAGCGTCTTTCAACGTACGGAGTCATTCGACTTCCTTTGCTAATAGGTTGAATATCAGGATCGACCGCGCGAGCGTTCCCCGCGTCGGTCGCTAAGGGTAAGGAACGATTTGACCGATTCCCCAAAACGCAGTCGGCTCGAAGAAAACGCCGTTGCGAATTCGAGAACGCCCGAAAAGGATAGTTTCCGAAACGAGCTCCGTCTTGCGCAAATTTGCAAAATTTACGAACCGCTTTTACCCGCAAGAATAATAACGCATTTTTAGCGCCGACGCAAGAGGAACAAGAAAAAAAACGCCCGAAAGTCCCACGGACTCTCGAGCGTTTTATGAGAATTTCGCCTGACGCGAAACGTCGGTCATTTGCCGGCGACAAACTCTTCGATTCGGTCGAACGCCCCGGTCATTTGCCGGCGACAAACTCTTCGATTCGGTCGAACGCCGTCTTCAGCGTCTCCATGCTCGCGGCGAAAGAAGCGCGCGCGTAGCCGGGCGCGCTAAACGCGCTTCCCATAACCGTCGCGACTTTCTTTTGCTGAAGAAGTTCCAAACACCAGTCTTTGTCCGTTTCCACGCGAACGCCGCCGTAGTCTTTGCCGAGGAAATTCCGGATATTGAAGAACACGTAGAACGCTCCGCCGGTTTTCGGGGCGCTCATGCCGGGAATCGCGGCGATTCGACTCATGACGTAGTCGCGGCGTTTTTCAAATTCCGCGCGCATTTCCGCGACGCACGCCTGATCGCCCTGAAGCGCGGCGAGCGCGGCGTACTGACTGAGACTGCACGGGTTCGACGTCTCCTGGCTCTGCAAGCTGGAAATCTTCTTCGCGACGTTCTCCGGAGCCATGAGCCACCCGATACGCCAGCCGGTCATCGCGTACGTCTTGCTGACCCCGTTGACCACGATCGAGCGTTCCTGCAATCCGTCCAAAACGGTCGGGAAGCTTGTGAACTGGGCGCCGTCGTAGACGAGCCGCTCGTAAATTTCGTCGGCGACGACAAACAAGTCGTTCTCAACGGCGATTTTGGCGAGTTCGAGCAGTTCGTCGCACGTGTAGCACGATCCGGTCGGATTCGACGGGTTGCACAGGAGCAACATTCGCGTTTTCGGGGTGATCGCGGCGCGAAACGCCTCGGGCGTCAATTTGAAGGAATCTTCTTCGCGCGTCTGAACGATCGTCGGCTTCGCGCCGCACAATTTAATGAGCTCGGCGTAGCTAACCCAGCAGGGCGCGGGTAAAATCGCTTCGTCGCCGGGATTGAGCGTCGCGAAAAACGCGTTGTGGAGCGAATGCTTCGCGCCGTTGGAGATCACGACTTGAGTCGGCTTGTAGTCGAGCCCAAATCGATTTTTATAGTCGGCGCACACGGCCGCTTTGAGTTCCGGAATACCGCTCGCGACGGTGTAGCGCGTGTGACCGGCGCGCATCGCCTCGATCGCCGCGTCGCAAATATGTTTGGGAGTGTCGAAGTCGGGCTCGCCGACGCTAAGGTTGTAAACCGTTTCGCCTTGCGCTTTGAGTTCCTTCGCTTTCGCGGACATCGCCAACGTGGCGGAAGGCTCGACGCCTTGAACGATCTTCGATACTTCAATACTCATCGACGGGACTCCCTAATTAATTGCGGTTGAGTCGTAATTTACGCGTCCGCGCAGGCGCGGATCTCTTTCAAACGCGAATATTATAATTCAACCTGTTCTTACCGCAAGTCGGCGGAAAACAAAATCAATAAAATTTTATCGATTAACGATAAAAAAGGGCGCCCTTGCCGTCGGCGCGACAAAGGCGCGAAAATAAATTACAAATTCGCCTGAATCCACTCGGCGATCTGAACGGCGTTCGTCGCCGCGCCTTTGCGCAAGTTATCAGAGACGCACCAGAACGCGAGCGAGTTCGACGCGGAAATATCTTCGCGAATACGTCCGACGTAAACTTCGTCGGTGTCGTGGCAATGGAACGGCGTCGGATAGTTCTTCGCCTTAAGGTCGTCCATCAAAACGACGCCCGGCATGGCGCGGAAGAGTTCGCGCGCTTTTTCGACGCTGATCTTGCGTTCGGTCTCGACGACGACGCTCTCCGAATGGCAGTTGGCGACCGGAACGCGCACCGCCGTCGGGCAGACCTGAATCGAGGAGTCGCCGAGGATCTTGCGCGTCTCGTGGAGCAATTTGAGCTCTTCGGAGGTGTACCCGCGCTCGCGCTCGCCGCCGATTTGCGGAATGCAGTTGAACCCGATCGGGTACGGGAACGTCTCCGACTCGCACTCGCAATAATGGCAGCCGTTATCCAGCCACGCTTTGGAGCTGTTGACCAGGTCGCGATTACCCGCCAGGCCCGCGCCCGACGTCGCCTGATACGTGCTCACGACGACGCGTCGAACGCGCGCGTAATCGTGCAGCGGCTTGAGCGCGACGACCATCTGCGTCGTCGAGCAGTTCGGGCTGGAAATCAGGCCCTTATGTTTGCGAATAGCTTCGGCGTTGACTTCCGGAATGACGAGCGGAACGTCCGGATACATGCGCCAGTAGCCGGATTCGTCGACGATTACCTTGACGCGTTTGCGCGCCTCGGGGACAAAATCGCGCGCGACGTCGTCCGGCGTCGACGCGATAACGAGATCAACTCCGTCGAACGCTTCGGGGCAAAGTTCTTCGACGATCACGCTTCCGTCGTTGAACGGAATCGAACGGCCCGCGCTGCGCTTCGACGCCAAAAACTTCATCTTCTTATAGGGAAACTTGCGCTCCTGAAGCATGCGAATGATCAGCGTTCCCACCGCGCCCGTCGCGCCTACTACCGCTACGTTGTCGTACACGATTGTCTCCTAAAAAATACGTTCGTCTTATTCTTTTAAATTAGCTTTATCTAACTTTTCGCGATTAAAAATAACTATTCACGAAGTTCGCGTGATATTATGCGTCTGTTTCATAAGCGCGCAAGGGGTTTTTCAGAAGAAACAAAGCGAAAAACGCTCTTTTTTACAGATTTTAGTTAGAACAAACTAACTTTTAAACGTTTTAAGAACCGCCCGCGACATAGTCGGCGCGGACGGTTCCTGGAATAAAGGCGGCGAACGCGCTTAGTTCGCCTTCGGCGCGATCACGGGCCGGAACCCGACGTCGGCGGCGTGGAAATAGGGGACGACGCCGACTCTAAACGAGCTTGTCGCACGCTCGGGCCAGTCTTTCCAGCTTCCGCCGCGCACGACGCGGTCAAGTCGTTCCAAATCGCCCGGCTTGTCGGTCGGCTCGACGCTTCCCGACTCCGCGCCGCTCTTCGTCATCGGCGAGTTCGTCCATTCGGCGACGTTCCCAATCATATCGTAAAGCCCAAACGCGTTTGGAGCGTACGACCCGACGTCGCGCATGCCGATAGCGCCGTCGTCGACCTGCGCTTTGCGCCAATAGTCGACGGAACCTTGTCCGACGCGCATTTTCGTCAAGCTCTTGTCCGCCAGATTCGCGTAGTTCGCGAAATCGGTCTTTACGTCTCCGAACCAAAACGCGCCCGAGGAACCGGATCGCGCCGCGTATTCCCATTCCTGTTCCGTCGGAAGTCGAACTTCCCATCCTTCGGGCAACGCGCCGCTCGCCGTCAGCTTTTCTTCGAGCCACGCGCAGAACCGAACCGCCGCGTCGTACCCGACTCTACTGACGGGCTGTTTGGGCAAATTCGCCGGAAGCCCCGGTCGCGCGTGGTCTTTGGTCAGTTCGTCGACGTAACGGCTGTCGTGACTCGGATCGAAGAGCGCGTACAATTCGTTGGTTATTTCTGTCGAAGCCATCCAGAACCCGTTTTCAATTCTCACGGGGCGTTTCGGATATTCCGCGATCGACTCGCCGTCCGATCCATAAAAGAAATCTCCGGCGGGAATCCAACGCACGTCGAACGTCTTGCCGTCCGCGACGGTCAGCGATTTGCCGACGACTCCGTTCGGCGCCGTCGCAAATTGGCGCGCCGACGCAAATTGGCGCGCCGACGCTTCGCCTGGATTCGCGAAAGGCGCGAAATTCTCGACGACGAACGGCTTGAATTCAGGTCGAACTTCCGGATCCGGTACAATCGGCGGATTCGCCGCGCGGCGCGCCTCGACCTGGTCGTACGCTTCCTGCTCGTCGATCGCGTCCCCCTCGGGGTCTTCGTCGACGTCCGCGAATTCTTTGGAATACAAGTTGCGCAGTTCGCGATATTTCGCAATCGACGCCATCTGGTCTTCGTGCGTGATCTGTATCCAGTCCAGGAGGACCTTGTTTTGCCAATGTCGGTGCGCTTCAGTCCACGTTCCGTAACAAGGCGCGTTTAAGTCGATCCACGTGTAGAGTCGGTCGTACGCCTCGTCGTCGAGCTGAACGTTACGGTGTCCTTTTTTCAACATTTGAATCACAGGCGAAACGCTCGCGTGATACTCGCCCGGCTGGAAGATATGAACGTCGCTTTCCGGCCCCGGCGCGCTCACGTACGGACGCAACGCCATATAGCTGCGATAGAACGGCCCGATTTGACGCTGCGCTCCGTCCTCGACCGTTTCGAGCGTATAGTCTTTGAAATTCGGGAACGCGTCGTCGGCTCCGAGCCTAAATTTCTCGCGCGATTCCGCGCTTCCGTCGTGGCACCCTATGCAGTATTTGTCGAGAACCGGCTGAACTTCGCGCAGGAAATCAAATCCGCGCGTCGGCCCGCGCCACGGGGTCAGCTCGTGCGGATCGATTCGACTCGCGATCGGGCGGTCGTTGGGCGAGATGTCGTTCGCGTTTTCATGGCATCCGAAACACGAGACCGACTCGCCCTGCTTGCCGACGAGCCAGCTGCGCATGAGCTGCACGGCGCGTCCTTCGGCGTCGAGCGGCTGAATCGCGACCGGAACGTTCGCGGGAATGCGAAACGCCGCGCTTCCGTCTTCTTCGACCGGAACAACGCCCAACACGCGCTTAACGTCCCAACTGCTCTCGATTCCAATCACGTCGTTATGCCCGGAAAACGGATACGCGACGTGATATTCGAACACGCGAAGCGACTTGATCGTTCCGCGCGGAACGTCCGGAAGCCCAGCGCCGAAATAGACGTCCGCCAGAAAGACCGACGCGTCTTTTTGGTTCGGGTTCGCTCGTTCCGAAAGAACCGGCGGGCGCTTGCGCGGCGTTAGAAGAATCGGGTCGGTAAACGCGGCGTCCTTTTCCAAAACGATCGGGGTCATATTGTCGAAAATATCGACGAGCCAAATTCCCCAGCCGTCTCCGCGATTGGCGGACACGAGGAAATAACGCCCCGCGCCGTCGTCTTCGCTTGTTCCCAAAGGATCGACTTGTAAAAATTTCGGCCAGCGGTTCTGATAGAGATAGTCTTGAATTTCGTTTTCAACGACGTCCTCGCGACCCGGTATCGACTGAATCACCCCTTCCGTTTCGTGGCGGCCAAGTCGGGGATCGAACAGGATCAGTCGGCCCGGTCGGCCGACGTGGTGTCCGGAAACGGTTCCGACAAATCGCGCGGGGTCGCCGGGGATCGGCTTAGCGTAGAAGAGCGAGTTCGGCCAGTAGGAGTTCGACCCGTAATACGCCGTCTGGTTCGTGCCGTCGGGATTCATTGAAAAGAGAATTCGATAGAAGAAGTGCGGCGTGTCGGTGTATTCCCAGCGAAGGTACATGACGCGCCCGTTTTCCATCATCGTCGGGCACCAGTCGCTGTCTTGTTCGAACGTAAGTTGTCTTATTTCTTTCGTTTCCGGGTTCATACGATACAGAAGCGCCATCTGCTTGCGCCCCGACTCGCAAGGCAGGCCCTGAAACGTCGCGTTCGACCCGTAGACGACGTCGCCGTCGGGCAGATAGCACGAATCGAAGAAGTCGATTTCGTCGATATCGGGCGAGAGTTGTTTGACGCCCCCGGACTTGCCGTTCGCGTCGAGCGCAAGTTCGTGCAGCGCCCAGCGTCCGTTCGCGCCCGGCGCGGTGAACATCAGCCGTTCCGCGTCGAATTCGAGGTCCGTGTCGACGATCGTCTTGTTCTCGGAGTCAAAGAGAACGTCGTAGTCGCCCGAGACGGGGTCGATCGACACAATTTGCGAGCCGATATTTTTCGGAACGTCTTCGGTAACGTACGCGTTGAGCGTCGGGGTCGCGATTTGGTTCGCGCCGCGCTTAATGGCGAGAACGCGACGTTGAGCAAGGAGCGGATTGGCCAGCGTCGCGCGTTTTTGCAAGTCGAATAATTTCGACGCGAAGTCGGGCGCGTCCGACGCCGCTTCCAGCGCGTCGAGTTCCGCCAGAAACGACTCGCCGTCGGGATACTCGTCTCCAAAAGTCTCCGTAAGATCTTCAATCGCCATCCGCAACGCGACGGGGTCCGGCGATCCGTCGTTGGACGCGTAACCGGCAGTCGGCGCTATAAATAAGGACAAAACAAGAAGCAACGAAAGATATCGGGCGCTCATCGAAGTCGGCTCCTGTAGTTGACGGAAAAAAACAATCGACGCCCCCATTATAAAACGACTCGCCCCCCGTTGCAAGGTCCGACGGCGCCGCTGACGGTTCGCGCTACCGCGCGGTCCGACGGCGGACTCCCAGTTCGCGCTTCCGCGCGGAGAAAAAAGGAACCGCTCCCGTTGGTCGCTTGCGAGCCATATTATTCCATAACGCGTGAACGCAGAATTTGGAACCGCAGGCAGAAGCGCGTCCTCGTCGCGCGTATGCTCACCCTGTAACACTAATGCCTTGCATTAGCCATTAGAAATTGTTATCGTGAATGAAACGGTTTTTTACAGCATTACAAGGACGTACAATGCCAGAAACCTCCATAATTTCAGAGGTGCAAAACGTTACAGGCATGAGTGAACTCTTATCGAAACAACTTGCCCTTACTTTGAGTACGTTGGCTTCGCAATCAGACAACCCCAGTATCCGTGACATTGTCAAAGACGAATCTGAGCGGGTTGCAATCTCACGTTTTTCAGATCGTTTTATCGGCATTAACGCCCTCTGCCGCCTACACGTAATTCTAAATCTAAACGTTGGAAACACCTTTATGGAGTTCAAGCTTCGGTTGATTCGCTTTGAACTCATTCTTCGTTAAACGCTTTTCGATCAGGCGCGTTGTTCCCGCGAGTCTCTCTTGTAGTGGATGCGTTTTGAACAACTTCGGTTTCTGCGGTTATTTCGCACGTTCCAAGCTTGACTTCTTCTTTTGTCTTTTCTTCGGTTATGACTTTGTCATTCATGTGAACAGTAGGATCGTACAATTGCCAGAACTGTCCAGCTAAACACGCTTGTTTCCAATTCGTCACGATCTTGTTATAATTATGCGCCCGTTCGATATTAATTCCTTCTGGTGCGAAGAGGTACTTGCGAGTAAGGGTTTTCTTGTTTATCCGATTGCCACGTCTTTTTTCTTCTTCGTCATCGTCAACAATCTTCTGAATTAGTGCTCCTCGAGCGTAAATATCGTTATAGTCAGGAATAATAATTTCCCTTAAACGGTTGTGATTCATTCGAGCGTCGTCGAAGTTTTCCCTGAGAAAGAACGACAATTCCAAATTGTTTAAATATTTCCAAAGTCGTGTTTTACAGTACTCATCTATTTGTTTTTCGACGTAATCCGACTCCTTGCTTTCGTCGTTCAACGACTCTTTTGTTACTCGCGCCAACAATTCTTTAAATGATTCGATGTCGTTCGTCAACTCATACTTTTGGTTTAAATAATTAAACAACTCGGGAACGCGTTCTTTGGGGAACAATCTCATGTTGGGAAACCTGGGAATACGACCGTGAGTTTTACGAGTCAACGCTTCCTGAACGTTTAACGCAAAAGTTCGCAAATTATTGACTTTTTCGTCGTCGTTTGACAAAGGCGATACGCCTTTAGCTCCAAGGGCAATGCGTAAAGATTCCCGACATCGCTGGATTTCCAACGCCAACGCAGAAAGTGCTTTATTCAACTGAAACTGTTTAATTCGATCGTAGTCTGCGCGTACCGCTTCTTCACAGCGCCCCCAGCTTGTTTCTCGAAGGATAAGGAACGTCACTACGCCAAGTAGCGAAACAATTGATAAGCATCCGCCCATTATAAGTTTGTTTTGGTAAAAAAGCACTCCGGAAAGTAGCAAAAAAAGAGCGACAAATGCGAGATAGTATGGGAAAAAACGAGGAATACGTTCCAGTTCCTCTTTACATGAAAAATTGTTCGTTTCGTCGCGGTCGTCCTTTTCAACGTCGATTTTGAAACAGCTTTCGACGTTCTGAAGCGCTTTGTCCAAAAGTTCACGAAACGCATCCGACGTTGAACTCCATAGAGCGCTCTTTACAATAAAGTCTTTGAACGTCTCGTATTGCCACCGAATGATTTTCGAAGCCGATTTGTGCGTCATTTTCGCAAATGCGTCGGAGTCGGCGCTATAATTTCGAGCTATTTTTTCCAGATAATGCAACGTTTCCGCTTTATTGTGTCTGGGTTCCGTATAACGCCAACTTTCTGCGACAAGTTTATATTTTTCGTTTTCGGCGGTTACAAGGTGCGTCCCGCTTCCGCCTGTTCGCTCTGTAGTAAAAATTGTTCCTTTGACAAACGTATCGAGTAATTCGCTTGTCGATTGTTGCAGGGGAACGCTCGGTTCCGAA
>JAFZNK010000009.1 GCA_017550965.1 Thermoguttaceae bacterium
ATGAGTTGCGTGACGGGAATACCGCCGACGGAAGCGCAGCTCTTGAGCGGAACCATCGAGTCGCCGTGGCCGCCGAGAAGCATCGCGTGAACGTCTTCAACGCTGACGTTGAGTTCCATCGCGATGAAAGAGCAGAAACGCGCCGCGTCCAAAACGCCCGCCTGACCGATCACGCGTTCCTTCGGGAAGCAGGTGACGTTGAGCATGCGCTGAACCATCGTGTCGACCGGGTTGGAGACGACGATGACGACGGCGTTCGGGCTAGTCGCCTTGATTTGTTCGCCGACGGAGCCGACGATCTTGGCGTTGGTGGCGAGAAGGTCGTCGCGGCTCATGCCGGGCTTACGCGGAATACCGGCGGTAACGACGACGACGTCGCTGTTCGCCGTGTCGGCGTAATCGGTCGTTCCCGTGACGTTGGCCGTAAAACCGAGAACCGGAGAGGCTTCGAACATATCGAGAGCTTTGCCCTTGGGCATGTCGCCCGTTTGCGGAATGTCGAGAAGAACGACGTCGCCCAAACCGGCCATAGCGCAGTATTGCGCGCAGGTAGCTCCAACATTGCCCGCGCCGATAACGGTAATCTTAGCACGTTTCATTAAAATTTCTCCATCATTTTAAAAGCGAATATATGTCGTCGAAACGCGCTTCCGGCGCGTCCGTCGTCGATAACTTTCAAGCGCTTTCGCGCAAAACGCGCGAAGTTGACGCCGCCCCGCGACGTCCTCGCGTAAAAGCGAAAAACAATCGCGTTCGCGTATTCTACATTCTTTTACGCGCGTAGACAATACGGGGAGCGCTTTTTTTTGAGAATTTTGGACGCAAGACGCGACGGACGCCGTCGAAAGAAGCCTGAACGCCGCCAAAAAACAAAAAACGCGAGAATCAAAACCAACGTCGACTCTCGCGTCTGCCAAATGCCGAAGAAAGGACTCGAACCTTCACCCCCAGTTACGAGGACTAGGACCTGAACCTAGCGCGTCTGCCAATTCCGCCACTTCGGCTTAGTTCCCGAATTATAACCGAGCCGGGGTTCTTGAAAAGAGGCTTTTTGAAATTTTTGTCGTTTATTATTTCTGTCGACGCGCCGCGCGTTCCAATTCGGCGTCGACGATGTGACAAAACGCCCGCGCGCGACAAAACGAACAAAAAACGGGAAAAATATCAAAAAGGGCGAAAATAAACTTGCAAATGAAAATCCGGCGCTCCATAATAGAGGAGGACGGTTGTTTGCCGTTCGTTTTTTGCAGAGTTTTACGTTCGGTCGAACGCTCGATTCGAACTTTTCCAGCCCCCGTTCCGATAGACAACGATCAATGAAAGTCAGGAGTTTTATGTCGACGCGCTCCCTTATTTTATCCCTGGCGTCCTTCGCGTTGGTTTTTTCCTGCGCGTTTGCGTCCGCGGCCGATTACAAAGGCCCGATCAAACTGATCCCGACGCAGGACGGTTCCACGCTTTATTCGCTGAATAAAGATTCCCACGATATTTCGGTTATCAACGTCGCCGACGCGAAAGTCGAGCGCGAAATCGCCGTTCCCGGCGAACCAAACGACATGTGCCTGAGTTCCGACGAAAAGACGATGTACGTCGGCTACGGCGACTATCAGGGCAAGATCTGCGCGATCGATATCGCGTCCGGCTCGGTTACGGGCGAAGGCGTGATCGGGCACACGCCCTGCGGCTTGTGCCTTAATCCCGTCGACGAATCGATCATGTTCGCGTGTTGCCAATTCGACACGACGATCTCGAAGATCTCCCTGCCCGACTTCAAAGTCCTGGCGACCTACCCCGCGCTCCACGAGCCGTGCGACGCCGTTATTACCAAAGACGGCAAGACTTACTACGCGGCGAACTTCCTCCCGCTCGACCGTTCCGACGGGGCGAACGTCGCGGCGGAAATCACGTGCCTGGACACGGAAACCGGCGAGTCGAAAAACATTCGTCTCCCGAACGGCAGTTCGAGCATGCACCACATCGCGCTCTCGCCGGACGGCAAATACGTCTATACGACCGCGATTCTCGCGCGCTATCAGCTCCCGACGACTCAGGTTGAACGCGGGTGGATGAACACCAACGGGTTCAGCATCATCGACGCGGAAAAGCGCGAATTTGTCAACACCGTTCTTCTCGACGACGTCGACTCCGGCGCCGCCAACCCGTGGCCCATCGCCGTTACGCCCGACAACAAAACGATCTGCGTCGGGATCGCCGGAACCCACGAACTGTGCCTTGTCGATTCGGACAAAACGCACGAAAAACTCGCCGGGCTCCCCAAAAACGCCGAAGAAGCCAAAGAACAGGGCTTGTCGAACGTAACGACCGCCGACCAGGTCCCGCAGCTTCTGGCGTTCCTCGTCGGGCTCAAAAAACGCGTCAAGTTGTCGAGCCGAACGTTGAAAGTCAAAGGCCCGCGCTGCATTGCGATCATCGACAATAAAGTCTACGTCGGCATGTACTTCTCCGACGATATTATGGTCGTCGACCTCAAAGCGCGCACCCCGAAAGCCAAGGAATTCTGCCAACTTGGGCCTATGCCCGAAATGGACGCCGCCCGACGCGGCGAACTCGCCTGGCACGACGCCACGCTCTGCTTCCAGAACTGGCAGTCTTGCGCAAGTTGCCACCCCGAGGCGCGTTCCGACGCCCTCAACTGGGACTTGCTCAACGACGGCATGGGCAATCCGAAAAACGCCAAAGGCATGCTGCACTCGCTGTCCCTGCCCCCGGCCATGTGGCACGGCGTGCGCGTGAACGCCGAAAAGGCGATTCGCACGGGGTTCCAGTACATCATGTTCTCGAACGTTCCTGAAGAGACGTGCGTCGACGTCGAGGAATACCTCAAGTCGTTGCGTCAACTTCCGAGCCCGAAACTCGTCGACGGTCAGCTCAGCGAAAAAGCGCTGCGCGGCAAGGCGGTTTTCGAAAACGAGAAATACGCGTGCACGGAATGCCATACCGGCGAATACTTTACCGACTGCAAGATGCACGACGTCGGGTCGCGCGCCGACTACGACCATCAGCCCGATTTCGACACCCCGACGCTGCGCGGCATTTGGCGCACGCCTCCGTATATGCACGACGGGCGATACGTGAACCTGAAAGACGTCTTCCTTGACGGCATGCACGGCGACGTGCTCGGCGACGTCGGCGACATGACCGAAGAAGAAGCGGACGATCTTGTGGAATACCTGCTCTCGATTTAAGCTCGTTTATTCCCAACAATCGAAACGCAAACGAAATCGACGCGCCGCGCGTTCCCGCGTTCGGCGCGTTGTTTTTTATCAACGGAGAAACAAAATACCAGAAGAGAGGCGTTCGTTATGGCGGAAACTTTTGAAGACAAAAACGTCGTCTATAAACGCGAATACACCGATAAAATCAAGCGAGCGGTCGTCGCGTTCGCCAACGCGAACGGCGGCAAAATCTACGTTGGAATCGACGATTTCGGACAAGTCGTCGGGCTCAACGACGTCGAGGACGTCAAGCGGCGTCTGGCTAAGCTCGTTCAAGACGGAATCTTTCCCGACGTCACGCCTTACGTCGAATATACCGTCGAATACGCCGAAGGGAAAAAAGTCGTCGGCGTCGAAGTGTCGCGCGGCGCGCAGCGTCCTTATTGGCTCTCCGATCGCGGCTTAGAGCCCGACGGCGTTCTCGTTCGTCGCGACGCGGCGTCCACGCCCGCCTCGGTCAAAGACATCGAGCGAATGATCGAAGAGACGAGCGACGGAAGTTACGAAAGAGCCCGCGCGCTCAAGCAAAATCTTTCTTTCCAGCAGGCGACGGACGTCTTTCTCAAACATAACCTCAAATTGGATCGGCTCGAACTTCGCACGCTCGGGCTCGTCGACGACGCGGGGGCGTATACGAATCTCGCGCTGCTCCTCTCGGATCAATGCCCCGCGACGATCAAAATCGCGATCCTTGCCGACGACGGCGCGCGAACGAGCGAAATCGTCGAATTCTCGGGCTCGCTCTTCAAACAATTCGACGACGCGCTGACGGAACTCGATCGACGCAATCGGAAATTCATCCGCTCTTACGCGGGGCGTTACGTCGACGACCGCGAGTATCGCGAGTACCCGGTCGTCAGCGTGCAGGAGACGCTCGCCAACGCGGTCGTCCATCGCGACTACGCGACCCCGACCCCGACGCTTGTTCGCGTCTATTCCGACAGAATCGAATTCGTTTCGCCGGGCGGACTTGCGCCGGGCGTCTCGCAGGAAGAGCTGTCTTACGGCGTTTCCGTCTGCCGCAATCCGAAACTCGCGCGCGTCTTCTATAAAATTCAGGCGGTCGACTCGTTCGGGCTGGGTCTGGCGAGAATTCGCCAGGGGTACGAACCGACCCAGCCGGAGCCAAAATTTGACGTCAGAACCAACTTCTTCAAGACGACGCTGTTCAAAGCGTTCGAGCGCCGCGTCGAGCCGACGGCGGTCAAAATCGACGAGAGGAAGCCGGCGGAAGTTCGCGTCGCAAGATTCGCGCCCGTGCGCATTTCCGTCGCGCCGACGTTCGTCGAATACGCCGAACCCGCCAACGCGACGAAGTCGGACGAATCGATGAGCGTCTCGGCGGACAATTTGACGTCCCCGACCGCGTACGTGCGCCGCGAACGTCGCTAAGCGTTTATTCGCCGTACCTGTAGGTTCCGATCCAGATCGCGACCTCGGGGTCGGTTTCGTCGTAGATCGTGCTCTTTCCGGTATCCATCGACTTAATCGCCGCCATGTCGGACTCGTCGAGCGAGAAATCGAAGACGTTGAAATTCTCTTCCATGCGCGCTTTACGAACCGTCTTGGGTATGACGGAGAAGCCGCGTTGAATCAGCCAGCGAAGCATGACTTGACCGGTCGTCTTGCCGTGCTTCGCGCCTATCTCTTTAAGAATCGGCGCGTTGAAGACGTCGTTGTTCCCTTCGGCGAACGGCGCCCACGCCTGACGCGCGATTCCGTGTTTGGCCATAAACGCGTCCGACGCCCATTGTTGACGCCACACGTTCGTCTCGATTTGATTGAGCGCGGGCTTAATTTCGTTGCACGTGAACAAGTCGGCGAGCCGTTCGTTCCAAAAAGACGTCACGCCAATCGCGCGAACGACGCCTTCTTTATGCAATTTCTCCATAGCGCGCCACGCGCCGTAATAGTCGCCGTACGGCTTATGCGCCAGATACAAGTCGACGTAGTCGAGCCCCAATTTCTTTCGGGACGCTTCAAACGCCTTGAGCGCCGACTCGTATCCGTAATCCTGGACCCAAAGTTTCGTCGTTACAAAGATCTCGTCGCGTTTGACTCTGCTTTTGGCGATCGCCGCGCCGACCGCCGCTTCGTTGCCGTAGCACGCCGCCGTGTCGATCAGGCGATAACCGACGTCGAGCGCGTCGGAAACGCATCGTTCCGCTTCGTTAAGATCGTCTATTTGATAGACCCCGAAACCGACGGTCGGCATAGCGACGCCGTTGTTTAAAACAATTTGTTCCATAGCGATTCCTTTGACGTTTTGTTGAAATGTCGCGACTTGCCGCGAACTCGACGCAATCAATATACGTCGAAAGAACGAGCGTTTCAAGTTGTTTTCAGGAAATTGCGGCGGCGACGAATAAAATTTGCGGTTTAGCGCGAATTTACTTGACAAAAACGCCCCCGGACAATACGCTAGACGAAATAACAAACGCCCCTGAACAGTCGAGAGGTTTGAGCAATGTCGGTTTACGAAAGTCTTGTGAAGAAAGAAACGTATCTGTCCCTCGTTGGATTGGGATACGTCGGCATGCCGATCGCCATGACGTTCGCGCGCAAAATCAACGTCGTCGGCTTCGATCTTAACAAGGAAAAAATCGAGCTTTACCGCTCGGGCGTCGATCCGACCAAAGAAGTCGGCGACGAAACGATTAAAAAGACGACCGTCGAATTCACGTCGAACGAACGGGACCTGCGCAAGGCGAAATTCCACATCGTCGCGGTTCCGACGCCCGTCTGCGACGACCATACGCCGGATCTTTCGCCAATTAAAAGCGCGAGCGAAATTCTCGGGCGCAACTTGACGCGCGGAAGCGTCGTCGCGTACGAATCGACCGTCTATCCCGGCGTTACCGAAGAAGTGTGCGTTCCGATTCTCGAACGCGAGTCCGGGCTTAAGTGCGGCGTCGACTTTAAAGTCGGGTATTCGCCCGAGCGCATCAATCCCGGCGACAAAGTTCATCGGCTCGAAACGATCGTCAAAATCGTCTCCGGCATGGACGAGGAAACGCTCGACGAAGTCGCGAAAGTCTACGAGCTTGTCGTCGAGGCGGGCGTTCATCGCGCCCCGAGCGTCAAAGTCGCCGAAGCGGCGAAAGTGATCGAAAACAGTCAGCGCGACGTCAATATCGCGTTCATGAACGAGTTGGCGATTATCTTTAACAAACTTGGAATCGACACGAAATCGGTTCTCGAAGCCGCGGGCACCAAGTGGAATTTCCTGAAATTCTATCCCGGTCTTGTCGGCGGACATTGCATCGGCGTCGACCCGTACTATTTGACGTATCGCGCCGAGCAAACGGGGTATCACAGCCAGGTGATTTTATCGGGGCGCCGCATCAACGACGAGATGGGCAAATACGTCGCCGAAAGTTGCGTTAAAACGCTCATTCGCGAAGGCAAGACGGTCAAAAACGCCAAAGTCGCGATTCTCGGATTCACGTTCAAAGAGAATTGCCCCGACACGCGCAACAGCAAAGTCTTCGACGTCGTTAAAGAACTGCGCGAATACGGCGTCGATCCGATTATCGTCGATCCAATCGCCGACGCCGCGGAAGCCAAACGACTCTACGGAATCGATTTTGTCGATCTCTCGGAAATTAAGGACATGGACGCGATCGTTCTTGCCGTCGCGCACGAGCAATTCGCAAAATTCACAGAAAAAGACGTCGCCAAACTCTTCGGCAAAGGGCGCAAAGTCCTGATCGACGTCAAAGGCGTCTTCAATCGTAAAGAATACGAGTCAAAAGGCTACGCCTATTGGAGATTGTAGGTCCGACGGCGCGATCTGAAAGCCGCCCCCGTTGAGGGCGGATAAAAACAAAGCGCATAACCACGCGACGCGTTCCCGCCGCAGGCGGAGAGCCGTCGACGCAAGGCGACGGAGGCCGCGACATGCGCAAAACCGCCCCCAAGACTACAGATAAACGGTTGAAAGGAACGCGTTCAGAAGAAAGCAAACGCGACTGTCAATTGTTACGTAAAAGAATACTTCCGACACGGTCTCACGCTAAACCAACAAGCGCCCATTTCCAAGCGCTGTCGAGCGTTTTTTGAAATCGTCGGGACGGTTGGACGCCAACGCGCGGCCGCCGTCGCCTTGCGTCGACGGCTCGCGGCGCTCCGCGCCGATACTGGTTCCGACGTTTTGTCAAACGCAATTCTCCGCGTTAATCGGCGAAATCGCCAAAACAACCCAAACGCGGAGAACCGTCGATTAAAGTCAAAGCGCCGCCGTGTTTGCCTGCAGCGTCCGGCGGACTTCGCCGCCTACCGCTTGCGGCTCTTATAAAATCAACGCGCCGCGTGGGGTTGCCGGCGGCATACGCGCGACGAAGCGCGCTTCTGCCTGCGGCTTTCATTTTTTCGCGGTCTTCTCCGCGTACAACTTGAACAAATGCGCGACGATTTTCTCCTCGTCTCCGTCGAAATCGACTCCATACGCCGCTTCCACCGCCTTGTCGAGAGCCTTGTGCGCCGCTAGAAGGTCGGACGGCGTTTTGTCCGGGTCGTACAGGTCGGCGAGCGATTTGTCGGGATAGTTCGCGCGAGCGTCAAGCACGGCTTGCGCGAGGTTTTCGATTGTTTCACGCTGTTTCGGCGTCGAATCGGGCCAGACGAAGTTGTTATAGACGATTCCACCTGAGTAGCGGTAGTCACTTTTAAGTCTTCCTGCTACAACACGCATCCAAGCGTTGTGGAATTGGGACATCATTACGCCCAGATGATATAGACTTGCTCCACATACGATTGAGAGCGAATCCGCCGCAATTACGTTAGAACGCATAAATCCCATTGGAATATAGATACGTCTTTGCGAAGATACTCGAGGAACAATAATATAGTCTTCGCCAGTCTGAGGCGTAGAGAAGAATTGCCATGGCTTTTCAGCAAACTTTCTAGTCGGCGTAGCCGTACTCATAGCTCTAAATAATCGAACCGCTTCGAGACGTTCCATAATGGGTTTGCAGTGAGAATAACGGTCTGTCGATACGTCTTTGAGCCAAATACAATACCTAATCTCATTATTGTTTAAATAGTCTCGTGCACCGACATATCGGCGAACAAGCGGTTGAACCTCAGGGTACATTCTTAATAGTTCTTCTCGTTCTTCAACTGATAGAATTAAGTTGCCGTCGTCTGTAGGTTGATTGCCTTTAGTAAGCTCTGGAACGACACACAACGGTTTACTACGACTTTCTATAACAGCGAAAGGAGCATCCACTAAGTAAGCGTTAATATTCTTTGCCTTGTGTGCCTCACCAGAAGAATCAAAAATGACGCTTCGCATACTACTGAGATCAGTACTGAATCCGATAATCACGCAATGAACATGCGCTTGATTTGTCGCCTCGTTGTTCCAAACGAAAGTTCTCCAAGCAAATTCTATACGCACCCCGAAACGGTCTTGTAGAGTTCTCCATAGAGGCGCAACCTGTTCTCCTTGACTGACACTATTTGTAGAAACAAGGGCTGCTTTGATACTCTTGTTGAGTTTCATCTGTCCGCACGATTTGTAATACCAACCTGTAACGTAATCAAGCGAATTGGATAGTTTGATTTTTCCAAATAAGTCGACAATATCTTTTTTCTGTTCTGACGTACAGAACGACGCCCCCACAAACGGCGGATTCCCCATAATGAACGAACATTCGCTCGCCGACAACACGTCGTTCCAATCGATCCTTAACGCGTTGCCTTGAACAATGTTCGCCGACTCCTGCAACGGGAAATCGTCGTTCCCCATTTCCATAAACATCGACGCGTCGCCGTTGGCTTTGAGTCGACTGATCCAAAGGGCGGTTCTGGCGACGGCAACGGCGAAGTCGTTGATCTCGATCCCGTAGAACTGGCTCAATTTGACGCGGTCGCCCGTGATCGCCTCGTCGCCAAACCCCATGACGGTCTGGCCCTTCCAAAGTTCGCGAAGGACGGCGTCTTCGAGTTTGCGCAAGCAGAGATACGTTTCCGTCAGAAAATTGCCGGAGCCGCACGCGGGGTCGAAAAATTTGAGCGAACAAAGCTTCTTGTGAAAATTCGTCAGCGCGGCTTTTCTCTTCCTTGGCGTCGTTCCTTCCTCGTCGCGAATCGCGGCAAACTCTGTTTTGAGGTCGTCAAGGAAAAGAGGATCGATCACTTTGTGAATATTCTCGGGCGAGGTGTAGTGCATTCCCCCAGAACGACGCGTTTCCGGATTCAACGTCGACTCGAAGATCCCGCCGAAAATCGTCGGCGAGATTTGCGACCAGTCGACGGGCTTGGACGCTTCCTCCAATAAAAAGCGTTTCGTCTCTTCGGTAAAGTTCGGAATCTCAAAGTCGCCGCGAAACAAACCGCCGTTGACGTAGGGAAACTTTTTAATTTCCAGATCGTAGGGGTCGCGGTCGGCGAGCTCGGTATCCAGAGCGCGGAACAGGTCCCTGAGCGCCTTGCGGATTCCGCTGACGGGCACGTCTTTAAGATAGTTGTAAAACGCGTCTTTCTCAAAAAGATCGGCGTCTTCGCAATAGAGACAGAAGACGAGCCGCACGCAAAGCACGTTGAGCGCATGTTTGGACTCCTCGGAGTCCGGGTCGAGATAGCCTTCGCGCAACTTGTCGTAGAGTTTGCCGACAAGTTCGCCCGCCTGGATCGATACTTGTTTTTCTCTTTCAAGACGACTGTTGGCCGGGTCGTTGATAAAACGGAGGTATTCGGGCCGTTCCGCCAATTCGTCGAGTTTGAATTCAAACGCGTGTTTCGCGAGTTCGCTTCTATTGTGCGGGTTGCGGTCGTAAACGCGAAACGTCTCAAAATTGCACGTGACGACGTAACGCGGTTGTTCGAGGAGGGGCAGTTCGTCGACGTAATCAAGAGCCTGATCCAGCGGCGTTTTCAATTTGCCCTGACGCGGTTCCTCTTTGTCGAGATCGACGCCGAGCGATTTTTGCTCGATTAGGACTCCGGCGTCGCGCAGCCAGACGTCGATAAACCCGCCCGAGGGCAAACGGCGTTCGAAAAGAACGTCGTCGGCGTGGGGATAGCCGATCGCTTTGAGCAGTTGCGTCCAGAACTGATGAGTCTCCCCTTTTTCGTATCCTTTGCCGCGCCAACGGTCGACAAAATCGTTGAGCGCCTTTTTGTCGTAAATCATTTGCGTCTTCTCTTGATCGTCGATTCCTCCGAACTCGGAGCGCAGACGCGACGGAACCGACGAACCCGCTTTTTATTGGATTTCTAACTCTTGAAAAACCGGAGATTTGAGAAGATTGGCAGAAACGGAGATTCCTCTGAAAGGAAAGCCAAAAGGTATACCTTTCGGCCACCTAAAATTGCCGTTTTTTTTAAGAAAAAGGACGGTTTTTTAACCGAAAAAAGAGTTTTTTCTTGCCAAAAAGCTATCGAAATGTAGAATTAGGCAGGATGATTTGTTTAGGTTGCAAATGGCCGAAAGGTATACGTTTTGGCGATTTGCATTCTTTTTTTATGGGGACTTTTTGGCGTTTCAGATTTTTAAAGACGCAAATGAAGTCGGTTTCAACGGATATTCGTCAAACGACGCGGCCGCCGGGCTCCGCGGGACAAGTCCGCCGCGCCCTTTAGAAGGCGGCTTGCGGCTCTTGCCGTCGTCAACGCGTCGCGTTAAACAACGCCGTCCGGGGATTTGCATCCCCGGCTTATTTGCGACATCAAATCGTCGCCTTGTTTGCCCGCGGCGTTCAGCGGAGCTTATTCCACGTCGGGGATCGCTAATTTGAGCGATTCGGCGATCGCTTTAATCGTCTGCTCTCTTGTCTTGCGCTCTTTGGAAAAACGCGCGACGCCGGGCAATTTGCGCCATTCTTTCGCGCCGAAATTCGTCGAAACGGCTTTGTTTAATTTAGAATAGTCGTCGTACTTCGCGCATTCTTCAAGCGCGCCGTCCAGGCCCGGTATCTCGATCGCGGGCAAGTCCGCGCCAATCGCCAACTGCACGGAGTCTTCAAGCGCTTTGCCGCGCGTCTGGAGCTTCTTGACAAGTTCCACGCCGCGCGCGAGGAGCGCGTCGCACACGCTCTTCTGAACGCGCGCCGTCAGCACTTTGCTCTTGGGGTCGTATTTCGAATTGTACGCCAACGCGCCCCCGCCCCCGAGCAATCCGCCCAGGAAACCGCCGAGAATCGCGCCCGTTCCAAAAGAAAGCCCGCCGACGCACGCGTCGATCGCGCCGCCGACGACCGCGCCGACCGTCGCGCCGACCCCGCCGCCGACCGACACGTGCCGTTTCGCGCCCCCGCCGAAAAGCAAATCGCGCTGATTCGCGTCGTCTTCGACCACGAGCATCTCCCGATCGAGCGCTCCGACGTGAAATCCCCACGTTCCCAGCAGCTCCAACTGCGCGTTGTGTTCGCGTTGAACCGCGTTTTGCTTAAGCGTCTCTTCCAGACGCGTCAGCTGAATTTGCCATTCGTTCTGTCCGACGTCCGTCTTGATCTCGCGATACGCCGCCACGTCGACGAGAAGTTCCGCGAGAATTTCGCGCGATCGTTCCAGACGCCGCAACTCTCTTGCGCGCCGCTCTTTAATTTCAAGTCGCAACACGCGCTGCGTCAGCGGCTCGCGCGCGAGCGCCGCAAGTTTCTCAAACAGCTCGATTTCGTCGCCAAACGAGCGCGCGTGCGCGTCGTATTCCTGAACGAGGAAAAAGCTGTTCTTTCGGAGCGTTTCGTCCCATTCGACGCGATAGTCGACCGCCGTCGCGCCCGAGGCGTCCAACGGCGTCGGCGAGGCGACGTGGACGTTGTTGTACGCGACCACGACCGGCTTGTTGATGTTTTTGAGAAGCGTAAGCGTATGTTTAAGAAGATACTGCTTCGGATTCTCCACGACGTTGACGACGAAAATCACCGCGTCGCAACGCGCGACTTCGCGCCACGCGCGAAGATCGTGTCGAAAATCTTCGTCTTGTTGAGGCACGACGCGCAACAGGTCGTCCAGATCGAACGCGCCGTGTTTGGCCGCGACCGCTTCGTCTTCCATAAGCAGTTCGTAGATCTCGCCGGACGTCTGAAAGCCCGGCGTGTCCACAAGTTGCAAAATCTCGGCGACGCCTTTATAGAAAATCTTTTGAATTTCCGCGCGAACCGTCGTGCCGTTGTACGCGTTCACTAAACCGAAATTGGGATCGCTCGTCAGCGTGCGCAAAATCGACGTCTTTCCTTCGTTCGTCGGACCGACCACGGCGACGACGAGCGGCTTCAACGCGCGAAGTTCTTCGTTGGTAACTTGCATTGGCGTCCTCAATTACGAAAGCGTTTCGTTCGGCAGCAACGCGCGAACGTCGGACAACGACTTGGCGATCACGTCGAGCGAATCAAGACGCGACTCTTCAATTGGCGCTAAAATCTCGGGCGTCAGCGACGCGATCTCGTCTTCGGGCCGCCCCTGCAACTCCAGGACGACGCGCCAGGTCGTCGTGACGCACACGAGCGCGGCGACCGCTTCGATTTTGGCAAACGCCTCTTCGGAAAGCTCTTTGACGGGCGACTCGGGCGCCGTCGTGTCTTTGGCGTTCGAATCGATTCCAAACGCGCCGCTGATTTTCGCGACCAGTTTCTTTTTACACGCGCTAAACGACATCGGCGCGACGGCCCCTAACGCGCCCGCGGCGACGCCCGACGCCACGCTCGCGGGCAGCAGCGTTCCGAGCGCGCCAAACGCGGACGCGACCGCCGTGGCCGTCGCCGCGCCGCCAAGCAAAGGCGCGAACGCGACGAGCGCCGGAATCGACAGCCCGACCGACGCGGCGGCGACCGCGCATTTGGGACTGAGTTTCGAGCAGAACCCGCGCATGTTTTCGCTCAGACCCAGCGCGCTCGTCAATCGACGCTCGATAATATCCGCGTCGAGGCCCTGCGCTTTGCAACGTTCGACCAGCGCGTCTTTGACGTTCAAACAGTCCTTGGCGACCGAGCCGGAAAACGCGTTTTGCGCGTCGGACGCGGCGAGTCTGGCTTTTTCAAACAGCGAGGATCCGCCCAGTTTTTTCGTCAGTTCGGCGACGCCCGACTGCGTCGCTTTTTCCGTCTCTTCGCGATACGTCTCGAAAATATCGGCGCATATGAGCGCGATTCGACGCCGCTCTTCTTCTTCGTCCGGAACAAACGCGTCCGCCGCGAAAATCGAGCGGCATTCGGCCAGAACGCGGCGCGTCGTTTCGTCCCACTTGGCGAAATCGCGACTCGGCGCGTTCGACGCGTCGCTTGGATCGCCCCCGACGCGCAAAAGGTCGCGCAGTCGCGCGCGCGGCTCGGGCAGGTCGAGGTCGGTGTCGTACGAAAAGACCGGATAGATCGTCAAGCCGGACGTTCGCGCGAGCGAGCTCAACGCGTTGGTCCAGTCTTCAAGCCGCTCGGCGACGGCGTTGGTCTGCGCGCCGAATTTCAGGCGCAGTTTCTCGCTGCCGGTCAACACGACGTAGACGATCGCGTTAGGTATCGCCGGCGTGAGCACTTCGCGCATGAATTTCGTATAATGCTTCGCGGGGGAAAGCCCGACGTCGGTGACGTACACGCAAAGCGCGACGGTCTCTCCGCTTGTCGCGAGAAATTCCTTGAGTTTTCTCTTGCGGTCGAAATCGGCGGCGACGTCTCCAAAGAGACGCGGTTCCGGACTTTGCGGCAAGATCGCGCGCCATTGTTCCTGAGTCAGTTCGGCGTCGTATCCAAACGCCAAAATCTCCGACGGTTTTACCGGTTCCGGCTCCGGCTCGGGCGCGGGAGTCGGAACGACCGCGAGCGCTTCCGCGGACGATTCCCGCGGCGCAGATTCCGGCGTTTCGGCGACTTGCGGCGTTTCAACGTCGGGCGCGACGACGGGAGCCGCGACCGCGACCTGTTCGGGACTTGTCTCGGCGACGGGCGTTTCCGGCGCGGCCTGTTCGTCGCGCGGGATAGGCGCGTCGAGCGCCAGGACGGGCGTTTCGACCGGATCGTCGACAAACGTCGACGCGGTGGTCGTCGAGTACGATTCCGCCTCCGCGATCAATTTCTCAAAGTACGGATCGTCCAAATTCGGCCGATAATCGCGCAACGCGCGTCGGAACATGAAGTGATAGACGCAAACGAGGATAAATCGAGGCGTTACGCACCAAACAAACACGATTCCCAGCAGGAAATACGACCACGTCGCGCGCGTTTTCGCCGCCGCTTTTTGTTCTTCGGTTCGTTCGGTTTTCGCCTCGCTCCCGGCGTTTTTTGGCTCGGCGGCGCGAACGCCGCGATCGTCGAAGAGTCGCGAAACGTCTTCTTCGGAGGGAATCGTTCCGCCAAGCCATTGAATCGGCGCGCCAAGCAAATCGACGCCTTTTTTGACCGCCGCTTCGTCTTCAAGCGACGTGCGCCAGCAATAGTCGTACTGATTGCCCTGCATGCGCGCGACAAGGACGATTAAGACGCACAGCGAACACGACGTCCAAAAGAGATGCGAAAGGAACCCGCCCCAGAAAAACAAAAAACGCGGACGCGAGAAAAGAACGTCCCAAAAGAGCGAGGCGCCTTTTCGCGTCGCGTCGACCGACGGTTGCGGAAGGGGTTCGATTCCGTTCGCCGCCGCTTCTTTTTCTTTCGCTTTGGCGTCGCGACGCCGGCGCCACGCGAACCGTTCCGTCCCTTTGCGTCCGAACATCGCGTAAAAGACGGGCGCGCAACGCTGAAGGAAGAACAAGACGACCGCGCCGACGATCCCCGAAAGGTTCGCGACGAGTTTTTCGGCGAACGTCAGCGGACGCTCTTTTCTGAAAATACGACGAAACAGCGACTGGAAACAGACGGCGGCGATTAAAACGAGCGCCCACGCCAAAAAGAACAGCTGTCCGAGGATGAAAAAGACGAACGGACCGGCAAGATTCACGTCTCCGTCGAGAAGACGGTCGACGCGCGCGAACGGAAAGACCAACGCGCCAAGCGCGATCACAAAGAGCGCGGACGCGACCCAAACGCTTACGGAACGCTCCGTCCAGCGTTTGCCAAGGAGATTGATCGACGCGAGAACTTTGTCCGCGCGCGACGCCAAATACGACGTCGGATCGACCAGGCGCCCCAAATCGTCTTTTTCGACGTCAAGAGTCGGCTCCACTTGACGACGATCGACGATTCCAGACTCCTCGCAAGCGCGCGACCATTGAATCAGCGCCCAGTCGAAGGGATTCGTTTTCGTGCGTTTCATACGTTTGTCGGTCCTGTTAGGTCAAAAACTTCGCGCGACGCGTCGACAATCGAACGCGCCGCGCCCATTATATCAAAATTTCAGACCGCAAGCAAGATAAACGTCGATTAAACGTCGAGACGCTCAAACGTCGACGACGGCGGTCGCCGCCGTGCGATCGTCCAGGTTGGGACGAAAGACCGTCAGGATCGCTAAAGGCAGATACCACGACATATACAGGCCGCCCTGTCGCCCCATCCAGAACTGAACGCCAAGCATGACGGCGGCGGAGCAGGAAACGAGCGTCGCCAGATTTTTGCGCGGGATCCACAGCGCGCATCCGACGCAATAGACGCCGAACAGCCCGATGAGCGGTATGCGGAAATACCGGGGCAGAAATTCCCAAAGTCCGTCCGCTTCCGCGAGAAAGAGCGAATGCCGTCCAATCATCGAGCCGAGGCATTTGCCGTACAAGCCGATCTCGGGGTCCTGAATAAACAGCATCGCGACCGCGAGCGTCAACACCGTCGCGGAAAGACCGAGCGCGAATCGAGCGAGTCCTTTTTTCAGGTAAAACCCCATCCAGATGGGAATCAGGAAAAAGGGATAGAAGACCAGCGATCCGGCGACGCCGAGCGCGATCCCCGAGAACACGGGCCGTCGATAAAACAGGACGGCAAGCAGAATCGCCAGCGCGGGAACGATATGATCAAGTTGCGCCGAAAACTGATTGATGTACGGATGCAGCAGGTAGAAGAGCGCGCACGCGTATCCGGTTTGCAACGAACCGAAATGAAAACGTCCGATTAGAACAAGCGTTACGACAATGGCGATTTGGAGGCTCGTCACCAGGATAATCAACGAAAAACCGCCTAAAGACAACGGTTGAAAAACGCCGAGCGTCGGCCGGGGCGCAGGCGGTTCGGCGCCCGACGCGGTACGGGCGTCGGATCGCGGCTCCCGCGACTGCGGCGACGCGGCGGGAACTTCGCTCGACGGCGCCGTTTCGGAGACGGACGGAGCGGTCGGCGCGGCGGGAATCGTCGGCGCCGCCTGAAGTCCGTTAAGACTTGTCACAATCTCCAGATTTTGATCCTCGTCGTAAGAGTCGGATTCCAAGCCGTCGTCTTCAAAATCAAAGGGGGTTCCGTTCGTAACGCCGGCGGCCCACTGGACGGCGCGCGTCGCGGAGCGGCTTTTTTTCGAATTGTCTTTATTGAGCCGAATCGTCACGCCGAAAATCTCGATCGTATTCGGGTCGCGACTTCGTTCGCGAAGATCGGAGACGGCGGCGTTCCACGACGCCTGCGAGGGCGCGAAGAATCGGTTCGCGCGTTGCGTCGCGGTCATGAACGGGCGATAGCCGGGCCAGTTTTTGAGCGTAAACGACGCTTCGGACTCTTCGGCGGCGGCCAGGATTTGCTCGAGTCGCCACGCGCGCGGCGACTCGCACGCGTCGCCGCGATTGATGAACAGGTTCGGGATCATGAACGCGGACGCCGCGACGCACGAAAACGCAAGTCCTTCAAAGCCAAGATTAGGCTCCAAAAGAGGGCGCCGACGTAAAAAGACGTCCAGAACCATGCGGAAGAAGACGACGAGCCCGACGACAAAGAGCCACACGTACCCCTGCAACGTGGCGCCCATCGCCAAATAGACGATCCCCGGCGTAAGCGCGACGAGCGAAAGCACGTCGAAATTACGCACGCTGAAAACGCGATTAAACCGAAAAAAAACGGCTAATATCAGCAACGACGACAGGTAAAACCAGGTCGTCGGAAGCATCTCGTATTGAAAAAGGGACGTCGGCATAATAGGTCAGGTTAAGGAACGCGCCAATAGTCGGGCCGACGCGCGTCGACCGTTCGTTTGGCATACGGCGTCCTTATTATAGGAATCTAAACGCAAATCGTCAACACAAATCGGGACGCGTCTCTCTCGGCGCTACCTGACTTTTTCATACCGAATCAACGCGGCTTTTGGAGCCGAATCGATTTCGACAAGCAAGCCCCGTTCCGCAAGTTCTTTTCCGGAGATTTCCCTCGTTTCGCCCGAATCGAGGTCTTTCACGCGATAGACGGCGGACTTGTCGAGCCCTTTCAACGGAAATTGCGAAACGACCGCTTGCGAGTCGCGACGCCGAAACGCCTGAATCACGCCCTCCCCTTTGTCCTCGTCGTTATACTGCCAGGCGATCCAGACGTCCTGCGCAAGAGACGCGGACGTAAGCGGATAGTAATCTCCAGCGTAATACGGAGCGACGTATTCGCGCCATAAGTTCAAATTCTTACGAACGATATCCCAGTCGGAATCGTCGACGCGAACGTCGTAGAGCGCGTTGATATACGGAACAAACAACGAGCGCGTTTCGTAATCGCGGAACGATTGAACGCCGGTTCCAAAGAACGGAATCCATAACGCGGCGCCGTAGCTGTGAATCTGCTGACCGACCGGTTCGAAAATATAATCGCTCCGCCAGAGCGGAACGGCGCGACGCAACGTCTCCAAATCGTTTCTACGCCCTCCGGACGCGCACGAGTCGATACGCAAGCCGGGGTTGCGCTCCAGTAAAGCGTCCCAATAGGCGAGATACCCTTCGACGTATCTGATCTCGGAAATCCCCTGACGATCCGGCTCGTCCGCCGCGCGCCAGTATCCGATCGGATCGATGTTGTAGTCTTGTCGGTAAAGATCGATTCCCTCTTTTTTCAGAAGGCCGTCGACATGCTCGACGAGCCACTCGCGCGCCTCTTTATTCCCCAAATTGAGCAGTCCGCCGCCGGAGCCTCCGAAAATCCACTCGGGGCGATTATTCGTCAGCCATGTGTTCGGCGCGACGCGTTCCGGCTCGAACCAGACGATCGTCTTCACGCCGCGTTCGTGCGCGAAGTCGGATATTTGGCGGAGTCCGTTGGGGAAGCGCGATTTGTCGACTTCCCAAGTCCCCGTGTTCGTCCAGTTTCCGTCGCACGGATACCAGCCCGCGTCCATCCACCAGTAGTCGATTTTAAGATCGCGTTTGAGGTAATCGGCGACAAATTCAAGTTGGTCCGGAGTCGTCGCCTGCGTCATTTCCGCGAAGAAATGCGAACTGCACGCGGCAAGATGAGACGCGACGATCTTGCCTTTTTTATTGTCGGGGTTCTCCGCGTCCGGGACGCGCGGAACGTTGCGCGCGATCATCCAGCGCCGCCAGACGTTCTGAGCGTCGAACCAGGACTCGCGAAACCACGGCGCGACGACCGCGATCGGCGAGCGATCTTCTTCGCCGGGCAGCAATTTAAAACGAGTTATTTCCTGCCCCGCCGAAACGCGCGTTTCCAAATCCCCTTCGCGTTCAAAACTCGCCGACCATTGCCCCGACCAGCCTAAAACGACAATCCAGCCTTTTTGATAAGACTCCAAATTGAAATAGGGCAAATACGCGTTGGTCGGTCGTCCGCCCGCAGTCGCCAAATCGAACTTTTGACCGGGATCCAACCGCTTGACGAGCGGCATGTAATCGTCGTCGCGACACGGACTTCCAACCGAATAATGCAACTTGAATTCATGTTCTTCGTTCCAGACGAGCGCGTCGCCGCAATCGGGATCCCAGCCGTTGTAATTGCGCCGCTCGAAGAAATCGCGTCCGAAAACAGCGTCGATCGGCTTGACGTTTTCGATAATCGGCGTGTCGGAATCGTCGGAAAGGTTCTTGAAATTCAACGTCCATTCGACCAAGGGAAAGTCGACGTAATCGACGACCGAGCACACGACCTGAAGGCGGCCGTTCGGCTCGGTAAAGGTCAGCGTTCGCTTGATTTTTCCGTCGACGGGTTCAGATTTTTCGCGCGAGAGATTCCAGTCCTTGAGAAAGCTGCGGGACGACTGCCCGTCGTAGTCGAACGAAAAAGGGAAATCGACGTCGAGCGTTCGGTCGTAGACTTGCCGATCGACGATCGGAAGATCGCTCAAATACAGAACTTCTCCGTCTTCCAATTCGACGCGCGCGTCCGCCCAATCCGCCTGATCGCACGATATTCCGTCTCCGGCGTCGTCGACAATCGTCGAAAAGCTCGTCGCGCCGTCAAGAGCGACGTCGATCGGAACGCCCGGCTCCGCGCCGCGCAACACGTCTGATCGGAACAGTTCGGTTCCGTCGGAAGTTATGGAGAATCGGATCGTTCCGTTTCCCTGAACAGTCTCCGGCGCGTTCGTATCGACGCCAATTTCGGCAAGAAAGCGCTTGCCGGGCTTAGGCAAATAGACGTTAATATGGCTTGGCGCATGACAGAACAGCCCGCGATCGTAGCGTCGTTCGCCGATTCGCAACTTGGCGCCCGCGCGATTGTCCGGAAAGACGGGGACGTAATTGCGAACGACTTCCAGACACGCGTCGGGGCGAACGGACGGCTCGACTTTGCCGTCGAATTTGGCGGCGATCCAGCGGTCCTTTAAATCGGCTTCCCGGCTGTTTTTCGTATCAAAAGCGACGGCGAAACGGCAGACGCCCGCCGCGACGACAAACGCGCCCGCAAGCCAAACGCATAAACTCTTATTAAACGCAACCATCTTAGCGAAGTCCTGTTCGTTGAATTGGTCTGTCGACGATAAACTAACGACGTTTCCAAAGAGTATAGCCGAAAGAAAGACGCGATTCAAGCGACGCCCGATCGGTTGACGTCTCCCGGTAATTCGAGACAATGCGTAAAAGAGCGAATCGTCGTCGCCGAACAATCAACACAGTCAACGAGCGTAAATAACCGAGCGTCTTATGAACGTATTTCGTCCCGATAATCTTCAACGTTACGTCGAATCGATCATGAAACTCTGGCTGCAGGGAAATCTTGACGCTCATTTCTTCATTCCGGAGCGCTTTTGGCGAGACGTCTACGACGACGTTCAGGAAGCGATTTTAAACGCGGAAATTACGCTATGCGAAGACGGCGGAACGGTCGTCGGCTTCGCCGGAACGCAAGAATCTTTCTTAGCGGGGCTTTTTGTTCGCCCGGACTGTCGCGGCAAAGGTTGCGGAAAGCTTTTGCTCGACGAAATCAAAAAAGACAAATCGATTCTGCAATGTCGGGTCTACGTCAAAAATGAAAGAGCCGTAAGGTTTTATCAACGCGAAAAGATGATCGTTGTCGGAGAAACCGCGGATCGGGAAAACCACGACGAACCGGAATACGTCATGGAATGGCGAAGAGAAAACACATAAAAAGCGCGGCTCGCCAAAACGACAAGTCGCGCTCAATGTTAACAACCCGAAGAAACGCATAGCGGTCGTCTGGACGAGCGACCAAGGGAGTCCGTCTCAGACTCAATCCGTTTTCATACGCCAGCGGAGGTATTCTTCCATAAAGGGCTGAACGCCGCCGTCGAGAACTTCGTGGAAACTGCCGACCGAATATCCGGTGCGGGAATCCTTGACGCGTTGTTCCGGATGAAGGAAGTAGTTGCGAATCTGCGAACCGAATCCGACTTTCGAGAGGTTCTTGTATTTCTCGGACATCTGCTGCTCGCGTTTTTCCTCTTCGCGTTGCAACAGCCGCGCGCGCAACATCTTCCACGCGGTCGCGCGGTTCTTGTGCTGACTGCGTTCGTTCTGGCACTGAACGACCGTGTTGGTCGGAATGTGCGTCAGGCGAATCGCGCTCGACGTCTTATTGACGTGCTGACCGCCCGCCCCGCTCGACCGGAAGACGTCTTCGCGAACGTCCTCGGGATTAATGTCGACGTCGATCGAATCGTCGACGTCCGGATTGACGTCGACGGCGGCAAAACTCGTCTGGCGCTTGCCTTCCGAATTGAACGGGCTGATACGCACAAGTCGATGCGTGCCGATCTCGCTCTTGAGATACCCGTAAGCCATCGGACCGCGCACCATAATCGACGCGCTGTTGATGCCGGCCTCTTCGTTGTCCTGTCGGTCGAGAATCTCGACGGTATAACCGCGAGACTGCGCCCAGTTGATATACATGCGCAGGAGCATTTCCGCCCAGTCGTTGGCGTCGGTTCCGCCGTCGCGCGCGTTAATGGTGAGAATCGCGTCGTTCGGATCGAACGGACCGTTCAGAAGCGCGGCCGTTTGAAGCTCTTCGAGCGTCTTTTCGACTTCCGCAAGTTTGGAAGGAATTTCCGCAGCCGTTTCTTCGTCCTCTTTGCCAAGTTCGAAAAAGACGTCCAGCTCGTCGAGTTCGCTCAAAATCTCGTCCATCGGCTTGACCAAAGCCTTGAGCGCTTTGACGCGCGCGACGACCGCCTGAGACTTCTCCTGATCGTCCCAGAAGCCGGGCGCGGTCATCTGCTTGTCGATCTCGGCGATCTCTTCTTTTTTGGCGTCGTAATCCAACGACGCTTTGAGCTGTTCAAGCCCGTTGCGTATCTGTTCGGCTCGGTCGATCTGTTCGTGTTCTACCGGCATGGATAATCCTTCTTCGTTACGTGAAACTCTATTCCGACCCGGCGCGACAAAACCGCGTTCCGGGCAAAAATCGGTCCGGTCATTCTATCATAAGAACGCTTTTTTACAAGTAACAGGAAGATTTTTCACCGTGGACGCAATCGAACGAATTCGACAAAGCGACGCGTCGCGTCGTCATTTGACGGCGGTAATATAGATCAACTTCGACTGACGCGGCGATTCGGCGCGAATCGTAAATCCGTCTTTGATCTCTTCGCCCCGAACCGTAACGACCTCGCCCGTGTCGACGTCCTCGATTTTGTACGTCTTTTCCGGGTCGATCGGCTCAAGCGCGACGGTCAGCGCGGCGACGGGGCTTTTCGCGCGGCGGAACGCGACGACCAGACCCGATTCCATGTCGGGCCGCCACATCATGTACGCCAGCCACGCGTCTTCCGACCAGTTCCCTTGCGTGAACGGATAGAAATCGCCGTAGAAATACGGTCGCGCGCGTTTTGCTTCGGCGACGCGATCTTTAACCCACGCGACCGTTTCCGGAGACGCTTTCGTCTGACCGAACTCGTCCGACGACAGAACCGCGCCGCTCGACAACGCGCTGCGGCACTGATAATCGTCGATCTTGGTAACAAACGGAGACGTCGAGTTCGCGGGAATCCAATGCGCGATTCCAAACGTATGCGACTGCGTTACTTCGGTCGTCAAATACGGGAAACAGTTGTAGTCGCTTCGCCAAAGGACGACGCTGCGTTTGAGCGTTTCGAGTTCCAGGCGCCGGCCGCCGCTCGCGCAGTTGTCGATCATCAGATCGGGGATGCGCGCGCGAAGATCGTCCCAGAATTGATACAGCCCTTCGACGAACCGCATTTCCGTCATGCCGACGCGATCTTCGGCGTCATGAGCGTTCCAATACGGATTCGGAACCATATTAAAATCTTCGCGATACCACGAGATATTGTTCTCTTCAAGAATATCCCCGATCGTTTTGGTCAGCCATTCGCGCGCTTCAGGATCGCCAAGATTGAGCAACAGGGACTCGCCCGCGCCCGCCTGACTCGCGTCGCCGCCGCCCGAGCGCAAATACCATTCGGGATGTTCGACCGTCGCCGGAACGCCCTTGACGGCGCGTTCGGTCTCAAACCAGAGCAGGAACTTCATATTCGCCTTCGTCAACGCGTCGGCGATCGGCTTGAGCGCGTTGGGATGACGCGTCGGATTGACGCGCCAGTCGCCGACCGTCGAGCCCCAGTCGCCGTGGAAGACGTCCGGACAAGGCTCGGTCCCCTGTCCGTACCAGCCCGCGTCGATCCAGTAGCAGTCGTAATCGAAATTCATGTCGACGACTTCCTTAATTGCGCGAAGATGCTCGTCGGTCGGCGTTCCGCCCCACGAATTGCGGCAAATCGGCGCGATCGCGGGCTTGCCGTTTTCCTGAGGGTGATTATGCGCCAACATGAAACGTCGGAACATGTTCTGCGCGTGTCCGACCTCGCCCTGCCAGTACATGAGCATGACGAGCGGCGAGCGAATCGTTTCGCCCGGATAGAGAACCGCGTCAAGGCGTTCCTGACCGGCGGTTATGTCCGTGTCTCCGTCTCCATGATGATTGAACTCGGCGAACCACCCGCCGTTCCAGCCGAGCGCGACAATCAGCCCGTCGGGCCCGGTCCTGTAGTTGAAGAACGGAAGCCACGTCGCGCTCGGACGGTCGTCCGAATCGAAAAGCGACGAATTCAACGCTTTACGAAACGCCGAGTTGCTTGCGGAGTCCATGCGAACGTCGCGATTGTGAACCCACATCGACTTGCGCATGTCTTCCCCGACGAACATGAAGTCGTCGTTGCGGCTGTCCGAACCTTGCGTCCGATAGAGAATCGGCAACGTCGTGTCGGCGCGGTTCCAACGGAAATCGAGCGCTTTGAAGTCGTGAACGCGAGCGGAGTTCTCGGTTCCCTCGTTGCGCAAGCGAACGGTATATTGGAACCCCGGATAATTCTGATAGTCTTCGAGCGTCGCCTCGCATACGATCGACGTCTGGTCGTCGCGCCACGTCAACGTCGAGCGGCGAACGCCGTCTTTCCATTCGCCCAGCGCAATTTCGGCCGCGTCGATTTTCAGCCAGTCGCGACTCGAACGATCCCCGCACATAAACGAAAAAGGAACGTCCGCCGTATAGCGCGCCGCGTCCGCCTCGCCATGCTCGAGCAAAAACGCTTTCCAACCGTTCATTAACGCGAACTCCGACTCCGTCGGCGTTCCGTCGTAAGAACCGATCGGGTCTTGCGAATACGCGACGGCTCCAAACGTCATAAGCGCCGCCATAACAATCGATAAGAACTTTGCCATTGAAAACGTTCCTCCAAAAAGCTGTTTCAACAATGCGGGGCCAACAACCCGTCGATTAACGCTATTTTACAAAAACCCCGGTCAGAATCAAGAAAAAGAAACGGCAGGTTCCAAAAGAAAACGGCGCGAACGACTTCCCGTGAAGAAAGCGCCGCGCCGCATAATCTGAGGTTTCCAAGAAAAAGGTTTATTTCACGACTTCATATTCGATCACATAAGCCGATTTCTTCTCTTCGAGCATCAGTCGATACGATTTCAATTCTTTTCCGGAAATCTCAAACGTTTTGTCGCGCTCGTATCCCGACTTGACGGAAACGCGATAAGTTTTGTCCGGGTCGATCGCGCGAAGGTCGAATTCGATTCCCAGATAGGGCGACTCTTCCTGACGGAAAATGTAGACGAGACCGGCGTTTAAATCGCTTCGATTCAGCTGCCACGCGACGATGTTGCCCTTGCCGTACGCGGCGGGAGAAAGAGGATAGAAGTCCCCGTACCAGAATTTTTGATACGCCTTGGCTTCGTCGACCGACGCTTTCGCCTGAACGGGGTCGTAATCCTCGTCAAGGAAATTATACTGCATAATAGCGCCGGCGTTCGCCGCGCTACGGAACGTGTACGGAGACGAATCCCACGAGGAGCACGAGTACAGCGGCAGATACTG
>JAFZNK010000100.1 GCA_017550965.1 Thermoguttaceae bacterium
CCGACTCCGCCTTCGGTCGCGCCCGAAGAAGTCGCCGAATACGTACCGTCCGCGCCGGTCTTGCAGCCGCCGCCTTCTCCGGTCTGGTCCTGATTGTAGAACGTCAGCGTCGCGCCGTCGACGGGAGCGCCGCCCATCGTCACTTTGCCCGTTACCGCTTTATAGCCCTTGTTCTTGCCGCAACCGACGCAGCACAACACGCCGATCATAAGAAACGCGACGACAAATAGTTTCGCTTTGGTCATTATCTGCTTATTCCTCGTAATAGCTAAACAAAACGCCGGAACATAGCAGGGAAATCCCCGACGTCCCGGCGTCGAATTTCACGCGACGGCTCCGTAAGAGCCGCCGCTGTTATCAAACGCTCTTAACAATCACATAGCGTTCGTGGTTTCGCCGCCGGCGGAGGAGCCCATCGCGCCCCAGACGCCGTAAACGGACGGCCCGCCGTAGTCTTGCGGACGAGACTGATTACGAACGACGTTGTATCCGTCTTCGTTCTGATTGCCGCAGTCGATCGTGTCGCTCACGAAACGAACGGAACCGTCGCCCATGCAGACGTTGACGCCGCCGGAATGGTTGCTCGACGCGGTGGTAATGCAGTTTTCTTCCTGACCGCCGCGCGCGCAGGTCGGCGCGTTCGGAGGCAGAATGGTGTAGAACATCGTGTACGGGTTCTGGGCGTCGCCCCAACGACGGCCGACCATCTGGTTGTCGTTTTGACCAACCTGGTAGCTCTGGGCGATTTGTCCGCCCGTGCCGCGAGCGGCCGAGCAAACGGAAGGCGTAAAGTAGAAGTTGCTCCAGTCAGTGGTATGCGAGTTAAAGCTTCCGCCAAGGAGGACGGTTCCGCCCTTGACCTTTTCCTTGCCTTTGGACGAGCCGACAACCGCTTCGCCAAAGAAGGCGGTGTTGGTCGTGCCGTCGGTAATGTCGGCGAGGGTCATCTTGTGCTTGTTGCCGTTGGAGAAGGCGCCGCGGTATTCGTCCCAGTCCCAGTTAAGGGTGAGGTCGCCGCGGTTGAAGTGGTAGCTCGTGGCGGCCATGTCGCCGTCGGCTTGCGGCCCGTTGCCGTCGGACGGACAAAGGAACGCGGTAACGGTTTTGCACCACGCCATGTCCGTGCCGGTCGACCAGGGAGAATTACCCGCTTCAATTTGTTGAACGGCGGTGTTGTACAAAGCCGCCTGTTCGACTTGCGGAAGCATGACGACCAAACCGGAGAAACGTCCCCATTGACCGTTGGCGCTGTATTTTTTAAACACGATCTGATAGCTGGCGTTCGGGAGGAAGCCTTGCGCGTCGTGGAACGTCTGGCAGGCAAGCCCGAGCTGTTTCATGTTGTTCGTGCATTGCATACGGCGAGCGGCCTCGCGAGCCGCCTGAACGGCGGGCAAAAGCAAACCGATCAAGATGCCGATGATCGCAATGACGACCAAGAGCTCGACAAGCGTAAAGCCCTTAGAATTCTTCTTTGACATAATCGTCTCCAATAGCTGTGCATTAGGTGTAAAAAACCGCGCGCTCAATAAAACGAACGCGCTCATAATATCTTGAACCGAACCCAGCCCGTAAAAAGCTGAACCCCAATTCTCAACGATTGTTACAACGCGACAAAAGCGATATCGTCAAGGCAAAGAGTCTCGGTCAAATTCTCGACAGAGACGCAGGAAAGTTCCAGGTCCTTCCTCCGACAGGTTGATTCTTCGTCAAAAGTCGTTCACATTCGTCAAAAGTCGCTCAATAGTTGATCCGCGCGCCGCTCGATTTTACGTCCCCTTCCTATTGGGAAAGGATTTCACAAACCGCAAACGCGACAGGGATAAGTATACCCAATCTGTGTTTTCCTGTCAATTATAAGACGCTTCTCCAACGCGAAAATTGCAAAAAAAACGAACAATTCGCAGGGATTTTCTCGAACACGCGACGCTCCCCCAACAGACGCAAGAGACCGCCGACGGCCACAGACGCCGTCGACGGTCTCTTGCGCAATTGTAAGTTCAGCTCGTTAAAGAAGGGGGGTTATCGATTCCACGAAATTCCGGCGAACCAGCCGTAGGCGAAGAAATCGCTGTTTTTCCCGTCGACTTTCGCAGCGTTGAACCAGTCGTTAAACTCGTATCCGCCTTGAATCTGGAAATTCCCTTTTCTCCACGCGAGTCCCAGCGCCGCTTCCACCGCGCCGGCTCCGTCCGTGCCGTAAATCTTTTGCGCGTCGTTATCCGGCGCGATCCCGGTTTCGCCGACGCCCACGACGCCCGCCGCGCGCGCGTACGCCTGGAAATTCCAGCCTAAATCGTGTTTCCACTCGGAGCCGAATCTCAGTCCGTAGGAATTATGCGTCGAATACGACAAAGACTCTTCTTTGAGCTGAGTCCATTGGAACCCGATAAACGGTCGGAACCCGCTCTGGTAGTACCAATTCCATTTTCCCAATTCGAGACTGTAAACGCTCAGCTGAACGTCGGAGCTCGCGGCTTTGGTTCCGGCGCTTGCCGCTTCGTCCGCCGTAAAGTAAGTATAGTTCCACACCAGATCCCATCCGGAAACGCCGCGATATCCCAATCGGGAACGAATCCCGGAGCCGTTGGGCGAAACCGACGAGTCTTCCGACAGTTCCGACTGCCATCCTAAATATTCGACGTCGCCGATAATACCGCTCATAATGCGAGCTTCGTCGTAACAACCGCTTTCGCAAAACGCGTAATTTTGTTCGAACGTTTGGCCCTGAAGGTCGACGCAAGCGGCCGTTTCAAAGTACTGCGGCGCGCTTTGTTTGGCGTTCGCGGCAGCCTGCGCGGCAAGCTCGGGATCGTAACCGGTCGCGTAATCGCCGGTCATGGCGCCGGTAAAAGCGCTGTAAAGGGGCCGATTCCAGGCTCGCGAAGGTTGCGGCGCGTATCCGTAACACTGACCTCCCATACAAGCGGAATTAAGAACGCCGCCGTTGTTGTTCGCTTTATCTTTCGGAATCGTCCAGGGCGAATCGATCGGTCTGGTCTTTTCGACTCTGTTCTCGGGCTTGGTCGGATACGGAAGTTTTTTCTTACTCGTATCGGCGGGGTTCTGAACCGGCTGATAGACGACCGGACCGCCGTTAGAAGCTTCGACGGAAGCGTTCGACGGAGCCGCGGCTTCGTTCAACGGCGCGATTGCGGGGGCGCCTGCCGCGGCGGCGGGAGCGGCCTCGACGGTCGGTTGAACGTCCTGATCGTCCAATTCAAGAATGACTTCCGGCGCGGCGTCGCCAGTCGCCTGCACAAGATCGTCGACGTCCTGAAGCGCCGCGTCCGACAGGTCGCTCGGCACGGCGGGCGCCCCGGCGGGCTCTTCAAATCGGCACATTTGCGCGTGGTAGGCGTTGGGGAGCCGCTTAGCGGGGACCGCGTTGGGAACGCGTTGATACGCGTTCGACTCAAACGCGTTCTTTGACGAGTAGAATCGATCGCGATTCGAATTGGCGGCGTCTCCGTACTGACTGGGCGCGTTAAAGAAATAGCCGTCGTTCGCGGCGGACGTCTCGCTCAGGGGCTTGGCTCGTCCAAGGGAAATTTGAGTTTGGGCCCAACCGGGTTGCGTATAGCCGCAGAAGACGACGGCGATCGCCCCAACGACTGCAAGTTTAATCCTATTCATGATATGTTCCGATCCACATGCGCGTTTTCGCGCGACAATAACAACTGGTTCGTGAAAAGGAGACGCGCCGACGGCAAAATCCTTTTGCCGCCTTGTACGCACGCCTGTTCGTTATAATCGGCACAGGCGTTATAAAACTTACCAAAAATTTTCACTTTCTTGCCATTTTGGTTAAATTTCACGGGCAAGTTCGCCGCATTTGGCGCGAACGCCCAAAAAGAACTTGCAACGCCGATTCGTTTTGATACAATGAGACGACGTCGCGCAAAGCGCCTGCGGTCAGAAACAACACCCCCTTATTTGGAGCTCTTAAATCATGCGTATCGAACGCCTTGAAGGATATTTGCTGAGACTTCCGCTTAAACAAACCGCGCGCGTCGCCGACGCGTTGATCGATCATTGCGACGTCGTCGTCGTTCGAATAGAAAGCGAGGGCGCGTCGGGCTGGGGCGAAGTCGCGCCCGGCAACTCGCCGCTGACGACAAGCGAATGGTCGGCCGGAACGTTCGTAACGCTTCGCGACCAAATCGCGCCTCGCGTTTTGGAAAAGGGAGGAATCGCCGACGCCCGCGTTTTGGAAGAGACGTATTCGCGCGTTCGCGGGAACAATTACGCCAAAGCGGCGATCGAGACGGCGTGGCAGGATCTCAACGCGCGCCAAATGAACAAGCCGCTTTGGAAAGTCCTCGGCGGGGAAAAGAAACCGTTGAAAGTCGGGCTGACGTTTGATCGCTCGGTTCAGCGCGAAGAGTTTTTCACCGGTTTGCAACGCGCCTGCGACGAGAATTTCGGGCGCGTAACGTTGAAAATCCGACCGGGTTGGGACGTTCAAATCGTCAGTTTCGCGCGCGTCGATTATCCCGCGTGGCTGCAGTTGCAGGTGGACGTCGAAGGCGAACTGGACTTCGACAAGCACGCCGACATCCTCTATCGCATGGACGACTTCTCGCTGACGTGTCTGGAGCAACCGCTCAATCCCCGCGATTTTGTCGCGCACGCCATGCTCAAAACGTCGATTCGCACGCCGCTCTGTCTGGACGAATCGATCGAATCGATTAAGGACGCGCAAATTGCGTTCGATCTGGAAACGTGCAAATACGTCTGTCTGAAGCCGGGCCGCGTCGGCGGTCTCGCGTCGGCGCGCGCTATCGCGGAATTCGCGGAGTCCAAAGAAATCGGCTGCTACGCCGGGTTCGACCTGACGTCCTCGCTCGGGTTCCGACATCTGGCGGCGCTCGCGTCGACTTCCAACTTCGTTTTGCCCATGGATTACGTCAGGTTCGAGGAACTGTTCGAATACGACCCCGTTCCCGCGCTGACTACGACGCTCGTCGAAGAGCCCGGCGACGAAAAGAAGAATCGGCCCGCGCGTAACTTCCGCTACGTCGAGCTTTGGGACGAGCCGGGAATCGGCGCGGAGCCGGATCTGGAAGAAATGAACAAGTTCGTTCTTGACAAATTCGAATACTCGCGCGAATAGTCGCGTCGACCGCAAACAAAAACCAAACGAGCCGGGAAAAGACGATCACGCTCTTCCCGGCTCGTTTTTTCTCTGAAATCGCGCGACGCGATTATTTCCCAATCTCTTTTTTAAACGCGTCGACGATTTTGGAAATCACGCCGTTGAGAACAGGATCGCCCGGATGCGCTTTGGCGTTCGCTTCGTCGATCGCCACCTGCACGGCGGTTTCCAAATCGCCGACCATTTCCTTTAACGCGGCGATTTTGTCGGCGGGAAGTCCGTAGTCGATCGTCACTTCGCGCGTCTGATACAGGACGACGTCGTATTTTTCCTCGTACGTTCTCACGCGCGTCGACTCTTTTTCCTCAAAAGGAACGAATCGAACTCTCGTTTCCTTGACGGGATTCATGGGCGTAGCGAACGCGGGCTTGCCGTCGACTTCTGCGTTGGGCACAAGTTTGCGATTCTCCATCGGAAGCTTTTCCACGAGATTGCGCAGCGTCTCCGTAGCGTCTTGCAACGCGCGAAGTTGCGGCACCGTAAGTTCCGCCTCGATTCCCAGGAATTCGAACTTGCCTTTGTTGGAGCCGTTGGCCTGCTGACGCGCGCCGTGCTGACAGACGATCGACTCGACGATTGCCAGGACTTTGTCCGCAATATCCTGCGGCGTCGCGACCAGATACGACTCTCGTTCTTCGGTCTCCAATTTGCCTTCGGCGGTAAAACGCTGATTTCTCTTCTCTTGCGCGCGGATTTGATTGATGAGCGCGTTGGCTTTGGCCTGTTCGCGCTTCTGCTTGGTGAACGTGGTCTGAACGGCGTTGGACGCTCCGTTTTGTGTTTTGGCCATCTTAAATACCTCTTTGTCGACGGGCGTCGCTGCGACCGCGTTCGACGCCGGTTCGGCGGCGTTCGCGCGATAAATCGCGACGTTTGTCATATGATGTGAAAGTCGTCAAAAGATCAAGGAAACGCCTTGCCGTCGTTGACGCGCCGGACGGAAAAAGAGATCGCTCCCTTTTACGAAAGGCTTAATTCGCGGCAAGAGCCCCGAAGGACGCTCGCGTTGAAAGGAACTTGTTCCCGCGAAACGCGGCGATCCGCCCCTTTCGCTCGCGCAAAAGGTTGGGAAAAACGTCGATCCGCGTTCGTTTTAAGTAGGAACGGCTCGGCTACTGAAAGTTCCCTCGAAATCGAGAATCTCGAGATCGAGAAAAATCGCCCCGACAAGCGATTCGAACTCGCGTTCGAAGAGTTAGTTCCGCACTCGCGGCTCGCGTTTCCGCTAACGACCGCCGCTGGGCCGACGCCCTGAGCAATGCGACAGAAACGAACGCAATTGCGTTCGAAAGACGCCGCCGCGTCGAAAGAAGGCGAAAGAAGTTGAAAAAGACTCGACCGCGTCGGTTCGGAGGAACGCCCCTCTAGCGGGCGCTCCTCCCGCCGATCGCCGTCAAGGTCTTAATTCTTACGGGCTCGTCGACGTCGCTTATTCTGTCCTGGACGTCGACAAGCTTGCTTCTTTCTTAGCCGTTGCTCCCAATTCCGGCGGAAATCTTTTTCTCTGCGCTTTTCTTTCTGCCAATGACCGGCTCCGCGCGCGCGGCGCGCCATAGAACCGGTCGTTGAAAACCTGCGCTGTTCGCGCTGACTCGTAGAGTCTTAGTCCTTGAACGAACTTTTTCTTCGTTTCGCTTGTCCGTCAAACGCCGACCGGGCATGAAGGCTATGGGGCGAAACTTTTCGCGAAGGGCTTCCTTGATCGGGTACGTTATACCGTTTTCGAGCGTCGACGTCAAGAAACGCGACGCCAACAGTCCAGAGTTTATTCAGTCGTCGAGAGCCGAGAAATCGGTCGTGCCGACGCATCCGCGTTCGAGATACGTCGACAAAATAATCTGCGCGGCGACGGCGTCGAGCTTCGCCTTGCGTTGTTTCGCGTTGAGATTTCCCTGACGAAGATAGTATTCCGCCTCGCGGCTCGTAAAGCGTTCGTCCATGTAGTCGATCGACACGCCGGTCGCTTCGGCCAATTTGTCGCCGAACGCAATTGCGTCGCGCGCTTTATCGCTGATTTCCCCGCTGTTATGAAGGGGCAGTCCGAGGACGAAATGAACGATTTGCTCGTTTTTGACCAAATCGCGAAAATACTGCAAATCGAGCTTTTCGTTCCGACGACGATAGATTTCGTACGGAAACGCCATGATTCTCTCGGGGTCGCACACGGCGACGCCGATACGCGCGTCGCCGTAGTCTATGCCCGCGATTCTGCCCTGTTCCGGAGGTCGGGACGGAGTCGTTTTCATCTAGCGCTCGCTCTCGCCGTCAGGCGCGTCGCCAAGATCGATCGGAATCGGCGCGATCGCTCCGTCGGTTTGTTTAACATCGGCGCTCGTCGGTTCTTCCGACTTCTGTTCTTCCTGTTTCGCGGACTCTTCCTCGTCTTTTTTGTCGTTGGGAGACGGCCCGAGGATCTCGCGAATTCGAGCTTCGTCGAGTTCTTCCTCTTCGACCAGCGCGTCGGTGAGCGCTTCGAACAAGTCGCGCTTTTCAATAAGCAAATTCCGCGCGGCCTGATCGGCGGCCTCGATCGTCTTACGCACCTCCAAATCGATAAGTTTGGCGGCGTCTTCGCTGTACGCGCGCGTCCCCGTCGACATCTCGCGTCCCAGGAACGGATGCGTTTCCGTGTCCGGATAGGCGACCGCGCCTATTCCTTCGCTCATGCCCCAGCGCGTAACCATGTTTCTGGCCAATTCGGTCGCGCGCTGAAGGTCGTTTTCGACGCCGGAAGAGTTCTCGTTGTAGACGAGAATTTCCGCCGCGCGACCGGCAAGCAAATGCGTGAGCGTCGCGCGCGCTTCCGACTCGTCGTAGTTGAGCTGGTCGTCGTCGGGCAAACTCCACGTGACGCCAAGCGCTCGACCGCGCGGTATGATCGTGATCTTATGAACGCGCGAGCCGTTGGGGACAAACCAGCCGACCAACGCGTGCCCCGCTTCGTGGTACGCCGTTTTGCGCTTGTTTTCCGGCGAGATGATCTCGTCGCGCTTGAGCCCGAGCGAGATTTTTTCAAACGCGAAGTCGAAGTCGGACGCCTCGACGACGTCTTTGTTGTTGCGCGTGGCCCAAAGGGTCGCTTCGTTGACGAAGTTTCGAATGTCGGCGCCCGTGAATCCGGCGGTCGTCTTCGCGAGCTTGTCGACGTCGACGTCGGACGAATACGGTATCTTCTTCAGGTAGACTTTGAAAATGTCGACGCGCCCTTTCATGGAAGGTCTTCCGACGGTGATGTGTCGGTCGAATCGACCCGGCCGCATGAGCGCGGGGTCCAGAACGTCGGGTCGGTTCGTCGACGCCATGACCATGACGGAATCGTTTTGGGCGAACCCGTCCATTTCGCTAAGTATTTGGTTGAGAGTCTGTTCGCGTTCGTCTTGTCCTCCTCCGACGCCGGCGCCGCGTTGACGGCCGACGGCGTCGATTTCGTCGATGAAGAGGATCGACGGCGCGTTCTCTTTCGCCGTCGCAAACAAATCGCGCACGCGACTCGCGCCGACGCCGACGAACATCTGAATAAATTCCGAGCCGTTGATCGAGAAGAACGGCACGTCCGCCTCGCCGGCGACCGCGCGCGCCAACAGCGTCTTGCCGGTTCCCGGAGGGCCGAATAATAGGGTGCCTTTAGGAACGCGCGCGCCCATCTTTTCGTACTTGGCGGGGTTCTTCAGGTAGTCGACGATCTCGACGAGTTCCGCCTTGACCGCTTCCATGCCCGCGACGTCTTCAAAAGTTACGCGCTTTGACGCGTTCGGCTCGTACCGTTTCGCCAAACTCTTGATAATGCCGCCCATGCCGCCGCCAAGCATTTGCTCGCTCGTGTTGCGAAACATTCTGAACAACAGGACGAGAAACAGTATCGAGACGCCCACCGACAACAACATAATCCACGACGAGCTGTCGGACGGCGTGTCGGAAGCGTACGACTGCACGCGTTCGCGCAGTCGCCTGTCGATCGTCTGGTCGGAAAACGCAAACGCCGGCGCTTCGCAGGAATATTTCAGGTTGAAGACTTTGCGAAGCGTCTTGCCGGTCTTGACGTCGACCATCGCTTTGGAGCCGTCGGCGGCGCGACGGCTCTGTTCGACGTCTTCAAGAACCCATCGTTGGCGCAATTTCAAGCCCAACTTATAGCTCTCGACCAGCGACTCTTTCGCGATTTTTTCCTCGTCTTCGGACGCGTTGGCGGGCAGTTCGACCGTCTTGAAAACCGAGCCGTCTTCCAACGTAACGCCCAGCTGAAGGACGGGCGTTCCCTGCGCGTCGGTCGTCTTTTTGCGCGTGAGAGTCAACTTTTCGCTTCCGAGCTGATCGTCAAGCTCCTGGTCGAGCTTTCTGGCAAGATCGGGATTTGTGCGATCGTACTGTTCGACAAGAGCCTGAAAAACGGCTTTTCCGTCGGGAATAACGTCGGGCCAATATTCAAGATCCGGAACGCTGCGCAACATCCCCGAAAGACGCGTCCCTTTAAGAGTCGCCGACTCGACCTGATTGGCGTCGAGAAGGGAGTTAAACGCCGTCCAGGTGATCTCGGTCGACTTGGTTACGTAAAACGACTGATACGCCAAATAACCGAGCGCGGCGAGCGAGATGAGAAAAATGATCGTCGAGAAATCGGAACGGCGCGGCGGAGCCGCGTTTCCGGGCCCGTTTCCTCCCCCGCCGTTGGAATTTCTCGATCGGAAGAACTTCGAATCAGACGAGTCGTTTTGTCGATCCGGACGCTGATTTCGTCGGGAAGAATCGCCTTTTTTCTCTTCGCCGCGCTTATCGTCGTCCTGGGGCTTCTTGAAACGCTCGGGAATGCGATCGTACAAATCGTCGCTGATCGGTCGTCCCTTTTCGTCGTCGCGTCGTTCGGAGAACAAAAAGGGCGAACGCAATTTTTCAAATCGGCTGCTAAAACGCGGTCGAACGCTCATTGATAACCTCGGTTTCAGGTTCGCGGCGCGTCTCCAAAGACGTCGCGCGTCCCAGGCTTATGTTCAGTCGGTCGTCGGACGAAAAGGATCCGGCGACGTTTTTACCGTATTTGTATGGAAAAAAGCGTCCGTCGGCGCGCGTTTTTCGAAAAAAGACGCTACGGACGCCATTTGCCCGTAGCAATTATAGCGCCGCTGTAAAAAAAAACTACCCAATGGACAAAACGTTTTTCAAAATACGTAAAATAAATAAAACGCAAAAAGAATAACAATTATTAGTAGCGCGCGGCGTTCGTTCGACGCCGTTTGTTGACCTTTTGACAAAAAACGGTATACTCCAACTACAATTTCAATACTATTGCAGTTGTTTTGCAGGAGATTGACCCTATGAGCAAACAAGTTTTAAATCAGTTTCGTTGCGACAAGCAGCTTCGTGAAGACTGCGTGGCGATTTACAAGGCGATGGGCATGGATTTGAACACGGCTTTTCGTATGTTTATGGAAAGAACTCGCGCAGAACGAGGTCTGCCCTTTCCCGCCGTATTGCCCCGCAAGAGAATGACGGACGAAGAAGTGTTGGAGACTTTCAACAAAATGCGCGAAAACGCCGCCGACGTCCCAGAAATGAGTTTGGACGAGATCAATGAAGAAATACGCCTGGCGCGTGAGGCAAGAAAGGCGAGAGGATAATGTTTTTCGCGGTATTTGAACGAACGTAATAGTTTCGTCGATGCTTTCCAAGCATACGGACAGCGCGACGGTTCGAGTTATGAACGCGATCGCCACAAATAGAATCGTCCCGTTGTATAACTATGAGATTCTTGCCGAATACGACGAGGTTCTCCACAGAAAGAATTTCCATTTCGAAGAAGAACGTATTCGGAATACCCTTGCCGCCATCCAGCAGAAAGGCGTCGCTGTCAACTCGACGACTCCTACGAAAGAGCTTCTCCCTGACAAATCCGACGTGGTGTTCTACGAGGTCGTCATGGAAAAAAGGGACGAAAACGCTTATTTAGTCACAGGCAACTTAAAACATTTTCCCCACAAGACGTTCATCGTCACTCCGGCGGAAATGTTACAGATCGTCGCCGAGGCGGAAGAGAAAGAGGGCTGACCCCAAAACGGGGTTAAAGCCCAGGTCGCGACCGTCGGACCGTCTCGATAAAAATTTGGGGAGGGGATTGGACGAAAATGAGAACAGCTCTATAATTAAGGGCGTTTGTGTCCCCGCGAAACGCTTGCGATTGCGTTTCGGCGCCAACCGCCTCGTTACGCGACGGACAGTCTTTGCTATGAAACAGGACGTCGCGCAAACGGCGCGACGAAGAAGACGAAGAAGTCGATAGGAAGTTGACTATGACCGATCCCGTCAATCGGCCGACACGATCCGGCGGCATTTCCATACGCGGCGCGAGAACTCATAATCTTAAGTCGATCAATCTGGACGTTCCTTACAATCGTATCACCTCTCTTTGCGGCTTGAGCGGCAGCGGCAAAAGCACGCTCGCGTTCGACGTGCTCTATGCGGAAGGCCAGCGTCGCTACGTCGAATGTTTTTCGCCTTACGTGCGACAATTTCTCGAACAACTTGACAAGCCGGACGTCGACTCGATCGACGGAATTCCCCCGGCGATCGCGGTCGCCGCGCAGACGTCCAATCCTCAATCGTCGACGACGGTCGGAAACGTTACGGAAATAACCGATTTTCTTCGCGCGCTCTTCGGCAAGATCGGCGAGCCCTACTGCCCAAGTTGCGGCAAACGAGTTCGACGTTTCTCCCCCGAAACGACGGTCAAAGCGCTCAAAAGTCTTCCGGAAGGCTCGCGCGTCATGATCGCGTTCGGGCCGTCGTTCAGCAGCGTCTCTTCCGGATACGAGTCGTTTCGACAGGAATGGCTTGAAAAAGGCTACTTCCGGGCGATCGCCAACGACAGCGTCTTCGATCTTCGCGACGAGACGTCCTTTTCCGACGAGGAATACCAGGCCGTTAAGTTCATCTACACCTCGATGGTCGACAAACCGGAAAAAAGTCAGCTCGACGAGTTAGGGCTCCGCAGCGCGTCAGGCGAGGGCGTTTCCGGCGACGGTTCGAACGTCGGCGAAGAGAGTCTTGAAAAAAAGGCGGATCGTCGCGTGTTAATGCTCGATCCCAACGGAGACGATCGAAGCCTGATGCGCTACCTGAACAAACGCGACGCGATTATCAAGAACCTGACCGCCCCCCCGATTTTCTTCGCGCTCGACCGCGTCACGCTTGGCAAAGTCGACGACAAACGCCTGGTCGACTCGGTGGAGAAGGCGTTTGACGAAGGCGCTTCGCGATGCTGGATTTTCGTCGAAGGAAATCATACGCTCCACGATAGCGACGATCCCCAGACCGGCAAGACGGTCGGACTGTCGAAAAAAATCGACGGAAAAACCTGGACCATGTTTGGTTTCAGTCGCTATTTGCGCTGCGAAGAATGCGGAACCGATTTTCCCGAAGTCGAGCCGAACCTGTTCAACGCCGACTGCGTCGCGGGGGCGTGCGCCGTTTGCGGCGGCGCCGGCCGGTGGGAGGCGTTCGACATGGATCGCGTCTTCCCCAACAAGTCGCTGTCGATTCAGGAAGGCGCGATCGCGCCCTGGAGCAACAAGGCTTACCGCGCGCAATTACGCGAATTCCTCCAATACTCCGAACAATTGGGCGTGCGCGTCAACGTTCCGTTCTCCGAGTTGACCAACAAAGAAATCTCGGCGATCGTGAACGGTTCGCGTCAACTCGGCTACAAGGGGCTCAACGGGTTCTTCTTCTCGTTGCTCGACAACCGATACAAGATGCACATTCGCGTCTATTTAAACCGATGGCTGACGCGGCCGGTCTGCCCGATTTGCAAAGGAGCGCGTCTGCGCAAAGAAGCGCTCGCCGTCAAAGTGGGAGGAAAGAACATCCACGAACTGTCCTCCATGGCGATCTCGGATCTGATCAAAACAATCGACTCCTGGAATCTCTCCCAAAATCAACGGGAAATCGGAAGCTACTTGCTCAAAGAGACGCGAGCGAGACTCCAATATCTGAAAGAAGTCGGCCTGGGATACCTCGCGCTCGAACGGCCCGTCTCCACGTTGAGTTCCGGCGAAAGCCGACGCGTCAAATTAACGACCGCGCTGGGTTCCGATCTCGTCGACATGCTGTACGTGCTCGACGAGCCGTCGACCGGCCTGCATCCGGGCGACTCGGAAAAATTGCGCGACGCGATTCGCAACCTTCGCGACCGCGGCAACACGGTCGTCCTCGTCGACCACGACGAAACGCTGCTCAACGCGTCGGACAAAGTCGTCGAACTCGGGCCCGGCGCCGGACAAGACGGCGGAAAAATCGTCTTTGAAGGAACGGTCGAGGAAATCAAGGCGGATCCCGACTCGCTCACGGGCAGCTACCTCTCGGGGCGTCGGCTCGGCGGAGGAGGATCGCGCCGACGCGAGTTGAACAAAGGCTTTATCGAGTTGTACGGCGCGTCCGGATACAACTTGAAAAATATCAACGTCAGCTTTCCGCTCGGGTGCCTGTGCGTCGTGACGGGCGTAAGCGGCGCGGGCAAAAGCGCGCTTGTGCAGGAAACGCTCTACCCGGCGCTGTGTTCGAAACTCAGCGACGACCAAAACGCTCAGGCGCAGGGTCTGCCCTACGATAAAATTCTCGGGGTCGAAGACGTCGACGAAGCGGCGCTTGTCGACCAGACGCCGATCGGGCGCTCCCCGCGATCGAACCCGGTGACGTATCTTAAAATTTTCGACGACATACGCAACTTGTACGCCGAAACGCCCGAGGCTAAAGCGCGGCTCTACAACGCCGGTTATTTCAGTTTCAACGTCGACGGCGGACGTTGCGATTCGTGCAAGGGCGAAGGGTTCGTTCATACGCCGATGCAATTTGCTCCCGACGTCTACACGCGATGTCCGTTCTGCAACGGAACGCGTTATCGACGCTCCGTTCTCGAAGTTACGTACCGCAATAAAAACATCGCGGAAACCCTCGACATGACTGCGCGAGAGGCGTTCGGCTTCTTCCGCGGCGAGGCGAAAATTCAGCAGAAACTCAAGCGAATGCTCGACGTCGGGCTCGATTATCTTCGACTCGGCCAGCCGGCCAACAAACTCTCCGGGGGCGAAGCGCAGCGTCTCAAGCTCGCGTCGTACCTTTCTTCGACGCGAAAAGGCCCGTGCCTCTTCATTATGGACGAACCGACGTCGGGGCTGCATTTCGCCGACGTCGTCAAATTGCTCGACCGACTCAACGAATTGGTCGAGGCGGGTAATTCCGTGATCGTCGTCGAACACAATATGCTCGTGATCAAGTCGGCGGACTACATTATCGACCTCGGACCCGGCGCCGGCGACGCGGGCGGAACGCTCGTCGCGGAAGGCTCCCCGGAAGAAGTCGCTAAAAATCCCAATTCTCTCACCGGAAAGTACCTCGCGCAAGTTCTCGCCCAACATTAAGCGTCGGAGAATTCCCAACGCTCAAGGTTCGACGAGACTTATTTAAACGACGTCGCGGTCGCCGAATTTACGCGACGGACCTCGCTTAGCGTCTTGTCAAGGTTTTTCGACGCGGTATAATGAGACAGTTTTTAGCGCGCGATCAGGCGCCGACAAGTAGCGCGGCGTTTCTCGCGCGTCAGACAAACGTCGAAAGACGGCGGCGATCCGGGTCGATCGTCGTTTGCCGGAAATTAGCGGCGCGAGGAAGAGAAGATCATGAGAAACGTCATTTCAATTTGGGTGCAAAACGTTCCGGGCGTGTTGTCTCACGTCGCGGGTCTTTTAGCGTCCAGAGGTTACAACGTCGACAGCCTGACCGTCGGCGCGACCGAGGACAAGCGTTTTTCGAGAATGACGATCGTCGTCAATTGCGAGCCGGACGTCATGAAGCAGATCGAACTTCAGCTTCAAAAACTCGTTACGGTCGTTAAGACGGCGAATTTGGCCGGCTCTCCTCACGTCGAACGCGAATTGGCGCTGATCAGCGTCGAAGCGGACTACACGCATCGGTCGGGAATTATCGAACTGACCCAGATATTCCGCGGCTTTGTGGTCGACGTTTCCGAGAATTCCATTCTTGTGGAAGTCACGGGCGCGGGGGACAAAATCGAAGCGTTTCTCAAAGCGCTTAAACCTTACAAATTACTCAGCGTTACGCGCTCGGGCTGCATTGCGGCGCCGCGCGGCGCCAGCGACGCAGACTGAGGCGTTTTCGAACGTCCGTCGGGAATGCAACGCGACTTAACGTTCCGCGTCAGAAGCGGAAATAATTAACTTTATTGATTAGGAGACATTTTAATGGCTGCGACAGTTTATTACGATAACGACGCGGATCTTTCCCTTTTGAAAGATAAGACTATTGCGATTCTTGGTTACGGTTCCCAAGGCCACGCGCACGCGCAAAACCTGCGCGACAGCGGCTGCAACGTCGTTATTGGTCAACGCGAAGGCTCCGCCAACTACAAACTCGCGTGCGAGCACGGATTCAAGCCGGTCTCTCTCGAAGAAGCGGTCAAACAGGCGGATATCGTCGTTTTGACGCTGCCCGACGAAGTCCAGGGCAAGATTTTCGCGAACCAGATTCGTCCGAATCTCAAAGCCGACGCCATCCTCCTTGCCACGCACGGTTTCAACGTTCACTACGGCCAATTCGACCTTCCCGAAGGCAATCGCGCGATCATGATCGCTCCGAAAGGCCCCGGCCACCTCGTTCGCGCCGAATACGTCAAAGGCGGCGGCGTCCCCTGCCTCATCGCGCTCGACGACAAATGCGGCGACTATGAAAAATCGATCGGCCTCGCGTACGCCAAGGGCATCGGCGGCACGCGCGGCGGCGTCATCCAGACGACGTTCAAAGAAGAGACGGAAACGGACCTCTTCGGCGAACAGGCGGTTCTTTGCGGCGGCGTCAGCCACCTGATTCAGGCCGGTTTCGAAACGCTCGTCGAAGCGGGCTATCAGCCGGAAATGGCGTATTTCGAATGCATGCACGAAATGAAACTCATCGTCGACCTGTTCTATCAGGGCGGCTTGAGCTATATGCGCTACAGCGTCTCGAACAACGCCGAATACGGCGACTACACCCGCGGCCCGCGCGTCATCACCGAAGACACGAAAAAGGCGATGAAACAAATCCTCAAGGAAATCCAAAACGGCCAGTACGCGCGCGAATTCCTGCTCGAAAATTCGGTCAACGCCCCCGCGTTCAAACGCGAACGCGCCATCCATCACGAACATCTGCTCGAACAGGTCGGCAAACGCCTCCGCAAGATGATGAAGTGGATCGACGCCAAGGAATTCTGATCTTCGGCAAACAGATTCCTGAGTTTTTGAAACAAATCGAGACGTTTCGTTCGGAGCGTCTCGATTTTTGTTTTTACGGGATTCTTCGATCCGACGGCAGGTTGAGAAAAATCCGCGTCGACAAAGCGCGCTTCCACCTGCGGATCCAACGCTCGAAGAGGCGCGCAAATAATGGACGCCTCGTTTGCCAATCAACAAAAATTAACGTCTGAGACCTCGGAAAAACAAGGGTCGGCGGTTTGAAAAAGCGTTTTCAATCAACAACCGATCAACAAAAAAAGCGAATTTGCGTTTTGGCGGCGACAAGCGCGACCTTGCCTGCGGCGTACGCGCGACAAAGACGCGCTTCCGCTTGCGGCTCCGACGCTCGAAGAGGCGCGCAAATAATGAACGACTCGTTTGCCAATCAACAAAATTTAACGTCCGAGACCTCGGAAAAACAAGGGTCGGCGGTTTTAAAAAACGTTCTTAGTCAACAACCGATCAACAAAAACGACGAATTTGCGTTTTGGCGGCGACCAACGGAATCGGCCTTGCCCGCGGCGTACGCGAGACCGAGCCGCCAACGAGCGGCGATTCCAAAAGGCGCGCTTCCGCTTGCGGATCCAATTCTGCGTTCGAGCGTCGCGTTCAGACGACGCCCGATTGCGTTTTTTTTATGATCGCGCCTCGCGACGCTTGATTTTGGGGGCGCCCTTTGGTACTCTTAGGCAAAAGGAATTGCGCGTACTTGCAGTCGCGCGCGTTTTTACATTGTTTATTCAACGCATCCCCTGAATCCCGGAGTCGCCAAAATGATTCGATTTGCAGTAATAGCCGACGTACAATACGGCAACCTTGACACGCTTGGCGAAAGAACTTATCGCGAATCGCTGCCAAAATTCCTCGCCGCCGCCGGCGAAATCGCGGCGGAAAACGTTCTTTTTACCTTACAGCTGGGGGACGCCTCTCAGTCGGATTGGGAAAACCATCTGGGGATCAAGGAACTGTTTGAAGTCGCCGAAAAGGCCGGAATAAAGTGGAAACACGTCCTGGGCAATCACGATTTTCTGGTCGCCGACGAAAAGAAGCCCCAGCTTTATACCGATTTTGGCCTTGAAAAACCGGGGTACTACGATTTCGTCGTCGACGATCCGGACGACGATTCCAACGTTTGGCGATTCGTCGTTCTCAACGGAAACGAGATCAGTCTATACGCGGCGGAAACGCCGGAAGAAAGAAAAAAGGCGGAAGAAGAGCGCAATCGCTGGAAGCTGCCCAACGGCGGTTTGTCCGCGGACTGGAACGGGGCCGTCTCGCCGCGACAACTTCAATGGCTCGAGAACCGTTTGGAACTTGCGACGAAACAAAACGAAAAAGCGCTGGTTTGTTCCCATTTTCCGCTTTTCGCCAATTCCGGCGACGGAACCGATTCGCAAGACGACGGCGTCTACTACTTCGAGCGCGGGTGGTCTGTCTGGAACGGAAAACAAATCCTCGACGTCGTCGACAAATATCCCTGCGTCAAAGGGTACCTGGCCGGGCATTTGCACGAAGGTTCCTACGGGGTTCGCAAGAACGTCGCTCACGTTACGTTCAAAGGAATCGTCCAAACGGTTCCCAATTGCTACGCGTTCGTCAATTTGACGTCCGACTCGATCATTGTCGAAGGAAGAGCGGCGCAAGCCTCCTACAAGTTCCATTTCAAATGAGAAAAGGAACTTTGCGTATGCGCAACACGTCGAAAGTCTTTGATAAATTTTAAAATTTTTCCGGCTTAGAATTTACGCAAGTCCGAATATATGCGCGCGACGCATAGAATTACGGGTTACGTTCCCCCAAAAAACGAGCGAAACTATTGACGCCGGGAACGCTTTGCAAGTATAATAGGGACGTTGTATTTTTTCCTCTTTTGCGAAATTTTTCATCACAGGACAGAAAAATGAAACTCAACTCATCCAGAAAGAGCGGTTTTACGCTCGTCGAACTGCTGGTCGTTATCGCGATCATCGGCATTTTAATCGGTCTGTTGCTTCCGGCCGTTCAGGCGGCCCGCGAGGCGGCGCGGCGTATGCAATGCACCAACAACCTCAAGCAACTGTGTCTGGCGATTCACAATTACACGGACCGCAACAACGGCGATTTGCCGGCGCACGGTATGGGCGCGAACGGCAACTGCACCGCGCTTTACGGTCTCCTTACGGAAATCGAACAGGGACAACGTTACGCGGAAATGCATTCCTACGACAACGACGGAAATAAGTTCAATCCATACAGCGACGTCGCGTGCTGGAAGGGCAAGATTTCCGCGTTCAACTGCCCGTCCGACTCGTCGACGGCGGAATGCGGAAACGCGGATCATATTCCCGGCAACTACTGCTTTAGCGAAGCCGACTACCTCAATTACAACTACGGCTCCTGGGGCAATCAACGTTCGGCGTTCGGCATGGTTCAACGCTCCGACCAATGGGCGAACACCGACTGGGGCGGCGGGTGCAAACCTCTGTCGTGCGTTACCGACGGAACGAGCAACACGATCGCAATGAGCGAACACGTCTCATCCCCCAGAGAAATCGGCGTCGCGCACCAGCGCATTCTTGGAGGCGCCGCGCTCAATACGAGCGCCTGGTCCTATAAACCAAACCAGTGTCTTGCGAAACGCGGATCCGGCGGCAATTATGTGGACGGAACGGCGACGACGGGCGGTCTCGGGCAACGCGCGCTCTACTATTCGTACAACAACTCAAGATTCCATACGATTCTCCCTCCGAACTCGCCCACTTGCTGCGCGGCCTCGAACTTTGGCGAAGCTTCGTATATATCGGCGACGAGCAACCACAGCGGAGGCGTGAACGTTGGGATGATGGACGGAAGCGTTCGTTTTGTAAGCGATACGATCAATTGCGAAACGGCGGGCACACAGGGATTTTCGGGCTGGTACAAATACTGGGGCGCTCAGGAAGGCGTCTCTCCGTTTGGCGTGTGGGGCTCGCTCGGCACGTGCAACCGCGGCGAAACGAACACGTCTATATAACTTGATATTTTCGGAAAGGATCGACTCATGAAACGATTAGCCGTACTTTCGTTCGCCGTTCTGGTCATGTGTTCGATAGTCGTCTCCGGCTGTCATAAAAAACGTCTGTCGGGCCTTGTTCCCGCGCAAGGCGTCGTTACGTTCAACGGCGAGAAAGTCGCCGGCGCCACCGTGCTTCTTGCGCCCAAAGAAATCGGAAGCGGAGCGTCGAGCGCTCATGCGGTAACCGACGCTCAGGGCGTTTTTAAGATGACGACTCTTGATCCCGGCGACGGCGTTTACCCCGGCGAATATTACGTAACGATAACCAAGGACAAAGTCGAAGGAGGACTTTCGCCCGAAGAGGCGAGGGAACGCAACGAGAATCCCGACAAATTCAGAGGACAACCTGTTCCGGAACAAACGGTAATTCACGAATTGCCCGTGAAGTACGGCGACATGAACGAGTCCGGCTTGACGATTGCCGTGCCCGCGGGCGGTCAAAAAGACATTGAATTCGCGCTCGAGGGCGAAGTCGATCTTACCCCGCAAACGCTCGGCGCGGGGCACGGCGGAGGCCGTTAATCTTTTCAACGCCCGAACGTTTTAACGCGCGCCGATTCGACGTCGATCGAGTCGGCGCGCTTTTGCGTTTTGGGAGTCGCTCCTCGCGCGGCGGGGTTTGCGCGACGTCGGGATTTTCGCGTTGCGTCAGCCGTCGAGCCGCGGTCTGCAGACAACGCGCTGTTAAACGCCGAACAAATTTTCGAAAAATTCCATTTTGTAAGAAACTTTCCTTGCGTTTTGGGATACTATGTATTAAGATGGGAGCGACGAAGAGTCGCCTTGCGACTCGCCATTATTCGTCGACCCGACATTAATCGAGACGTACAAACGGCGCGACCAAATCTTATTTCCCAGCGCCGCCGTTCGCGCGCGTCGTTCACGGCGTCAACGGCGTTTCGATCGCCTGACTCAGACCCTTGCAGAAGGGGTAAGGAGAAGAAAATGAATATTCAAGTTCAAGTTCGTCACGGAGAAATGGCGGAAGCCACTCGTGAAAAAATCGCCGAAAAAGTCGCCAAACTGGAACGTTTCGTCGAACGAATTTCCGATATTAACGTCCTCGTCGACCTCGACAAAGCGGACGAACCGAAAGTCGAAGTTACCGTCGTTACCGAACTGAAAAAAGATTTCCGCGCCGAATACACGTCCGGCGACCTCTGGGGCTGCCTCGACCAGACGATCGACAAACTCGAGCAACAGATGAGGAAATTCAAAGAAAAATTGACCGATCACCGTTGATCGCCAATTGATATCGTTCGTCAACCTTTTCCAGTCCTAACCGTCGACCGCGCGTCGTACGCGCCAACTCAACTTAAATCAAAAAGTCGCCGGCGGCCGAGCTTCGGTCGTCGGCGCGTTTGCTTCAGGTCGGCGCTCCCACAATTCCTCGAATAAAATCAAATTGTTTCCGCGCGATTTTCCTGAAAAAATTTCTAACGATTCTTTGAAATCGGGCGGAATCTTCTATATACAAACCGTCAAAAGTGATTACAATGTAGCTAGGAACGGGAGGGTTTTGACAAAGAAGAGCGACGCAAAACGTAACGATCCCTTTAAAGCGTCGACTTAGCTCGCCTCATCGTCGCCGCAGTCCTTTTGACGTCGACCGTTCGAATGGTTTTCCTCGACGGATCGTCTGCGTTCCGAACCTGCAATTTTGGCCCCTAAAGCCTGTTTTATTTGGAGTTTTCGAATGAAATTTTCCGATTTTATTCTTGGCGATTCCGTCGTTATCGAGCTTCAAGCCACGACCAAAGAAGGCGTCATTCGCGAAATGGTCGAATCGATGCGCGCGGCGGGCGGCATTCCAGAAGCCGAGAGTGAGAACATCATCAACGCGATCATGCGCCGCGAAGAACTCGGCACCACCGGCATCGGCAACGGAATCGCCGTTCCTCATACCAAGCACATCAGCGTCGAGCGGCTCATCGGCGCCGTCGCCATTAGCCCGGAAGGCGTCGATTTCAGCAGCCTCGACTGCGAAAAGGTCAATTTGTTCTTCTTACTCGTTTCCCCGCCCGATCGACCCGGCGAACACCTTCGCGCCCTCGAACACATCACGCGCCACATTAAGAACGAAGGGTTCTGCTCCGCGCTCAAAAAGGCCGCGTCCAAAGACGAAGTCAATAAGATACTGGCCGACGCCGACGCGAACGGCCAAAGCCTTAACTGAATATTCAAGCGACGATTTCAAGCGTCGAGGTCCTAAACGCTTTTGGGAGTAATACGAATGAAATTTTCCGATTTTATTGTTCCAGGTTCTATCGTAACGAAACTTGAAGCGACGACAAAAGAAGGGATCGTTCGCGAAATGGTCCAATCGATGGCGGACGCCGGCGCTTTTCCAGAAACGGAAATCGACAACATCGTCGCCAAGGTGCTTGAACGCGAAGAACTCGGCACCACGGCGATCGGGCGCGGCGTGGCTATTCCTCACTCGCGTTACGCGGGCGTGGAATCTCTCGTCGGCACCGTTGGAATCAGCCAGGAAGGCGTCGATTTCGACAGCCTCGATTGCGAAAAAGTCTACTTGTTCTTCCTGATCGTTTCGAACCCCGCTTATAAAGACGAGCACGTCGCCGCTCTACAGCACATCTCGACTCAGCTGAGAGACAAAGGGTTCTGCAGCTACTTGCGCCAGAGCTACACGCGCGAAGACGTCCTGAATCTTCTCAACGAAGCGGACGAAGGCGAATACGCGCCGGAACGCTGATCGTCGCGCGGCGCGTTTGACGCAGGCGCGCCGTCGGACAAAGAGAATTTGGGACGATCGCGTCGTCCGAATCCCGGCTTGACACGACGCCTCGCGCGTCGCAGGCGCTCTTAAAACGCTCGCTTGCGGAACAAAAGCGATCGGAGCGCGAACAATACAGAATCGACCGCGCGGCGCAACCTCTCGACGAGAGGTTACGCCGCTTTTTTGTTATCGGTCTTTTGCCAAACCTGTTTTGCGGTATTTTTGGAGTCGCAACGCTCTCCAAAAAACGCTAAGATACGAAACGAAAAGATAGTCTTTTCCATAAGCGATCTCTCGTTTCCACGTTATGAGGACGACCGAACGGAGTCGTTGCGGGAAAGAAAAGTCGTCCTTGCCAATAGAAAGCGCCAGTTAAAGTGATTGCCAAAGAACTGACAGTTTCCAACGCCGCCGGTTTCCACGTTCGCGACGCCTCGCTCGTGTGCAAAGCGGCGATGAAGTATTCCTCCAAACTCACCCTCGCGAAAAACGGCTATAAAGCGGACTGCAAAAGCTGTCTTGATCTTCTCACCCTCATGGCTCCGCAAGGAACCGTGTTGACGCTCAACGCGGAAGGAGACGACGAGGAACAAGCGGCGGAAGCGATCAAAGAGCTCTTCGATCGCAAATTCTACGAAGACGAATTTGCGGCGTCGGCGCCCGCCGACCTGTGATTCGCCGCGTCGAAAAACGCGCTCGGCTCGTTTTTCGGCTCCAAAGGCGCAAGCAGGGAAGCGCGCGCGTGTCAACCGACTTTTCTTCTTACTCAGAAAGTCTAAGATGAAAGTATATCAGGGCGTCCCCGTCTATCCCGGCGTCGCGATTGGGAAATTAAGCGTCGTCGTCAGCGATCGAGTCGGCTCGCAAAAACGCGTTTTAATTCAGCCGGGCCAGGTCGACAAAGAGCTTCGCCGTATCGAGGCGGCGTTTCGCGGCGCGAACGCGGCGCTCGAAACGAGCCGCGACGACGCGACGCGTCAACTTGGCGCGGAATTCGGGCGTCTCTACGAGGCTTATCTCCTCATTTTAAACGACGCGGGCATGCGCTCCCGCATTGAAAAAGCGGTTTCCGAACATCTTGTTACGGCGGAATACGCGGTCGACTCCACGTTGAATCAGCAGGCGGACCTTCTTCGCAATCTCGATCCGCACTACGCCGAACGCGCCAACGATATTCTCGATCTTCGCGACCGGCTCCTGCACGAACTTCTTTCAATTCGCGCCGTCGATCGCGCGGAAACGACCGAGCCGACCATCGTCGCCGCGTCGTTTCTCAAGCCCAGCGCGGCGTCGAAACTCGACCCCGCGAAAACTTCGGCGATTGTTACGGAAAACGGGGCGATCGGCAGCCACACGGCGATCGTCGCCGCCGCGCTGCACGTTCCGACGGTGTTGGGCGTCGGATCGTTCCTGACGGAAACCGGCGAAACCACCGTCGCGATCGTCGACGGCGAACTCGGCAGGCTCGTTCTCGACCCGACCCCCGACGTTCTCGCGCAATACGAGCGCAAACTTAACCGGTTGCACGAAGAACAGCGCCGACTCGAATCGAAAAACCGTTCGATCTACGCGAAAACGCTCGACGGCGTCGACATTGAAATCAAGGGCAACATCGAATTTCCGCAAGAAGCGAAGACGTGTTACGAATACGGCGCGCCCGGCGTCGGACTCTATCGAACGGAATTCCTCTATTTGACGAGCCCGTCGGGAACGCTCCCCAACGAAGAAGCGCACTTCGAGGCGTATAAACAAGTCGCGGAGGCGATGAACGGACGGCAAGTTACCATCCGCACGTTCGATCTTGGCGCCGACAAGCTCCCCAACGGGCTGAAATTCACTCCGGAGCCGGAGCCTAATCCGTTCCTCGGGCTGCGAAGCGTTCGTCTCTCTCTGCGCAACGGCGACATGTTCCGCACGCAAATTCGCGCGCTTCTTCGCGCGAGCGTCTACGGAAAAATCGCGGTGATGTTCCCTCTCGTTTCGACGATTATGGAGTTCCGCAAGGCGAGAATGATCTTCAACGACGTGCGCGACGAACTCCTTGAAAAAAACGTCCCGTTCGATCGCGACATTCCGCTGGGCATTATGGTCGAAACGCCCGCCGCCGTCATAACGCTTGAACAATTTGCGCACGACGTCGATTTCTTCAGTATCGGAACTAACGACCTGCTCCAATACGCGATGGCGACCGACCGAACCAATCCGAGCGTGAGCGAACTTTACGAACAGGAGTCGCCCGCCCTGCTCCGAATGATCAAGCGAACAGTCGACGTCGCGCGAACGTACGACAAGCCCGTCTCGCTGTGCGGCCAGATGGGAAGCGTTCCGGAGAATATTCCGCTTTTGCTCGGGCTGGGCCTGCGCACGATCAGCGTCGCGCCCGGCATGATCCTGCGGCTCAAAGAAGTCTGCGAAGGGTATTCGATCGCCGACTGTCAAGACCTTGCCGCGCGCGCGGCGCTCATGGAATCGTCGACCGAAGTGCGTATGTTGCTCCGTAACGACTGGCACGAGCGCACTCAGACGGGCTACTGACCCCCGTCGCGAGCGAATTTTTGCTTGCAAATTTTGTTAAAATAGATAAACTATATCAGTATAGTTCCGCTTGTCCGCAAGCGATTGTCAGAGCGAAGCGCTCTGCGAAACGGAACGTCGACGCGCAATCGGCCGACGTTTCCGCAAAGAAAGTGAAAACGACGGGACGCGCGACGGCCCCAAACGCTTGTCGCGACGTTCCTTAACCAGCGTATATTGTCGCCTTCCGCCGTTGCGTTAACTTCATCCAGGCGCGCTTGTTCGCGCGGGGAAAATCAGATCGTCTCGCTTGTCGATTCGATTGAAAGGAAGAGCGCGCGCGGCGGAACGGATAGGATTTATTAGAAAGGCGTTTCGACAAAGACGTGTCGAAACGATCGAACGCCCAATGGCTCGTCGGCGATACAGGCTGCGATTTAGCAAGCGCGGCAATTTGCGTTTCATAGGACATCGCGATCTTTTGCGCGCTATGGAACGAATTATGCGCCGCGCCGAATTGCCGCTCGCCAAGTCGCAGGGATTTCACCCTAAGCCGAGAGTAAGTTATCTTTCGGCGCTCCCCCTGGGTTTTTCCAGCGACGACGAGGCGATGGAATTGATTTTAGAAGAAGACTGGCCTTCGGAAGTTCTTTTGCAAAAGCTCAACGACTCAAGCGTCGAGGGGCTCGATTTTCTCCGAGCGGTCCCTCTGGAAGAAGGCGCGCCGAAACAACAGGCGCACGCGTTCTCCTACGACATGACCGTTCCTGAAGAACTCGCCGAAGGGCTCGACCGCAAAATCGCGGACTTTATGAGCGCGCAGACCGTGGAAGTCGTCAAAGCCAACGGCAAGCCGGTCGACGCGCGCGCACCCGTCAAAGAACTGGCGCTCGACGGCTCGACGCTCCGACTCGTCTTATCGGCGCAGTCGGGTCCGGAAGCCGGCGCGCGCGAGATTCTCGCGTGTTTGGGTCTTGACGAAGCTCTTTTTCGAACGATCTTTCCCAATCGCAATCGCACGTATATCGTAGACGAACTGAACTGACTCTGCGTCTGGGCGCCATTACCGTCGAGAAAGATTATTTCATGTCTCAAAAGATGTTGATCAACGCGCGACAGCCGGAAGAATACCGGATCGCCGTGGTGGAAGACGACGCTCTCGAAGAGCTGTACGTCGAACGAACGACAAACGAAAATTACGTCGGAAATATCTACAAAGGCGTAATCGTCAATATCGAACAAAGCATCCAGGCGGCGTTTGTCGACTTCGGCGTCGGAAGGAACGGGTTCCTTCATATCAGCGACGTCGAGCCGCACTATTTCAAACAGGCCTCTAATTTCGTTCCTCCGCGAGAAGACGAACGAAGTCGCTACGACCGCCGACGCAACGACGACGATTTTTGCGATTACGGCCGTCCGCGCGTCAAGCCGCCGATTCAGGACGTCTTTCAAAAAGGGGACGAAGTCGTCGTCCAGGTCATTAAAGAAGGAATCGGGACCAAAGGCCCAACGCTCTCGACCTATATCAGCATTCCCGGCCGCTATCTCGTCTTAATGCCGCATCTCAATCATGTCGGCGTGTCGCGAAAAATCGAATCGGACGGCGCCCGACGCAAGTTGCGCGCCCTTCTGGAAGAGCTCAATCCGCCTCAGGGGCTTGGGTTCATCGTTCGCACCGCCGGCGCGGACCGAACGCGTAAAGAACTCGCGCTCGACCTGGCGTATTTGATGCGGCTGTGGAAATCGATTGTGCGCCGTATTAAGAACTTGCCCGGCCCGGTGGGCATCTACGAAGAAAGCGACATGATCATTCGGACGATTCGCGACGCCTTTACGTCCGCCGTCGACGAAATCATCGTCGACGAGCGCGAAGCGTTCGAGCGCGCAAGCGAATTTCTGCGCGTCATGATGCCGCGCTACGCCGACCGAATTTCGTATTACGACGGCCGCGAGCCGCTCTTTGCGAAATACGACGTCGACAAGGAAATCGCCAAAATCAACAGCCGAAAAGTCGCGCTTAAAGACGGCGGTTCGATCGTCATCGACCAGGCCGAAGCGCTCGTCGCCATCGACGTCAACAGCGGCAGTTTTCGCGCCAACGACTCGCCTGAAGAAACCGCGTTCCAGGTGAATTTGCGCGCCGCCAAAGAAATCGCGCGTCAAATTCGGCTCCGCGATCTCGGGGGCGTCATCGTCAACGACTTCATCGATATGAACGACGAACGACATCGCCGCGCCGTCGAACGCACGTTGCGCGACGCGACGAAACGCGATCGGTCCAAGACGAAGATTCTCCGAACAAGCCCGTTCGGCCTCATTGAAATGACGCGCCAACGCGTTCGACCGGGGCTCAAGCGAAGCGTCTATCGCGAATGCCCGTGTTGCAAAGGCGGCGGGGCGATTAAGTCGGTCGAGAGCATGGCGCTGGAAATCATTCGGCTCCTGACGCTCGCCGGACAAGAACCGCGCGCGAAGCAAATTGTCGTCGGCGTCGCGGAAGAAGTCGCCGAATACATGAACAATAAGAAACGCGGTCAACTCGCTCAAATCGAGTCGGAATCGAACGTCTCCGTCATTTTGAAAAGCGTTTCGAACGTCTGGCCCGAACATATTGAAATCGAGCTCTTCGACGAACTGGGCAAAAAAGTCAATTTCAAGGAGGGGGGCGCTTCTTGAAAACGCCAAAGAGCGTATAATCGCCCCGTTATTTTGTGATCGTTCCCTCGCGCCGCTTGGCTCCGCCGAGAAGGTTCCAGGGTTCCCAAAAGCAACGTCCGGCAACAAGCGTCGATTTTCGACGCGCCTAACGCCTGAGACGTTCCCGAGCCGCATGGCTCGGCTGTGTTTTACGCCTGAATTGGGAATAAAACGAAGGCGTAAGCGTCGGATTCGTCCGGCGATAAGTTAGGTTTTTTATCGAAAAAGGATTAGAAACATGTACGCTATTGTCAAAGACGGCGGACGTCAGTACAAATGCGAAGTCGGGCGCAAGATGTTCCTTGAACTGCGCGAAGTTGAAGCCGGCGCCACCCTCGAACTCGACCAGGTTCTTCTTATCTCGAGAGAAGTCGAGACCAAAGATGAAGACGGCAAAACCAAAACGGAGCAAGTCGTTACGGTCGGGCAGCCGACGATCGAAGGCGCGAAGGTCGTTTGCGAAGTCATGACGCGAGAAGTCGAAGTCAAAGACGAAAACGGCAAAACGAAAAAAGTCGAAACGACTGAATTCAAAGGCCCCAAGGTCGTGATTCGCTGGTTCCGTCGACGCAAGAACAGCCGCAAAAAGAACGGTCACCGCCAGACGTACATCCAGGTCGAAGTCAAAGAGATTGTCGGTTGATTTGACTTTCGACAGAGCGCGGAAACGCGTCGTCGATAAAAACAAAAAGAGCAAAAGCGTTGAAAAGCGTTTTTGCTCTTTTTGTTTGCGAAGGACGCGTTGACCGACGAAAAACCGTCGGCGCCGAGTCCGTTAACGACGCGGCGTTCTCAAACAGTCCGGCGTTGGAAAATTCGGTCCTACTTATAAGGAACGCGGTCCAGAAGCGCGCAGGCGGCGATCTCTCCCAACGTTTTCGCGCGGGCGGAAGAATTGCCCGTCAGCGGTCCGGCTCTCTCGTTTTGCGAAGAAACATACGATCGGCGCATAAAACAGTACTCGCGCAACGCCTTCAATTCTTGAACTTCTTTCGAGGTCAATGAAGAAGATTTTTCCAGGGACGCGACGTCCTCTAAAAAGGCGAGCGTTACGGAATCGTCCAACTGCTCGGGAATTATAGAGGAAAACGGGTAGATCGGAGATTCGAGCGGCGGAGCGCCCTTTCGAGATAAATAATCCAAATCGGACCAACCGCCGTCCGGAGAATTGGGATTGCGCGCCTCGGACCATTCGTCCCAGGGAACAGTCGGGTCAAGCCTCGTTTTCATCAGTTCGACACAACGGCCGATACTGGCGAACCAATTGTCTTTTAATTCCGACTCGCTCGTTTCGACGGCAGGAAACGCGATCTCTTTGGAGTCGCGATACTTCCCGACAAACTTCTCCAATCGCCGCCAGGTTCTTTTGGAAATCGACCGGTCGGGACGATAAATTGGAAAACACGCCGCCCAGTTTCGCAATTGTTCATCCGCATAGAAATCGCGAGGATAAAGAGCGACTCGTTCGTCGTTTGCGTTTCCGAGCCTCGAGACGTATTGAGCGGGACGAGAACGGCGCGTTCGTTCAAAAAGACAAATCGCCGTTAGAACCATGGCCTTTTCTTTAGGATTCAGTTCGTCGATTCGCGCGACGCATTCGTCGATCTCAGGCAAAGTCGCCGCGCAGGCGCGCTCTTTAAATCGATAAACCGGTTGAAATCGCTCGAACGTCAATTCGTAGCGGATTTCCCAAATCGATTCTTTCCCAAGAAGAACGTAGTCGACGGGGAAAACCTCTATTTGCGCCGCCTCCGTCCGAATCTCGTTAAACAAACCGTCGTTTTTAACCTCATGGCGCGCGAGCGACGCTTTTCCCGCCGCCCATACCGCGCAACCGAGAATAAGGACTGCGAACAAAGCCGCAAGCGGGACGCGTTTAAGCTTAGAGAGACGCGGCGTCATTGATCATTCTCCATAAAAATTGTTGAAAAACGGCTCGAGACGGCTTCAATCTAACAGCGACGACAAAATTAATCAAGCGGACGACAAAATAAACGGCAAATAAATAACGGGACAAATCAACCAACAACATATGCAAGCTGTCAAATAACAATGTTTAAATAAATATTTTTGAATAAGCGATACAACAAACAAGCCGCGTCGACGGCTCGCGGAGCTTTCGCGCCGATATTTATTCAGGCGTTATCGCTGTGTTTTGGGGACGGTCAAACTCGACGCGCAGGCGCCGTCGCGACCGTCGGACTTGAAATCAAGGAATCGCGCTGTTACAATAGGATCGTCGCGAAGCGGACGTTCGCTTCGTTGATTTAACGTTCGCCCCTATTGTTGTTTGCGAGGCTCCTATGAAAAATCCGCTTGCTTTTCTCGTTTTCGCGTTGTTTCTGACGCCGTTGGCCGCGACTATTGCTCAAGAGTCGGTCGATCCGCTCGCGCCGCCGGACGTGTTGCGCCCGGTTCCCGAAAAATACTCGGAGGAAAACCGCGTCTTTCAGGGAATCGCCAGTCTGGAAGTCGCCGCGGACGGCGGACTTTGGGCGTGCTGGTACTCGGGCGGAACGGGCGAAGACGCTCAAAACTACGTCCTTCTGGCGTATAGCGGCGATCAGGGCGAAACGTGGTCGAAGCCGATTTTCGCAATCGATCCGGCGGGAATCGTTCGCGCGTTCGATTCGACGTTATGGTCGGACCCCGACGGCAAGTTGTGGATCTTCTGGTCGCAGGGCGAAGAAAACAAAGCGATTCCCGAAAGCATTTGGGACGGACGCGTCGGCGTCTGGGCGATGACGACGTCGGAGCCGGAAAAGGGCGTCGACGCGCAATGGTCGGCCCCAAGACGCTTGTGCAACGGGATCATGATGTGCAAGCCGATCGCCGACTCCAAAGGCCGCTGGCTCTTCCCCGTCGCCATATGGCGCTTCGACTCCAAATATAAAATCGACGAGAAACTGCGCGGCGCCAACGTTTACGTCTCGACCGACAAAGGCGCGACGCTCGACAATTACGGACGCGTCTACGTGCCCGCGGAAGTTTCCACCTACGACGAACACAATATCGTCGAGAAAAAAGACGGCTCCTTCTGGATCCTCAATCGAACGCTCCGCGGAATTGGCGAATCGCATTCGACCGACGGCGGCATGACGTGGTCGGAATTCCAACCCTCGACGATCAAACACACGTCCTCGCGATTCTTTGTGAGACGCCTGAAATCGGGCGCGCTCCTGCTGGTCAAAAACGGCCCGATCGATCAGGACGTCGGACGTCAGCAAATGACGGCGTTTATTTCCGAAGACGACGGCCAGACGTGGCAGGGCGGGCTGGTTCTCGACGAACGCAATCAGGTCTCGTATCCCGACGGGGGCCAGAACGCCGACGGAACGATCTTTATTATTTACGACTTCGAGAGATACGATTCCAAAGAAATTTACGTCGCGCGATTTACCGAAGAGGACGTCAAGGCGGGCAAGATCGTGTCGGAGACGGGCAAACTCCGGCTGCTCGTCAACAAAGCGACGGGCAAGAGGTAGGCGCTTCTATTCCTCTTGCGTTCCGTGGAGTTGATCCGCCGCCTTTTTATCGGCTTCCACGACGATCTCCGTCGCGTCGGAAACGTCGTCCTCGGTAATCCACGGCTCCGCGCGGCGCGGCAAATCCTCGATTTTCATAAATCCGAACGTTTGCAAGAAGCGTTTGGTCGTTCCGTAGAGAAAAGGACGACCGAGTTCGTCGGAGCGTCCGACGATTTTAATTAAGCCTTGTTCAAGAAGTTGGCGCAACACGTCCCCGCAATGAACGCCGCGAATTCGTTCGACGTTCGCGCGCATCACCGGCTGTTCGTACGCGACAATCGCGAGCGTTTCCATCGCGGAGTTCGTCAATTTCAAGTCGACGGGCGCGCCCTGCAGGCGAAAGAGCCACGGCGCAAATTCCGGCAGCGTGCGAAGTTGAAAACCGCCCGCGACTTCGACGGCGCAAAACGCCGCGCCGTTGCGATTATAGCGTTCGTTTAATTTCCGGACTAAAGCGCGCGCGCGCGTTCCGTCGCCGACGTCCGCCAGTTGCGCCAATTTGCGACTTGCGATCGGTTCTTTCGCCGCAAAAAGAACCGCTTCGACGCGCGCGAGTTCTTCGCGAAGATCCGCGTTGGTCATCGCGCCTCAAAACCCCGACTTAATCGGACGCCCTTCGGCGTCGGGCGACTTGGTTTTTTGCAAGAGCGCCTGGGCGGCCTCTTCAGGGGTCGCGCCAAACGCTTCGTTAAAATACGCGCCTTCGGGGCTGCGCGTCATTCCCGTCGCGCGAAAGTTCTGGGCGTTCCAGCGTTCGATATGCGCGCCCAGCAGACCTTGTCGGCGCAGTTCCATCTGGGCCGTCTGAACGCTCTGCGTTTCCTCGGGGGACAATTCCCTTCTCTGCGCGTCGGCGTCGCCGACTTCGCTTCTCTTCGACGCGGCGCGCTCTTCTTCGGAGCCCGGCGCGACGCTCTTGGGCGCGTTATACTCGGCGGGAGCGACGCCGGTTCCGGCGTTCGGAGAGCGTTCGTAATTCACCGGCGCGACGTCGCGTTCGGCGACGTTGGAAGACGCGGCCGACGCGCGCCCGGCGACCGAAGCCGCGACGGCGGCGTCGGAAAACGAATTGGGCGAAAACCCTTCTTTCGCGTCGACGATCTTCGCGGCGCGCGCGAAATATTTCGACGACGCTTCTGGCGCCTGCAAGATGTTCGCCGCCTGCGCGAAGACGCGCGATTTCGGCTTACGCGCCTCGTTTGGATTGGCGACGGGCGGCTCGGGCGCGACTTGTTCTTCAACGGGCGCCGGCTCGTCGATTTCTTCGACTTCTTCAACTCCTTCGTCGGGAATCGGCGATTCGAGAAGTTCGTCGACCGACGGTTCCTCCGGGAGATCGGGAAGAGCTTGCGGCTCGTCGACGTCAAACGCGTCGAGGGTCGAGTCGGAGGGAGCGCTTTCCGATTCGTATTCGAGCGGTTCTTCTATATACCCTAACTCGCGTCCGTCCGGAACGTTAAGCTCTTCGGTCAGCGGGTCGGACAAATCGAGTTTTTCGAGCGGTTCTTCCGTGGAGAACGTCTTTGGCGTCGCGGGCGGAGCCGGCTCCGCCTTGACCTCGACGATCGACTCGGTCGTCAGGAACCGCCGCGCGTTGAGAAACTCTTTGACCGCGTCCCAACTGGAGAATTTCGGCGCGACAAAGACGGCGGCCGCCAGCGCGACAAGCGAAAAGCACGCCGTAAAAACGCGCAACTTATGACTGACGGAAGCGGTTCGCAGCGCTTCGGCGATCTCGTTGGAACTGTTGACGTCGCGTTTGGCGTCCATAGGCGTAAGTCCTTTCGTAAAAAAGGGGGACAGGCGCGTTATTCTTCTGATTCGGAACCGTTCGGTTCGGCGGAACCGGCGGAATCCTGCGCGTCGGTCGCTTCTTCGGGCTCGTAATTCAAATCGCTGAAATCGTTCATGTCGACGTCGGAAGCGGCTTGTTCGGAACCGTCCGAATAGCCAAGTTCGCCCGCTTTTTTGAAGTCGACCGACGAGTTCATGTAGTCGCCGATATGGTCGTAAATCTCGCCGCGGCGATGATACGCGTCGGCGCGGTCGGGCGCGATTTTAACGCATTGGGTGAACGCGTCGATTCCCTGCTCCCACGCGCCCTGATATTGCGCGACGACTCCTTTGAGATAATACGCGTCGGCGTAATTCGCGTCGAGCGCGATCGCTTTGTCGCAGTCTTCAATCGCCTTTTGGAACGACTCGTCCGCTTTGGCCGCCTCTGATTTTCCAGCTTCGACGTCCTGATTGGTCGCCGCCGCCTGCGCTAAGCGATAGTGGCCCTGCGCGATTTCCAGCGACGCGGAGGCGCGGCCGTAATACGCGTCGACGTCGGCGTCGTCCGCGGCGATCGCGTCGGTGAATTTGTCGTAAGCGCGCGCCCAATCTTCGTCTTCAAGCGCTTTGGCTCCAAGATCCTTCGCGGAAGTTTCGGCGCCGTTCGACGCGCCGGGCTTGTCGGGCTTGTCGCCCGAGGGCTTGCAACCGAGGCAAAGGAACGCGCCGACAAGAACGACCGCGATATAACTCGTTACAACACGCATATTTGTTCGTTTCATCTCTATGTGGCTTTCGTCTTTTGGAACGCTATGTCTCCTCATAAGGTCCGACTCCCCGCTACGGGAAGTCTCGCTAGTTTAACGTTTCCCGCCTCAGGAGTAAACGCCAATTTTTGGTCGCAACGGGCGCGCGGCGCCCGGACGGATATAACGACGCGACGCTAAAATCAACGAATCCGCTTCCTACAGGAAGCGGCTCGACGCCTATGGCGACGCGTTCCCGCGCGAGGCGCGGAAAGCCGTCGTTACGAAACGGCGGCCAATCGGCTCGAGAGAGCCGAGTCCAAACGCCGCGACGCCTTATTCGGAGCCGTCCGAGGATTTGAAACGTCGTTAGCAATTCCTTGACGATTCGATGAAAATACGCTACAATGACGCGCAGAGGCCGGAAAAACACGTCAAAAAAAGGCGCGGACGTCAACAACGAATATCGCGATCGGCTCTTTAAATTCATCTTTGGGAATCCTAATCACAAAGAATGGACGTTGAGTTTATACAACGCCGTCAACGGTTCCAGTTATACGGACGAAAACGATATCGAGATCAATACGATCAACGACGCCGTTCATATGAAGATGAAGAACGACGTTTCGTTTTTAATCGACGACGCGCTGAACCTGTACGAGCAACAATCCACGTACAATCCTAACATGCCGTTGCGGTTCCTGATCTATTCGGGGATGTTGTACGATAAATACGCTCGTCAGCACGACCTTCACTTATACGGCCCGAGATTGCAACCGATTCCGACGCCGAAGCGCGTCTGTTTTTACAACGGCAAAGCCGAAAAAGAGGATCGAACGATCCTCAAATTTACCGACGGGTTCCCTTCAAAGGCAGAGTCCGACATTGAAGTGATCGTAACGATGATCAACATCAATTACGGTCATAACATGGAGCTTCTTGAAGCGTGCGGTCCGTTGAACGCGTATTCATGGTTCGTCAACGGCGTGGTGGAAAAACAAACGCGAGATAAAATATCTCTTAGCAGGGCGATCGACGAAACGTTAAACGAAATGCCCGACGATTTTGTCATCAAACAATTTCTCCTGGACAATAAAGCGGAGGTAAAGCGAATGTGTATCACAGAATATGACGAAAAACGCGTCCTTGCCCAGCAATGAACTGCACCCCTTTTGTTGGACATTATGGTACAATTCCAACGAAAGGGGTTTTTTATGCCTAAAAGAAGACCTAATAAGAAATATACTGGCGAGTTCAAACAAGAAGTCGTTGAAACGATGTGGCGGGATAAACTAAG
>JAFZNK010000101.1 GCA_017550965.1 Thermoguttaceae bacterium
AACTTATGAAGTCCAAAATGGTAAGACGTATGAATTCGTCGTTGAATCCTGCAGCGAGATTAATACAGCGCGTTCGAATACAGTAACGGTTAAGCCTCTTTTGGCGACGGCTTCAGAGCGCAATGGCGTCATAACGGCGACGGTAGCGCCAGAGGACGCTGAGTATGAGATAATTTGGAAACGACTTGACGGCGACGCCAGTAGTTCTCTCGGACATACGGGCTCTTTAAGCTACGAACGAAACTCTGACGACGGAACATTAGGTCATAAAGTTGCGTTGTCGATAACGGGCAAGAGGGGTTCGCAAGGTTCCAACGCGGAATTTATCTTCACGCCCGCCTCGCCTTCGACCCCGACTTTAACGGGGGCATACGACGCTAGTACGGTATCTATCAATTTAAAGCGCGGCACGTTGGCAGAGGCTACTTCATACGTCCTGAAATATACGATTGACGGAGGAGAAGAGAATTCTGTTCCGCCAACGGATGTGGACGTCTTTTCGATTCAGAACGACGACCTTCAGCGTGACGCGACCTATAAATTCTGGATAATCGCGTCGAACGACGGCGGCAGCGCGGTTTCCGAGCCCTTAACGATAACGATTGATCCCGTTCCTTCGACGCCGACGATAAGTTCAGCTCAGTACTACGGCGAATTGAACGCCGTTGTTGGCGAGATTAAGATTATTTGGAATTCCATAGAGCACGCGGACGGCTATAAGCTTTACTCCTCCGTGAACAACGGCGATCTGATACAAATTTACGACGGCGCGACTTGCGAGTTTACCTACGGTTCATCGTACGTGGCGAACGGCTCGAAATACAGTTTTACAGTAGTAGCATATAGCGAACTGGGCGAGTCAAACGCTTCTGCTCCCGCAGTCGTAGCGCCATTGTTAGCAGTTGCTTCGGAAAAGAATGACGTTATTAACGCAACAATAACGCCAAGTAGCGCAGACTACGACTATGAATGGTCGTATCTTGACGGCGAAACTAGCGTTCCTCTTAACGTGAATGGATTACGCTATGAGCGCAACGTCAGCGACGGCACGCTTGGCCGAACGGTAACGCTTACGATAACGGGTAAAGGCAAATCCTCCGGTTCCGGCGCGACGTTTACCTTTGCCCCCGGCGCGCCAACTGCGCCGGAATTTAGCGCTGAGTACGATAAGTCGAGTCGAGCAATATCCATTAATTGGATCCCGAAAGACAACGTCTACGAATATGAACTGTCTTACACGATTGGCAACTCTATCGACGTTCATATTGTCGACGATCCTGTCAACGGCGCGTACGTATTGACTGACGTTCAACCAGGTACGGCGTATAGTTTCACGCTGAAAGCGACGAACGCGAGCGGCACGCAGGGCTCCACGCATTTGGTAACGACGCCAATTACGACGGAGGCAATCCTAGAAAGCGCATATTCCGGCGATCCGAAATCGACGACAGGCGTCGTGACTCTCAGTTGGACGGCGGTTGATTATGTCGACGAGTATCGCGTCTACGTTACAATAGAAGGCGTGGCACAATCTGAAGCGATCTATACTGGCGTCGGGCAAACAACGACCTACGAAGTTCAAAATGGGAAAACGTATGACTTTGTCGTTGATTCTTGTAGCGAGATTAATACGGCGCATTCTAACGCCATAACGGTTAAGCCACTGCTAGCGACGGCAGTAGAGGATAATGGCGTCATTACGGCGACAATATTACCTGAGGACGCCGAATACGAGATCATTTGGAGTCGTCTTGACGGCGATGAAGGTCGTCTTGACGAGTCTGATTTGAGCTATGAGCGCAACCTAGACGATGGAACGTTGGGGCGCAAAGTGGCATTGACGATAACGGGCAAAGGGGAATCCAATGGTTCCAGCGCAGAGTTTGTCTTTACGCCCGCCGCGCCTTCGACCCCGACGCTTACGGGAGAGTACGACGCGAGTTCGATATCGATCAACCTAACGCGCGTTACGCTAACCGAGGCGACTTCGTACGCCCTGAAGTATACGATTAACGATGGAGAAGAACTTTCTGTCCCGCTAACGGACACAGACGTCTTTTCAATTCAGAGCAACGATCTCCAGCGTGGCGCTATTTATAA
>JAFZNK010000102.1 GCA_017550965.1 Thermoguttaceae bacterium
AACAATCAAACAACAAAAAACCTTGATAAGGCTAAGGCTTTATCAAGGTTTTTTCTATTGACGAACGCCCTTAAATCGATTACCATCCCTTGGTTTTTAAGGTTTAACGCCCTCTGCGAAACAAGTACAGTTTAGCCCTAAAATATGGGGAAACACGGCGAGTCGTCGAAAATATATCGACAGGGTTAAACGGCAATATCACCGAGAAAAATAATGAAAATATACGTCCGTTACGTGCTCTTTGGAGTAATTAAGATATTTTTGAGCGCGCTCTTCATTTTAACGATAGGTTTAATGTTCTTTCTTATCGTTCAGACGTCGATCAAATCCGGAGTTCCTTTTTCTCTGGCTTTTAAACTAGCGCCTTACCTTATCCCCGAAATTTTTTCGATGGCGCTTCCGGCGGCGGCTCTTCTTGCCACGACGGTATTTTTCGCCAGGATGGGGGGAAACAACGAGATTATCGCGCTCAAATCGCTAGGCGTTCCGCCATGGCGAGTCTTGGCGCCAGTCTGGATATTCATGGCGATTGTCAGCGTATTCGGAATATGGTTCAACGACCTGTCGACCTCTTGGACAAGAATGCAAATTAAACACGTTTTACTGGAAGGTTTTGAAAAAACGCTCTTAAATCAGCTTCAAACGGAAAAACGTTTTGTTACGCCGACTGGTCAATATGAAATAAAAGTCTCAGACGTCGCCGAAGACGGAGTTCTGATAAATCCTGAATTTTCAGGAAAAATCGGCGGCATTAATGGCGTGGCGGAATCGGCAAAAATAGAGGTCGAATTCAACGTCGAGAATCCGATTGTTCACATCCGCTTAAACAATGCGGAAGTTGAAACGAATCAAGCTAAAGGTTTTATACCTGTCTCTTATGATTTTTCAATTCCGCTCAATGAAGTGTTTCGAACTAAAACACGAGTAGATCCGCCCGCAAAAGAAATCAAAAAGGCCCTAAATAATCTTGAAATCGAACATAAGGCCTTTCATCGTTCTTTGGTTTCCAAGGCGATGTTTTCCTTCCTCAGCGGCAATCTAGACGGCACAGCTAACGACGAGTGGAAAAACAGAACAATTGTCGAAAAAGGCTACGAGCGCCAACAGAACAGATACAAACTCACAATACCAAGAATCTGCGCCGCTGGATTCTCATGTTTTTTCTTCGTTTGGGTCGGCGCCCCATACGCAATCCTTATCAAAAAAGCAGATTTTACATTCGCTTTTTTTACCTCTTTTTTGCCAATTACCGCAATATATTACGCTCTATTCACGTTTGGACTACAAAGCGTTAAAAGCGGCGCGCTCCCTCCCATTGCAACATGGCTTGGCAACGTAGCTCTGGGTGTTATCGGAATTTTGCTACTGAAAAAAATACACTAAGAAAAAGAAGACGGAAACGATTTAAGTTCATCATCGCTTCCGCCTTCAACATAGGATAGAGTTCAATATAGTCTTATCTCTGTTCAGTTCCCAAAGAATCCTGCCACTTTCCCTTGTTAGCGTCGAAAATTCTGCCGCCGTCATAGTCAGATGATTTCACATGAATCCAGGAACAGCTTACGCCCAATTCGCGTTCGTCGTCAGATTTTTCCCTGTGATCTTTTGGCTTCCACGCCTTGCAACGAAAGTTCACTACAAGCTCCCCTTCCTCGTTTAAAAGCCGACGCTTCGGGGCGATATCTAAATGAATACGATTCGTTCCAACTGTAAAATCAGCCAGTTTCTGTTCGGAAAGGAAAACGCCAAGTTCGTTTGGATTGCTGTCCAACGCTTCCGCAGGAATCTCCAAATCAATTTCAATTGAAACAGATTCCGTTTTTTCCGGAATGGGAAGCGTAAGAAAAGAACTGCCGGACGACCACCGAAACGAACCGTCCGCTCCTTGTTCAGGTCCATACCAACCCTGAATAAAGCGTTCGTCGCCCGAACTACCAACCCTTGCGCAATAATTCTCCCTTCCATCTGGAAAAATTGTAAGCGGATCAAGTTCGTTAGCTACAAGTTGAACTTTCGAAGGCGATTTATCGCCTTGAACGCGAAAACCTCCCGGCGCTTGGTTACCCGTAGCCGTTACGTATACCGCCTCGTCTCCGATGAACAGATGGGTTCCCGACTGTTCAAAGGAGTTGCCGATTAAAGTCGCTCGACCGGCGTCTATTTTCACCGCAGGCGCGCCGCTTTTAGTTTTTGAGGAATGAACTTCGTCCCAATTAACAAATATACAGGCGTTCAAAACCACCCGACTTCTCTCCGTTCTCGACCAAACGCACGTCTTGACCGGCCCCCAAAACGAACAATTCGTTAATGAAACAGCGCCGTCGTTTTTCTCTCCAATTTCAACACAGACGGAATCTTCGCTTGTCCAACGACCGACAAATTCGCCGTTTGTAATCAAAAGACCCTGCTTTTGAGATTGTTCGACGAGAACCGAGCGTCGACAAGAATCCGCGCCTATTCCGAGAAAATTACCATTCGCGCCGCCGTGCCCGCGTTCGCTAAAGTAATAACCTTTCCCGTAGCCAAAACAAAAAGTATTGGAAACATAGTGCCAATCGGCGCGGGCAAATTCAAAAGCGGTTCCGTTGAGGTTTATCCATTCACAATAGGGGTTATCCGCCTTATATGAAACGCCAAAGGGCCAGAAATGCACATTTTCGACGTGCCCAATATCGTAGCATTCGTCGACAAAGATTCCACGCCAACTTGGATACCCAGTGACGTTTCGAATTAGATGCCGATGAGCCAGAACGAAATTGATCCCCTCGTATGGATTCAAAAGGCAACAATCGATAACCGCCACGTTGCAAGTGTTTCTTGAAGCGACGCATGGCGGATAGGGAACGGGGGGAACTTCCTCCTGCCTCCATTCCGGATAAATAATGGCAACGCCAATCAATGCAGAATTAGAACCTTTCAGATTAATAAACGGTTCCCCGTCAACTTTACCGCGGTTCGCATAAGTTAACAGAGTTGTTCCCGTAGGTTTCTCGTTTTTATGGACCACGGAAGGAGGAACTCGATAAGTTCCTTGCAACGTTACGCCGGTCGGAATCGTTAATACTCCGTCAAATCGAAATCTACCGCTGGGAATTTCTACAACTCCTCCGCCGGCGTTTCCCGCCGCATTGAGAGCGTCCTGCAGAGCGTCTGTGTTATCGACAGACTCGTCGTCAGCCACAACCCCAAAATCGACTGCGTTCCATCGCGCCAAGTTGTTGGACAAACTCTGCGTCTCCCCGACAACAAGTTCGTTTTCCTGAGCAATAACGTCAGAACTAATGAAAGAAGCCTTTACGCTCAGCAAAAGCAAAAGAAGCAAAAAATATCGTCTTTCCATTCATATTCTCCCGCTACTGGATCAATAAAACTCGTCCAATATCTCAAACCATCTCTTTGACGTCTTGCAAAGTACAAAGGATATGCGCACCTTCTCCGACTCAGGATGCAACTTTGAATAGGCGACTCCAAATTTGCGCATGATAGTTGTCGCCCGCGCTTCGCCATAAAGATCTAACGCCGCTTGAAAATGTTTGCCAATAGTCTCTTTTTGTTCTCGTAAAGTAGGCGGACCAGGAATGGGACGATCCTCCATTGCGGCGCGAACCTGGGTAAAAAGCCATGGATTGCCAATAATCCCCCGTGCTAACGCGACACCGTCCACGCCCGATTCACGCATGCGTCGAATCACGGTTTCAGCGGCAAACAAATCGCCGCAACCGAGAACAGAAACTGCTGGACAATTCCTTTTGACAGAAACAAATTCTTTGACTTCGCGGACAAAGTCCCAATCGGCGACACCTTGATAGCGCTGTAAAACTGTACGTCCATGAACGGCTATTCCGTCGATTCCTACGTCAAGCAAACCTGATAAAAGCTCGAAGAAATCTACGCGACTTCCTTCGCTGTCGTCATATCCTTTGCGAAGCTTCACAGTAACGGGAATTGCGCTGGGAACCGCTTCGCGAACGCGTCTGGCAATCTCGACGGCTTTTCTGGGATTAGAGATTAAATATCCTCCGCGACTCCTTCCAACGACTTTTTTGACCGGACAGGCAAAATTCAGGTCAATCAGATCAAAACCGCACTCCAGTAATTTTAGGGCCGCTGGAACGAATTCTTCGGACGAACTCCCCATCAATTGAGCTCCGGTCGGTTTATCAGCGTCTTGGACGGCCAAATAAAACCTGGCCTTGCTTTTCTTGGAAACGTTTAAAACAAACTGATCCAAAAAAACCTCGCATAAAGCGAAAGACGCGCCGAATTCGCGAGCTAATCGTCTCATTGGCGCGTCGGAATACCCGGAAAGAGGAGCTTGAACGAGAGGAACGCCAATATGCAATTGACCTATTGTTAAGGGAGGAAACATCTTTAAATACAAACGGGAAACAAAAACCTATATGCGCAACGTTAACGGGAGCGTCCGCGCAAGCAAAATAACGTCAAACTCTCGGGCGGGAGGCGAAGAACAAGCACGACAACCGGGCAAACAAGGCGGCTTCAACGGAAATAGGATTCGCCATAATACATAAAACTAAAACAATCGTTAAATCTTACCTAAAGCAAAATTTCTTTACGTCCGATACAAGAACAAGGGTTTGTTTGAATTGTTATAACAAGCATTGGCGTTCGAGCAAGAACGTCGGAAGGATTGTTCAACGTCCTTGAAAACACAAAACAATTGGATTTTACCCAACTTTTCCAGTATCGCAAGCATTAATGCTGCGGTTTTACGCCGAAGGGTGAACATGATGAATCTTTTCCGTTCCAGTAAGCGCGCCACTTTGACTTGCCTCGCGCTATTCGTTGTCGCGTTTTGCGCCGGACACTGTTTCGCCGCTCAGAATCTGTTCTCTGGTGGAAAGGCGGCAAAAATCGACGCTGATCCTAAAAAGGATTACTTTCTAACCGAATCTGACGGCAATTGGTTTGCGATGGTCAAAAAGTTTTCCGGAGATTCCGCGGCAATACAGGCCAAACGACTGGCGTATGAACTCAGGGCGTCGTACAAAATGAACGCGTTTGTGTTTAAGTACGACCCAGACAAAACGGAAATGGACGCGTTATCGACGCAACTTGGCAAGACCAAAAAGTTTCACTATCAAACGTCGCGCGCTGTTGAATACGCCGTTTTAGTTGGGGGATTCCCTACTGGAGAAGATTTGGAATTGCAAAAAACCCTCGAGAAAATACGTAGGTTGCAGCCAAAATCGTTGAAGGACGATCCTCAAAGCAAAGCAGCGGTTGAAAACTTCAAGGTTTCTGCCAAAACAGATCCTCGATATGCCGGCTACGGTCCTTTGGGCGGCGCTATTCCCGTCCCCAATCCATTGCTTCCTCCTGAATTTTTCAACCACAAAGGCGTGGTCGATCCTTTTGTAGCAAAGCTTAATTCCGACAGTAAATACAGCCTGTTGAACAATAAAAAAACGTACACTGTTCGTATCGCCACGTTTTCCGGCGATTCAAGCATGAAGAAGAGTAACGAGGCGTTTAATGATCTTGAAACGAGACTTCAATATGCGGGATTGCGCGCCGCGGCTCTTTGTGAAGCTTTACGAAATCAGGGAGTTGAAGCTTGGGAGTTCCATGATCGCGATTGCAGTTTTGTTACAATTGGGAGTTTCGACCAATACGGAACATTGCAACAAGACGGCCACACTGAATTAACCCCTGAAGTGGGCGCAATTATGAAGAAGTACGGGGGGGAATTAGTAGCAGACGAAGACGGACGAAGTAAATACAAAGCGTACACCATCGTTGTTGAAATTCCGGATCCTTCCTCTTCGTCATTTGCTCCCAAGAAGAAGAAATTGACGATCGCTTGCGACGTACGTCCGGTCATAATCGTCGTTCCGCAACGTTCTGGCGAGGAAAGCGTCAAAAAGATTGCGCTTGCGACCAAACAGATGGACAAAGTCAAACAGCAAATGGTCGAAAACGAAGTCGAACGTTCCCTTGAAGCGGCGGAAGACAATTTGGAATCGGCTCAACAATTTGCTCACGCTAACGGGCAGGCATTAACTGAAGAAGAATATCTTGCCTGGGCGGCGAAAACAGCGCCGAAAAAACAAAGCCCTCAAAAAGCTGCTTCGAACGGTTCCTACGCAGATCAGACGAAGTCGCAACAGAATACCTCGGCGTCGCAAACACAGGCGGCGACGGCGACAAAGTACGCTCGATCGGCAATCCAAACAACTCCGACAACCACTCAGGGACTAACAGTCGCGACTAATCCCCCGACGTCGACGAAAAAAGAAGCTCCTGTCGCACAACGTCCCTATGGAAATTCCGGAGCCAAAACGCAGAAAACTGCTCAACGTCCGGCGGCGCCCACGTATTAGACGCCTATGGTCTCTTGCAACCTAATAACGTCTGGGGTGCAGGAGGGAAATACTTTTGAGGATTCTATTAAACCTCTTGATATTACAAAATCAATTGATATGATTGGAACTGCTCGATAAAAGGTCCGCCATCAATTTCCGGGGGAGTCGATAACACAGCCCTAGACGCCTGTTATTGTAGAATCTCGCTTCGCATAGCGTTTTGTACTTTTCAATTCGTAAGCGTTGCGTTGTTCAAGGGCGTCGCTTTGAGTATTGGGGCTCCCAGTGAATTGGCAGGACTCTTTTATCGAGCGTTTTTTCTAGACGACTTCTCCCCTTATTTTCTAACTTCCCGTCAAAAATAACGTTCTCTGTCTTGATAATTGGACGCAATATGAGAGAATGAAAGGAAGTTTACCTCCGATTATTCATCTCGTGAAATCACGACGTCACACGATTGTTGCGAAATAAGTTTTTAAAGCCGTTAGAGCGCTGTCTTATCAAGACGCGATATTCACAAAGCAAATCATTGCAGAAACGTCGCCAGAAATAGAGAATAGAGAATGAGCGAAACAACACAATTGCCCGATCTTTTCTATGATCCCAATCGTTCTTCAAGACCTGAACTTCAGACTCCCGCGCCTCTCCCTATGACGAAGGAAGAAGTCGCCGAGCGTGGTTGGGACGGCGTCGACGTTGTCTTTATTACCGGAGACGCATATGTCGATTCGCCAAGTTTTGCCAACGGATTGTTGGCGCGCGTTCTCGAAAAAGACGGCTTTAGGGTCGCAATTCTTAGCCAACCCGCGTGGAATTCCGTCGACGATTTCAGAATGTTTGGACGTCCTCGATTGGCGTTTTGCATTAGCGCGGGAAATATGGACTCCATGATTAATCACTATACCGCTAATCGAAAAGTTCGAAACGACGACGCCTATTCGCCAGGAGGAAGAATTGGGCTTCGTCCAGATCGCGCGACGTTAGCCTACTGCCAACGCGCACGAGAAGCTTTTCCCGGAGTTCCAATCATAGCCGGAGGTATTGAAGCAAGTTTAAGGCGTATTGCTCATTACGATTATTGGAGCGACAAAGTCAGACGTTCCATTGTTTTTGACGCCAAAATAGACCTTCTTATTTACGGCATGGGAGAACGCGCTACCCTCGAGATAATGCGTCGTCTTAACGAAGGCAAAACAATCAAAGAAATCAGAGACGTTCGCGGAACGGTTTATAAACTCGGAAAAAACGAAGACTTGCCGGAAGAATCCGACGCAGTCGCTCATCTACCGAGTTATGACGAAGTCGAAGACAGTCGCGATCCTGTCCAATTGGCGAAACTGGCAAAACAAAAACAAGATCCGGAACTCGCAAAGCAAGTCGACGAAGTTCGCAACGCCAGACTTCTTTTCGTCGAAATGACGAAAATCGCCTTTGAGAACCTCAATCCATTCTGCGCCAAATCTCTCGTTCAAGAACATGGCGACGAGGCGATCGTTGTTAATCCTCCCGCTTATCCCCTTTCGGAAAAAGATATGGACGACGTTTATTCGCTTCCATTTACCCGAAAGGCTCATCCCTCGTATAAGGAGCCAATCCCAGCGATAGAAGTCGTTCGATCTTCCGTACAAACTCATAGAGGGTGCTTTGGCGGCTGTTCTTTCTGCGCTATAACCGCGCATCAAGGAAAATTCATCCAGCCGCGTTCGGAAGAGGCTATTTTGAAAGAAATCAGGCAATTAGCAAAAGAGGCGGGCGGAAATTATGTCGTTGGCGATTTAAACGCGCCGACAGCCAATATGTATCGTCTGAAAGGGAAGAATCAAGAAGCGTGCAAACGTTGTCGGCGCACTTCGTGTCTCTGTCCTGAAATTTGTCCTAATCTCAACGTCGATCAATCCGCGTACATAGACCTTCTAAAAAGAGCGCGAAATATTGACGGGGTTAAAAGCGTGTTGATCGCTTCTGGTATAAGAACCGATCTTGCCAACTTTTCTCCCGAGTTTATTGAAGAACTTGCAGCCTATCATACGGGCGGTCACCTAAAAACCGCGCCTGAACACGTCGACGACAGGGTTCTTCGTTTGATGAATAAACCGCCTATCGAGAACTATGAACAGTTTTGCGAACAATTCACGGCGACTTCGCGCAAACTTGGCAAGGAACAGTATTTGGTTCCCTACCTGATCGCAGGCTTTCCCGGTTGTACCATTGGAGACATGGTAAGAGTTGCCGAATATCTCAAGAAAAACGGAATTCGGCCCGAGCAGGTGCAAGATTTTATTCCCGCGCCGTTCCAACTTGCGACTTGCGCCTACTACACCGGCATAGACCCAATATCTGGCGAACAAATCTACGTCCCCAAAGGGCTCCGAGAACGCCGACTTCAACACGCGCTTCTTTTGTATTATAACCCGGCCTTTTACCATGACGTCAAATCTGCGCTCAAAGAAGCGAGGCGGGAGGATTTGATTGGCAACGACGACGCGGCTTTAATACCTCCCTATCCTTCCAAAGACGAAGCTTTGCGCCGTTCGTCTCGGGTCAAGCGGCACATCCGACAAAACGAGAAAGACGCGCGAGAAAAAGAGGAATTCCGAAGTCGATATCTTGATCCGGAAGAAGACGGTCGAGCGCATGGAAAGAGAGCGAGACGCGAAGGGGCGCAAACAAACGGCGGTTATCGTTCCGGAGCTCGTGAATTTGGGGTTCGTTCTCGTTATGCAGACTCAAAAGTATGGGACCCAATTGAAAAATGTTGGAAACGTCCAAAAGACGCCGAGATTTTCAACAACCAGAGCGTCAAAAAGGATTTGCGTCACAGCGATGATAAGACTTTTGATCAATCAGGAAGGAAGAGCCTGAATCGTCCCAACAATCGCCGACCCGGCAATAAGAAATACAATAGATTGGAACAGCCTGAAAAGGCAACCTGGAAAAACAATTATCGCGCTAACGGAGACGAGAGCGATTCCTTCCGTCGTCGCAATGAAACGGAAGGCGAATCATTCCAAAAAAGTCGCGACAACGATCGCTATTCGAGCGACAATCGAAACGAACGTTCTAACAATAAATACTTATACCGCAAAGGGCAAGGCGCAAAGGATCGGTTGTCCAAATCGAGAGAAGGCGTAAGCTCGAAGGGTTCTTTGAAAAAGAATGGGAACTCTGGGAAAGAGGGGCGCCAAGATACAAAAGGCTCGTCAAATACCAGCGGTAAAGGCGGGAGTAGTTTCAAACGTCGCCCCAAATGATTTTCCCCTTTTTTCCTCAAATCCTAGCTTTTTGATTGTAGTTGGTGTATACTCACGGTAGGAATTGGTTATCGTGCGTCGATTTCCTTCATGCAGACGCTTTGAGTTCGAAACGATTTTAAGCGTCTTATGCCAAGATTACCGTTACATTCAACACCTATAAACGAGGCGTCACTTTGCAAAAGAATTGGTTTTATTTAGGTTTATTACTAGGGACCTTCGCGTTTTTCAGCGTTGTCGCAAACGTATCTCAAACTCATGCGAAGGAACCGGTCAAAGTCATTTACGACACGGATATGGGCAACGATATTGACGACGTCTTCGCGTTGGCAATGTTAAACAACCTTGAAAAACGCGGCGAAATAGATTTCCTGGCGATCACGCTTACGAAAGACAACAAATACGCCGCCCCCTATTGTCAAATGGTCGATGCGTTTTACGACAATCCGAACGTCCCTATCGGAGCAGTCAAAGACAGCGGCGTGGAAACTTTTGACGGCAAGTTTCTTCGTCAGAGTTTAGAAGGTAAGGACGAAGATGGGAATTTAATGTTTCCTTTCTTCGATCTTGCAAACGACAAAACAGAATACTACGAAGCGACGGCGCTCCTTCGCAAGACTCTCGCCGAGCAAGAAGACGGTTCAGTCGTAATTGCTCAAGTCGGTTTTTCCACTAATTTGGCCCGTCTCCTTGATTCTCCCGCCGACGAGTATTCGCCTTTAAACGGTCGTGAACTTGCGGCAAAAAAGGTCAAGTACTTAGTTGCTATGGCGGGTAATTACGTTGAACATCAACTCGAATATAACGTCGTAAAAGACGTTCCTTCCGCCCAAAAGGTTTTTTCAGAATGGCCAACCCCCATTTACGCTTCCGGCTTCGAAGTCGGGCGTGAAATTCTTATGGACGGCGCGATGATGAACAACGATTACGAATACGTAAAATATCATCCTGTCAAAGAAGCTTTCAGGTTATATCGGGACAGTTTAGATTCTAAACAATGCACTTGGGATCTCACGACGATTCTTTTTGCCGCTCGTCAAGATCGCGGATATTTCGACTTGTCTGAATCCGGCGAAATTATCGTCGACAAAGACGGATTCACAACCTTTGAACCCAAAGCTGATGGAAAGGCGAAATATTTCAAAGTTAGTCGCGAACAAATTGTTCGTATACAGGAAGCCTTCTCCTGGCTTTGCAGCGAAAAGCTTTGATAGTCTAATCAGCGATAATTCATTAAATAAAACTTTAAACGGAACGTTTCAAAACACGTTCCGTTTCTTATTTTTCAAGATGGATACCACGATGCGTCTTAATAATTATACAATCCTATTATGCGTTTTGACGTCTTTATCAACGTTATCCGCATCCTGTTCCAAAAGAAGCGACGTTGTCGTTGTCAATCCAAGTCTAACACAAGAATCAACGCAGTCCCAATCTACGCAAGATCCTATTTTAGACTATTTATCAAGACACGCAAACGCTCCTATGCATCAGAATTTTCCCGAGACGACGACAACAAGCAGTTCGCACGACGAGACAATTGAACGTTCTTACGTCGCGTCAGAACCGCGTAAGCTTTTTAATGGAGTCGATTTAAAAGGATGGAATAACGAAACGGGCGGATCGCCAAAAGGTTGGACGGTAGAATGGGGACTTCTTCGATTAAGCGACCCGGAAAATGGGGGCGATCTTCTTTCCAACGAATCATTTACCGACTTTATTTTGACGTTCGAATGGCGTTTTGGATTAGAATGCAACTCCGGAATCAAATATAAGATCGAACAACCCAACGGAAAGGGTTGGATTGGTTTAGAATACCAGATACAAGACGACGCGAATGTCGCTGACGGTAAAATAGACAATCGGAAAATAGCGTCTTTATTTGACGTCTTCCCCGCCAAGGAATCGTCAAAAATTTCAGATTTTCCCGCCCCCTCTGAAAAAGAACCGAACGGAGAGTTCCGCCAGGGAAAAATTGTAGTCGTTGGAAATAAAGTTGAACATTGGATCGACGGTGAAAAAGTTCTGACGTTTACTATTGACTCTGAGGAGTGGAACATCGCCAAATCTCAAAGTAAATTTAAGAATCAAAAGAACTTTGGCTTAGTAGGCTCCAGCCCTATTCTCTTACAAGCTCATGGTTATCCCATCGATTTTAAATCGGTAACGATACAAACGCTTACTCCAAAAAACTAAGAAAATACCGCAAGCGCTTTAAAGTCGCGAAGGAATCCGTTATACTTTTGACAGTAGTTTAGCCTCGACGACGTAACGTCCAGGAAGAACTAAATCCCTACTCGGTATTCAATCAAATTTAATAACAGGTTTTGTTATGAAAAAACGGTTTGCCTGTCATCCCTTGCCAATTGCGTGGGCGGCGTTGTGCTTAGTCTTCTTCTCTCTCCCTGCCTTTGCGCAGAATCTGGCGATTACTCAAATCGAACGCGACGTCCCTCGATTTCGTCAACAAGTCGAACGATTAAATCAAGGCGAGGTCGATATTTTGTGGATAGGAGATTCCATTACCAATCGGTGGGAAACAAATGGAAAGGAAGTATGGGAAAAGTATTACGGCAATCGTAAGGCAATGAATTTTGGCATAGCCGCGGACCACACAGCTCACGTTCTCTGGCGTCTTGCCAACGCGCCAATGAATAAAATATCTCCCAAGATTACGATTCTCTTGATTGGAACCAACAATCTTGGACTCAAAAAACCTAATAGCGACGAACCTTTTAGTTCGCCTGCTGAAACTGTTGAAGGTATTCAGTCAATCGTCGATCGATTGAAGGAATTATATCCGGATACTAAAATCTTGCTCATGGAACTGTTTCCTCGCGGAGCCCAACCAAACGATTCTCTTCGTCTTGGGGTTGACGAGGTTAATAGGAGCTTAGAAGCAATCTATGCTCATAACGCTGTTGAAAACGTTCAGTTGTACAGTATTAACGACCTCTTCCTCGCTAAAGACGGAACCCTTCCCGAAGAGATTATGCCCGACCGCCTCCATCCTTCGGAAAAAGGGTTTGAAATTTGGGCAAAAGCAGTTGAACCTATGATCGCCGACGCGCTTGGAGAAACGCCTGAAGAGTGCCAACCAGCGGAAGTGGAGGTTGATTGGTGGACGGAACGCTTTGCGGAAAAGAACGACGTCCTCAAACAAGGCAATATTGATCTTCTGATGATTGGCGATTCTATTACGCATTTTTGGGACAAAACTCCATATTGGGAGCACGACGGATCGGCCGTGTGGCAAAAGTACTTTGCCGACTACAACCCTGTCAATCTCGGCCACGGAGGAGACAGAACGCAAAACATCCTTTGGCGTCTGGATCACCACGATTTTAGCAACGTCTCCCCCAAAGCCGCAGTTTTACTCATTGGAGTCAACAACACTTGGAATCGCGATTACGATCCAAAGAACGTCGCCTTAGGGCAAAGACGCATCGTTCAGAAAATGCGCGAACTCTTCCCAGAAATGAGAATATTTGTTCTCCCGATATTCCCCAGTTCATGCCGAGACGATCAGCAAGCTTGCAACGACGAGATTAACGCTCTGACTCCTTTTTATATGCGCGATCTGGAAAATGTCGAAGTTCTGGATATCGGGAGGGTTTTTCTCAATCAAGACGGAGTTTTGACCAAAGACGTTATGCCTGATCTTCTTCATCCCAACGCGGTTGGTTATGAATCGTGGGGCGCGGCTCTTTACCTGCCCTTAAAAGAAGTTTTTCAATAATTCGGAGTGTTTGACGCGAGACGGCGAGTTGTCCTTCTACTGTCGTCTCGATACGAGCAAAATTACTGTTTCAATTCCTGTTAGAAAGGTTAAGTAATGAGAAAGTTGTTGAATCCGTCGACGTATCTGTTCGGCGTTTTAGGACTTTTGATCGCATTTTCCTCCTCGTTGTCGTTCGCGCAAGAAAATCTTGCCACGACGCTTGAAAATCGCGATATCGACCGCTATAAGCAACAAGCCGATCGCATGGCGCAGGGCGACGTAGATTTGCTTTGGGTTGGGGATTCTATCACGCATTTCTGGGAAGGAACCGGAAAAGAAGTGTGGGACAAGTACTATGGCACTCGCAAAGCGATGAATTTCGCAATTAGCGGCGACCGTACGGGACATGTTCTTTGGCGCATTGCAAACTCGCCCATGGATAAAATCTCCCCCAAAATGACGATCGTCATGATTGGCACGAACAATATTGGACACAAAAAACCGAATTCTGACGAAATGCATAGCAACCCTGCGGAAACGGTTCAGGGAATCCAAATGATTGTCGACCAACTAAAAGAAAAATATCCGGAAACCAAGATTTTGCTTCTGGAAGTTTTTCCTCGTGGAAATAAACCGGACGATCCTCTGCGCGTTGCCGTTAACAAAATCAATAAAGGATTAGAAGCGATCTATGCCGACAACGCGGTTGAGAACGTCCAACTTTACAGCATCAATGATTTGCTTCTTGCGAAGGACGGCGAATTGACCAAGGAAATCATGCCCGATTTCCTTCATCCGTCCGCCGCAGGTTACGAAATTTGGGCCAAAGCTCTTGAACCGATGATCGCCGACGGACTGGGCGAAAATTCTGTCGATACGCAAGCGGCTCCCGTCGATCAAGATTGGTGGCGCGATCGCTTCAATGAAAAGAATGAGATTCTTAAAAAGGGCGACGTCGATATTCTTATGATCGGCGACTCGATCACTCACGGTTGGGAAGGCGCAGGAAAAGACGTATGGCAGAAGTACTACGGCGACAAAAAAGCCGTCAATCTTGGTCATGGCGGCGACCAAACCCAACATGTGCTCTGGCGCTTAGAAAACTATGATTTCAGCAATGTTAATCCCAAAGCTGCAGTCCTTCTCATTGGCGTCAACAACACTTGGGGACGCGATCGTGAAGCTAAGAATATCGCGCTTGGACAACGTCGTATTGTCGAAAAACTTCACGCAATGTTCCCAGAAATGAAAATCACCGTGTTGAAGGTCTTCCCCTGCACCAACAGAGAGGACCAACAAGATTGCATTGACGCGATTAATGCGTGGACTCCCTATTACATGAGAGATATTCCGAACGTTGAAGTTGTCGATATCGGCAAAGTATTCTTGAACAGTGAAGGCGTTCTGACAAAAGATATCATGCCAGATCTTCTTCATCCTAACGCGGTCGGCTACGAATCCTGGGGCGCGGCTCTTTATTTGAAACTTGAACAACAAACCAAATAAGTCTCAGATATCGAACGCTAAATAAATCGACCGGCGCTTTGACGCGTTTATAACATAACGCGTCAAAACGTCGGCTTTTTTATAAAAAGGAACACCGCATGCGTTTTGCTCTATGTAACGAAATGTACCAACATTGGACGTTGGAGAATCAATTTGAAGCCTTTGCAGCCTGGGGATACGACGGAGTCGAATTGGCGCCTTTTTCGCTCGACGCGGGCTTTGTTAACGGTTCTTCCTCGACAATGTCGTTGTCTCGAATTGATAAATCGGTCCGTCAAAAAATCATATCTTGTTCGAAAAAAACAGGCGTCGTCGTTTCCGGTCTTCACTGGATTCTTGCGCAAACTACAGGCCTTCATATAACGACGAACGACGCCGACGTACGAAAGAAAACGGCCGATTATCTCTCACAATTGGCAGTTTTATGTTCAGAACTCGGCGGGAGTTATATGGTTCTCGGCTCGCCAAAACAACGTAATATCGCCAAAAATCAAACGCGTGAAGAGGCTAAAAAGAACGCCTTAGACACACTAACTCAGGTTCTACCAACGTTAGAAAAAACAAAGGTAGCCTTGGCTCTTGAGGCGTTGGCCCCAACAGAAACCAATTTTTGGAACAACGCCGAAGAAACGTTGGATTTCATCAGAGAATTAGGGTCGCCTGAACTAGTAACGCTACATCTGGATTGTAAAGCAATGCATGGCGGCGAGTACCAATCAATACCGGACACAATTAAATATGCGTCCGCGCGAAAAAAATTAGTTTCGTTTCACGCAAACGACCCTAATCTCCAAGGTCCTGGTTTTGGTCGGTTGAATTTCGGACCAATTATGTCGACCTTACAGGAAATCCAATTTACCGGATGGATCGGAATAGAGCCTTTCGACTATTCCCCTGGAATTGTAGAACTCGGTCGCAAATCAATTCAATACCTGAAAGAGTCGATCAGGTAGTAAATAAGAAAAAATAGACAGATTGATTGACAAAACGACGCGTCGTAACAACAAACTTGTTACGACGCGTCGATGTTTAACAGTTGATCGAAAACAACGGCGTTATGCGTCAATTTCAGGCATTGTGAACTCGGCGTTTCGATACTTACGTTTGATGAACGAATTGGCCAACTCAGCGTCGGCGCCGACAAATTGCCGCTTCTCGGCGTCAAAATCCATCATTTCACTAACCATAACCTCAGATTCAATCATCGAAACGTCGTTCGATTGCAGCGTCTTTTGCGCGCTTTCAAGGATTTCACCCCAAATCTGTTCAGCTCCTTCTGCGGCTTTTGCAACAGTCGCAGCGCGCTCAACAGATAAAGGCTTGCCGCATCGGAACGCAATGTTAGCCATATTGCACCACTCGCTGGTCGCCTTGCCAATAGCGACTTCCGCGTTAAGCATCGTCGGATCTTGCGCTAAAACGGCGTCAACAAAATTACGCTGGTGATCGCGCTGACCGCTATCTCCTTTAAATTCTTGAATCAAGTTGCCGTCAGAATCAAACGCGCGAGCTCTACCTCTTTGCCCCTCAAGTCGTCCCCCTTCGCAATAGGCGATGTATCCGCTGCCAGGTCCGGGATGATCGCCGGCAGATTTTGAATCTTTCATAGCAAGAGTAGACAACCCTAAGACGACGGGAATTGACCCGGAATCAAAATATGCAAAATGGATGTTCGGAGTTTCTCCGTCGTCGTTATAGGCCGCTCGTACGCCGCCGGCAAGAATTCGTTTAGGAAATTCTACGCAGTCAAGGAGGACGTTGTTTCGGCAATCGTCAAGAACATGAACGCCCCAGTTCCCCATCTCGCCCGTGCCGGTATTCCACATCCAGTGCCAGTCGTAATGCCACGTATTACGGTAAATATCCACGTCTTCGGCGGGACCAAGCCACATATTCTTGTCCACGGTAGCCGGAAGCGCAAGGGGAGTTTCTGACTTTCCAATAGGCTGACGCGGAGAGTAATGGTTCACTCGCGCCATTTTGATTTCGCCAATAGCTTTGTCTTCATGCAGAAATTTTTTAATCTCCGCCTGCATTTTATCGCTGCGCTGTTGCATGCCAACCTGACATACTCGCTTATATTTACGAGCGGCGTTCACAACTTGAATACCTTCCCAAATGTTATGAGCAAGGGGTTTTTCAACGTAAACGTCTTTTCCGGCTTGCATCGCCCACGCGGCGGCAAGGCAGTGCCAGTGGTCGCAAGTCGCGACAATAACAGCGTCGATATCTTTGTCGTCGATCAAATCGCGACAATCAACAGAAGTTTTTTGAACGGAGTCGTACTTTTCCTTAGTCGAACCGAGGCGAGCGGAATCGGGATCGCATAACGCGACGACGTCCACTTCCGGCATAGAACTAAATCCGGGTAACAATTCGTTAGCGCGACCGCCGCAACTAATTGAACCAAGACGAATTCTTTCATTTGCGCCGCGAACTATTTGAGCGGGAGCGGGAAAGAAGGAAGCGACGCCGACGCCAAGACCGACGCCAATAAACTCACGGCGATTAAGTCGTTTCATATCATATCCTTATCAAAAACAATTTTAATCGAAGACGAAGTTGACAACAAACCTCGTATTGCTATTAGCGTCATTCTATCAAATTGTTGACGCGCTTAAAAGAAGCGACGTAAAAAAATATACAAAATCTGAAGGAACGAAATATTGTCGCGCCGCGACAGTTGCGTCGAAGGTTCAAGACGCCGTCGTATGGTATGAACTTAATCCTGAACCTTATCGGTTGAAACTAATCGTCGGGAGTAGAAGAATCCTTAATAACAAATCTTGCCTGGAGACGCGCGACTTCCCTTGCAAGACCGGCGGATTCAACGCTCTTGAGCACTTCGTTAAAATCTTTGTAAGCGGCGGGAGCTTCGTCGCGCGGATAGAAGCGACAATTGGTCAAAATATCCGCTTCGTCAAATTCGGAATCAATTTCCGCCTGGTTTAAAGCACGAACCGCCTCTCTACGCCCCATAGCCCGACCGGCGCCATGGTTGACGCTGTAACAGCTGTCCTTAGCACCGTCTAACGCAACCATCACCGACGACCCTTGAGTTGGATTACCCGGTAACAAGATGGGGTGTCCCGTTTTGGCAAAAGGCGTGTCTTTTAAAGCAAAATGATTGGCGGGATAGGCGCGTGTCGCTCCTTTTCTATGCACCCAAACTGAGTTTCCGCCAATAATCTCACGACGCGCAATATTATGACTGATATAATAAACCAACTCCCCGCGGAGTCCTGGGATAATTTCTTGAAACGCCTCAAGGATTAAGGAGTTAATCACAAGATGATTTAATGTCGCGAAATTGGCCCCCAACGTCATATCGTCAATATAGTCGTCGGCTTCTTTCGTTCCT
>JAFZNK010000103.1 GCA_017550965.1 Thermoguttaceae bacterium
TGAAGTGAACCCCATTTGTTGGACTTTTTTAAAAAGTTAAGTGGTTTGAATGGTCTGACGCCTGTGTAACACAGGCGTCAGACCATTCAGTTTTACCTTAATCCTTCGATTGTTGTAGTAATCAAGGTATTCGACGAGTTCAGTTCTGAAGCTTTCAACAGAGTCAAACTTTTTAAGATAAAACAGTTCAGATTTGAGAATTCCGAAGAAGTTCTCCATGACTGCATTATCTAAACAATTGCCTTTACGACTCATGCTTTGACGAATTCCTTTCGCTTTCAGCATTCTCTGATACTGCTTGTGTTGGTAATGCCAACCCTGGTCAGAGTGCAAAATCAATTCTTGATTATCTTCAATAGTAGCAAAGGCTTTCTTTAACATGGAAGTAACCATATCAAGGACGGGACGCTTCGAGATCGTATAGCTAACAACGTCCTCGCTATATAGGTCCAGAATCGGTGAAAGATATAACTTCTCGCCAAACAACGAAAATTCTGTTACATCTGTAACCCATTTCTGATTCGGACGTTCCACGCTGAAATTCCGTTCAAGGAGATTAGGAGCTATCTTTCCAACATCACCTTTATAGGAACGATATTTCTTCATTCGGACCCTACTACTTAAGCCCATCTCTTTCATAAGCTTCATTACAAGTTTGTGATTGTGGCGAAAACCACGATTACGAAGTTCTAACGTCACCCTCCGATAGCCATATCTGCCCTTGTGTTCCGTTGCTATTGAACAGATTGACTCCTTCAATTCTGAATACCTGTCCGGTTCACCATCCTTCTTGACATAGTAATAGTAAGTGCTGCGAGGGAGTTCGGCAACTTCCAGTAACAGCCACAACTTATGTTCATGCCTCAATTCCCGTACCACTTTTGCTTTCTCTCTTGCCGTACCCTCTCGGCAACCAAGGCATTCAATTTTTTTAAATATGCGTTCTCGGCTCTAAGCCGTTGTACTTCCGCAAGAAGATCTTCTTCCACTTCCGGCTTAAGCTTCTTGGAGACGTTGCCTTTACTCGCACGACCTCGTCGTTCTATGTACAAGGCTTCTACTCCTTCCTCAAGATAGATGCGCTCCCAAGATGCCGCGCGGTTACGGGGAAGATCATATAGTCGTTCTACTTCGCTATGGCTTAGTTTATCCCGCCACATCGTTTCAACGACTTCTTGTTTGAACTCGCCAGTATATTTCTTATTAGGTCTTCTTTTAGGCATAAAAAACCCCTTTCGTTGGAATTGTACCATAATGTCCAACAAAAGGGGTGCAGTTCAACAACTCCTGTTTGCGTCTTTTTTTATATTTCGCGCGCACGAACGGCGTGCGAACGAATTAAACCTATCACGCGAACTTCGTAACGCCGGGAACGCCAATCTGGTAGTTGCCGTTTTCGTCGCGCTTCGCAGGAGAAGGACCGTCGAGACGAAGATCGTCGATATTAGGAACGAGTTCGCGTTCGGAGCCCATCATTTGCTCCATGGTAATGTAGTCGCCAGTTTCCATAGCCGTGCGTCCAAGGATTGCGGTGCGCGTGGCGTCAATAGCGTACTGAACTTCATTCCACGGCTTGTTTTCACGAATCGCTTTGAAGAGCAGGTCGTGTTCCGTTTGATAGGAGTCGTTGGAGGGAGATTCCGGCTTCCAGATCACTTTGCGTTCGTCGACGCCGCCGTCGCGACGCATATTGCAACCTTCGTAGATCGCGGGATCGCCGACGCCTTCGCCCAATTCAGCGCACCCCTTTGTGCCTTGAACATTTGCCTGGAATCTACCCCAGCAGTTGGGGACGGTGCGCGTGTGGAGATTCATACGACGACCATCCTTGAAGATGTATTCGATAGCGCCGCAGTCGATGAGTTGATCTTGCATACGTCGGAGTCCTTTATCGTGAGCGTCGGTAATACGACCGCCGGAACCAAACGCCGCGACCGGGACGTCGCCCATGCACCAACAGCAAATATCGATATTATGAATGAGCGCGTCGACGATGAACCCGCCGCTCGTCCAATCGAAGCAGAAGATGTTGCTAATCTCATTCTGGAGATCCGAGTAACCCTCGTGTAAGTTCAGAATATGAGGACCTTGGAGACGATAGACCCACGTAGTGAGAACGTCGCCCAGTTTTCCGTCGCGAATCGCGTTAACGGTTTCTTCCGTACGGAGATAGTGGCGGTTGTTGAGACCGACGCCAACTTGAATTCCCTTCTTCTTCGCGACTTCGTTCGCGGCGGCGAGACGCTTCAAACCGGGAATATCAACGCCAAGCGGTTTTTCCATGAAGACATTAATGTGCTTCTTATGGTTCGCAACATAATCGAAAGTAACCGGACGGAATCCTTGAGGCGTCGTCAAGACGACAACGTCGCCGTCGTCAAGGCAGTCGACCGCTTGCTTAAAGCCGTCAAGATCGTGGAAGATACGATCGCCGCAGTCGACGCGGCCTTCATGCGTGTCATTAACGCCAGCGACAGCGTCGTGAGCGCGCTTTTCAAAAGCGTCGGCGACAGCGTATAGTTTTGTGTTGGGATCCGCGTTTAGCGCCTGACGAATAGCGCCGTTGCCGCGACCGCCGCAGCCTACCCACGCGATTTTGATCGTGTTATCCTCGGCCGCATGAACGCGCGGCGAAGAGGACAAGGTCGGAACGGCCGCCGCAGTAGCCATCAGACCAGAAGATTTTAAGAAAGAACGACGAGAAACGTTACTCATATAAAGTCTCCTTGAAACGTCGCAAAAAATGCGAAAATATTGAGGTCAAACGCACGTTTATCGATATCGGATATGCGTCGGACGCCTTTAAATGTGTTGACACAACAAAACAATTTCCAACGTCCCTTTGCAGGACGGCCTCATTCTATCAAATGGAGAAGGGCCACGCAAGGATTTTTCAACAATTTTTAATTTTTTTTTATTTTGTGTCGTTTATTTAACGTCCCAATCTCCCAAACTCCAGTATTTTCCGTTCCAAATAAACAGACCAAAAGCTCCGGTTGAAAGTTTGACAGAGTCGGGGCGTTTTGCGTCGATTGGCAGAATGTCAAGAGCAAACCTGGCAATTCCGTTGCTCGTAACAGCCAGAGATACGGATCCTTGATTTGCGGTCTGAATTAATCTTTCTGAGAAATCGCGCCATTGATTTCCAAGCGAATCAACTCTTGGCTGAAGAAATTTCCAAGCCTTTGGGAGGACGGCTTCTTTATCCCATCTTTTTAAAACGGTTCGTCCGATTTCGACAAGCTTTTCGGCGTCGGTAACTAAAGGTTGTTGCGTGGCGGTCTCAATTTCCCCAATGCGTCGAAGGACATCAGTTTCTGGAAGACCGTCATATTCTCCGTAATCAAGTTCGGTTAAAAAATCCAGTTGCTCGATTGAGAAAGGGACGTTGAATACCTTGACCGCTTCTTCACAAGTCATAAGCGTTCGAAGAAGCGGGGCTGAGAACAAACGAGTTGGACATAATCCGGCAGACCGTAAATTCTCACCGAGTCGAAGCCCCTGCGCTATTCCTTCCTGCGTCAAAGGAAGATTGGTCCGAGAGCCGACGCGCAAAATCACGTCCCCTTTATTGAAAGTGTTGCCATGCCGCGCGACGATCAATTTAACAGTCATAGGATAGGACCTTTCTCCAGTCTCTGTTTGCATAAAAATCTAACAGTTCGCCGCATTCATTGACTATTTTTGACACGCTTTCAAGATCTTCCGGCGTATCGACTCCAGAAATTGTTTGTTCGTATCCTGGCGGGTATTGACCGTAAACAAGCCGAATCTTCTTTCCGTTTTCAAGAAAACGCAATTGCTCAAGTTGTTCGAGACGTTCGTATTTACCGACGTCGGAAGCGGCGAAAAATTGGAGCGCGTCGAAACGATAGGCGTATAATCCAACGTGTCTAAGCACAGGAGAGAGATTAGATTCTTTTCGTAATTCTTCCTCGTTGCGAATTGCGGGAACGATACTCTTAGAAAACCAAATTGCGTCGTTTTGAGTCGACGCGATTACAGTCGTGCCGCTGAAAGGATTCTCCTTCTTCGATTCTCGCAACGCGTCGAGAGCGTCCCAGTTTAGTCTTGTGCAAATAGTGGCGACGGCTGCCGTTGGATCGGTTTTAAGCGCCTCTATCAACTGAATGACGAAATGTGGAGGACATGTCGGAACGTCGCCTTGCAAGTTGACAACGACTTCGGGACGATTTTCTAAATTGGAGACAAAACTCCAAACGCGGTCTGACCCAGAACGACATTTTCGAGACGTAATAACAACGGGAATACTATTCTTCTTACAGAAAGGAATAATATCGTTTTCGTGAGTTTCGTCCGACGGTTCCTCTGTGGCGACGATCGCCGAACAGTCGGGGATTGATTGACACACGAAGGACGCTATTTCCCACACTCGTTCTAAAATAGTTTTTCCATTTAAAACAGCTAACGGTTTGCCTGGAAATCGTTTTGAATCATACCGAGCCGGTATTACTATTGTCGTTTTCATCTTGCCCAACTTTCATTAATGTTCGTCTGCGATAGACGGAATTTCAATTTCTTGGTCGTTAGTTTCCCACTCAATTTTTACTCTTGAAAGAAACCAGTCTTTTCCATGAGTCGCGTTTCCCTGGAAGAAAAGCCATGTTTGTCCGTCTTTGTCGAGGAATACGCCAGGGTGTCCGGATTCAGACGAGTTCCATTGACCTTTTGGACCGTTAGTGATAAAAGGAACGTTCCAAAGCCTGGTCCATTTAACGCCGTCGTCGCTGACGGCGACGCCAATATGTTGCGGGTCGTTGTTGTATCCTCCTGCGTAGAACATATAAAGCTTGCCGTTTCTTTCTATTGTTGTCGGAGCTTCAATGCACTTGGTTTCCCAACTAAGCGACGGCTCGAGGATTGAGCCGTCGTAAGCTTGCGTCCAACTATCAGGAGTAACGTCGTCCAACTTGTCCAAAGGAACGTCGGAGGTCGCGACTACTACTTTTTGAATCTTTCCTTCCGGGTCGCGCGTTGCTGCGTATAAAAATAGTTTGTCGTTGAAATAAAAGACGTCTGCGTCGATCGCTCTTCCGTTAGTCCAGGTTCCGCTGGGCCTGAAAATAGGATTGCTTGGATTAGGGGTAAAGTTTATGCCGTCTTCTGAAACCGACATGCAAATAGCGTCTTTTGCTCCATTGCCATACGTCTGATAAAACAAATAGACTTTATTGTTGAATACTCTCGCGCATGGAGCGCAAAAGCCGTTTTTAGCGCATTCTTGATCCGGCAGGAGATTTTTGACGTATTCCCAATGAGTCATATCGTCGCTTTGGGCAATTCCGGTTGTCCAGCCGTATTTTCCTCCGTCTTTTTCTTGCGGAGGAATAGAGAAATACATGTAATATCGATCTTTAAACCAAACGACAGACGGATCCTTGGCAAAATCTTTTGGCGCCCAACGCATTGCGGGCGATTTCAACGCCGGATAATCTGCCGGAACGATTGAAAGCTTCCCTTCGGGAACAGACAGTATGGTCGGAACGACGTCTGCCGCAACGATGTTGGAAGCGGCAAAAAACGTTGCGGATACGACAAAAACGGCCAAATATTTTTTAAACATCAAAAAGACTCCAAGTGTTTTCAAGCAAGGCGTAATTAACGGTTCCCCATAAGTTCTTTCGTGACTGAAAGCCGAACGCTGCAGCAGATTATACCAATAATATCAATTTTTCCCAATAACAATGTGTTCATGAACATTTCATTTTCTTTTACGGGCGTCTATGTCTTTTTTGACGCCGATGAAACGATCAGACTGGAGTAACCGTTTTACAGTGAATAGTTTCCTCGATCCGTGAAATGAGAAATGTGATTATTTTCTTGAAAAGTCTATCGTGTTTAGGTATGATACGTGGCGTGGCGTTTTTGTCGCCGATTGACGTTGCTAACTCGCTTAGTGCGCTATGGACGCGTTGGCATGTTTGTTTGACAGTTCTCAAACTTGCCTTCGCAACTTCCTGTGAGTTTTTAAAAACGGCGTCTTATGACGTTTTAACTGAGTGTCGTCTTTTTTTAGGGTGTGATAATGAAAAGAAGAGATTTTGCTAAGACATGCGTTGCTTCTGCGTTGGCTTTTGCGCTTCCGTCTGTTGATAAGTCATTGCTGGCCGAGGATTCTCAAGAGGAAAGAAAACTGCGTATTCTACTTGTCGTTGGAGGACATGCTTATGACAAAGAGAATCTTCATGCAATGCTTCGGGATTGTCCCAATTCGACTTTTGAAGAAATCAGTATTCCTGAGAAACAAGATATGCTCAAGCCCGGTTTGTCCAAAGACTATGACGTTCTTGTTTTTCACGATCAGTCTTTCTTTGAACTCTCAGAAGAGCAGAAGAAAAACCTGGAAGCTCTTTGGGGAGAGGAGGGAATGCCGACGGTTATGTTGCACCACGCTCTGATTTCTCATCCGGATTATCCTCTCTTCCGCGAGGTTTTCGGCGCCCAATATCTGTTGAACGACACTGAAATCGACGGACGCGTATATAGCAAATCGTCTTATCTTCATCCGACGGATCTCAACGTTTATATTGTCGATCGCAAACATCCTATTACCGACGGCGTTTCCGACTTCAAATTGAACGACGAAGTCTTCAAGAATCTTTACTTCAATCCACACATTGACGTCCTGGCGACTACCGATCATCCGGAATCTGATATGCCGGTTTTGTGGACGTGGCATTACAAGAAGTCGCCGGTTATGGGGGTTATTCAAGGGGACGCCGGGGGGGCCTTCAACGATCCCAATTATCGGAAACTTGTTTATCAGGGATTCCAATGGCTTGTCGCGCAACGCCCCTAATTCGTTTGAATCAGTAAGAATCTGAATTTTACCGGAGCGCTTTAGCTTTAGCAAAGGCGCTCTGGCGTTTTTGTCGAGTCCTTTGAGAACTGTTTCAGTCAATCATTGTCTGTTCTTTCGCCAGCTTTTTTAATGAGACGGAGTCGCGTTCATGCGTTCTTTATTTAGATTTTTTTCGTGCTTCTTAGTTCTGTCAGTCGCGTCGATGGGCGTGAAACAGCTATTCGCGGAGCTTCCTGTTTTTTCTCCTGCTACTCAAGTCGAACAACCGACTGATTGGAAGTCGAACGAAAGCGATAATAGAGTGGTAGACGGTTCGTTACAGGTAGCGAGCGCAAGTCCCACTTCAAGTTTGCTTTCGCAAAAAATCGCGTTTGAATCGAGGAAGTTGTATCGTTATTCCTTTAGGTTTTCCCAACTTGACGGAGTTGGAAAGACATGCGCCTGTTGCGGTACTGAATTCTTCAATTATGATTATAGCGACCTCCCAATTGGCGAGACTCCGACGTCTAAGTGTTCAGAAGTGTTCTTTGTTCCTGACGATAAAAACGGAACGTATGAAGCCTCTGCGCGATTTGCTAAATGGGAGTCTGAGCGAGCGTATCGTTTTTCTTTCCCCGAGATAAGTCCAGTTCAACCTCTGTTCAAATTGATAAAGAATAGCAAAAACGTTTTTTTACCTCTTGGCTCAGGAGAAGCTCTTGATAAAGACGGAATATATAGATTCGCTTGTTTTAATTCCCCCGAAAATTCGGATTATGACAGAACGTTATACTCGACAACCGCTTCTTTCAACACTAACCGATGGGCGATTTCGAAAGGCGATTCCATTGTGTATCGGTTAGCGTTGGAATCTTTTGACGTTTCTGACGGAACTCTCAAATTAGCAGAACTCATTCCGTTTACTTCCGGTTCAATTGAGGTTCGTGTTGGATATTGGGTCAAGGGGACTCTTGTTGTGGAAGGCAGTCCTGACGGGCAAACGTGGATGAAACTTGGAGAGGTGAACAAGGTTGCCTCAGAAACTTTTTCGTTAGAATCGATTCTTCGAGATAAGCAGTCGCAAGTTTGGATACGTTTTAGAGGCGTCGAAGTTTCCGATAACGAGCCGGGGTGTTCTCTACAAATTCACGACTTTTCCGCGACTCTTCAAACGGAACAGGACGAATCCTCCCAATTTCAAGGCGCGGGAGAAACGCTTTTTGCCGAAATAAATCACGACGATTTAGATAAGACGCCGACAATTAAAACGTTGTTATGGGGAATGGACGAAGACGACTGCCTTTGGGCTGTCGAACAAGGTTCTAACCGGTTAACAAAACTGGATTGGAATTCATCGCTGGTCGAATCCAAGGGCTTCCAAAATAATAAACTCGTAGGCAATTCTCCCAAAACGATTGAATATACCGTGAATGTCGACCCGCCCGAAACGTTGGTAAGGACGGTTTTCCCTTTCTTTGAGCAGAATTATACCAGAGCCGTCTCAGAAATTGTTTTTAAGGATCAGTCAAATAAAGGCGTAGATTTGAGTTGGTGCGGATCCGATTATCGCGTTCCTCTTACTCCTAAACTTAGAGAAATCTTACCGGAATCCATACCTTCTATTGTGAGCGCCAGGAATGATTTCGAATCGTTTCAAATTGTCGTTCATACGGGAGACGCTCCTCTTAAGAATTTGAAAGCGTCTATGTCTAAAACGTTGAGTGGAGAAAACGGCGCCTCAGTTCCTGACGAAAACGTTTCGTTGCGTTACGCTTATTATCATTACGTCGACAGACCTACCGATTCTACTTGCGCAGTTGGTTGGTATCCCGACGCCCTTGTTCCTTTTGAACAGGGAAGCGACGGGTTAGGGGCGCCCATCGACGTTGATTCGAATAGAAATTTTATCGTCTGGGTTACCGTACATGTTGCGGGAGACGCTCCTGCCGGCAAATACAGGGGAGCTGTCAGAATCACGGCTGACGAGGGATCTTTTGAGGCAACGTGTCCTTTTGAACTGAACGTTTGCGATTTTTCACTTCCTTTAAGAAACACTTTGGAAACAGCGTATGGGCTGTCGTATGACGTTGTAAATCGTTATCACAATCTGAAGAGTGAGAAAGACAAGAGGATCGTTTACGAAAAATATCTTAAGATTTTCTCTGATTACCGTATCAGCACATACAACCCGGTTCCTTTGGATCCAATTGAGATCGAATGGCGTCCTGGCGATAATCCGCCGCAATGCAATCTTGATTTTTCAAAGTTTGACGTTGAGATTAAACGAGTTTTTGAAAAATATCATTTTACCAATTTTAAGCTTCCTGTCCTTGGACTTGGAGGAGGGAATTATCAAGGACGATATGAAGGATCCATTGAAGGTTTTAAAGCCGGTTCTCCAGAATATCAGGCGATGTTTTCCGATTACGTTCAGAAACTTCAGGAACATTTGAAAGCTCTTGGGCTTCTTAATTCCGCCTATATCTATAGTTTTGACGAACCCGAAGAAAAAGATTATGAATTTGTTGCGGGCGAGTTCGCAAAGATAAAGAAATACGCTCCAGATTTAAATATTATGTTAACAGAGGAGCCGTCAAAAGGATTTGAAGAAATTCTTTCGGCAAAGAGTTCTTCAATTGATATTTGGTGTCCTGTTAGTCCAAATTATTCTGACGAATCGGCCAAACCCGAAAGAGAACAGAATCATCGATTCTGGTGGTATGTCTGCTGCTTCCCCAAAGCTCCCTATTGTACGGAGTTTACAGATCATGCCGCGTTGGAGTTGCGACTGTGGCACTGGCAAGCGTTTGAGCGCAATATTGCAGGTTGTCTTGTTTGGACCAGTAATTACTGGACAAGTTCGACCGCTTTCCCAGATTCTTACCAGAATCCCTACGAGGACCCCGCATGTTTTGTTTCCGACGGTAGCCTTCCCAAGGGGTCGAAAGTGTTGTGGGGCAACGGCGACGGTCGTTTTGTTTATCCTCCTCTTTCTGCGGCGGTTCCTGGCCGAAACAACGGGGAACCAATTTACGACGAACCATGCGCCAGCATACGTTGGGAAATGATTCGTGAAGGGGTTGAAGATTACGAAATGCTTGTCATTTTGAAGAATCTTTTGGAAGAAAAGGGGCGCGATCTTTCTGTGAGTGAAAGACGCTATTATGAGAAACTTTTCGATTTTGGCGAGCTTACGGAAAGCATGACGCGTTTTACAAACGATCCGCAAGTTCTTCGCCAGCGTCGTCAGGAAGTGATGAACGCTATTGTGGAATTGCGCGATAAATAATCGATAGGTCCTTTTAAGAGTCGTAAACAGTTCAATCTCTTGTTTAGCGGGCGAGATTCTTGGTAGTCTCGCTCGCTAAACGCGGGGCGGTTTGTTCTTAAACGCGGTTCGACGTGATAAATGAAACGGGGTTTCCGGGACGTTAGCGTTACCTGCGTTTAAAGACGGTATTGGGCTTGCGGGCGTCATCGCAAAAACAAAGGAGAGTTTTCCCGGAATGTCAATAAAGCGCAGAGGGCAAAAGACGTTTCAACTTCCGTAGAGATATTCGAATTCCATAAGCCGTCTTCTGAACGACGAGCGAGTAAATCTTGTCGAACTCTTCTACTAAAATCGTTCCATTTTGTTTGGGCAGAATTCGTTGTCGCCGCTCGCCAATAGGCTAACGTTGCGTAAAATTGCGCATAGGTCCAATATTCAATCATATTATTTCTTTGAATTGTGTCGGCGACTGTGGGGTAAACGTTTTCCAGGTATTCAAAACCACGTTGGATTTCAACTTCATAGTCCGTTCCACTCGACTGGAGCGCGTGAATAGCTGCAGCCGTCCTACCGTATCCGCTAGGGCCCTCGGCGGTCATGTATCGAAATCCTCCGTCTGAATTTTGTAGGCTTCGAATATAGGCAGCGGCACGAGCAACCGTGTTAGAAGGAACGTATATTCCTGCGTTTTCGCAAGAACGTAAAGCAGAAAGTTGACATACTGTGACAGAAATATCTGCAAGAGGAACCGCCGACGGCGTATAACGCCATCCGCCTTCGGCGTTTTGTGTTCGTACGATGAGATCGATGGCGTTCTTAATCTTGTCTCGAATGGATTGGTCGTTTGTCGTTCCAAAAATCTCGGCAAGAAAAAGAGTCGAATAACCGTGTCCGTATAAAGGTTTTCTTCCGTTTTCACGAAGATTCGCAATTAAACCGTCGATTTGTTTGGCTTCAAGATTGTTATCGTTGAGGTAATCGTCGACAATTTGCTCATAGGAACGATCGACGCCTACGAAGCCAGTTTGTTGTTTGTTGACTTTGAAGGAACAATTCCCGACATACGAAACAATTTTAGAAAGAACGTCCCCGTAACGTCCTCTTCCTGGAAAACTTCCTGCCGCCAGGAACGCCAGACCTGACAGCGCCGCAACGGCTGGATCGCGCCCAAAGAGTTCTGACGAAACTCCAAAAGAACCGTCCTCGTTTTGTCTGGAAGCGAGTCTATCAAGACTGTCTTCGACAACGTCCCGACCAGTTTCCAACGCATTTACATACGATCGGCGAATCGGTAAAAAAAAGTAAACGCTCCAAAACAACGAATTAAGAAACCTTCGCCTCGTTGTGTGTTCATTTGCCTTTAAAGCGTTCATCAAACGTTGTTTCCTTCTTTGTCGGACGAGTCAGTTATTTTCGATGAAGGGTTTTATCGGTATCCCAATATCCCCAATATGAAGTTCTCCAACATACCTTTTTGCGCATTCAAGCGTTAAGCCGATTTTACTTACCGCAAGAGCGACAGTCAGTTTCGCCTTAATAGCGTCCGTATACACGGAGCCGTCGTCGGCGCTAAGTCCGCTCGGGACGTCTATGGAAAAAATGGGTTTGCCTGATTGATTGAGGAGAGGAACAATTTGGTTGTAAGGAGTCCTTAGGGGGCCGACAGCCCCTGTTCCCAAAAGACCGTCAACGATCCAATCACACCACGCCAATTTATTGGCAAGTTGATTAAGTGAAACTTGCGATTGATCAAAAAAGAACAGTTTTTCGGGGGAATCTTTTGTCGACGCTTTGAAAATGTTCAGGTTTGTCAAAGCGTCTCCAGAATACTCGTCGGGTCGTCCGAAGGCTATGACTCGACAGTCAAGTCCTAAAAGGGAAAGTCGTCGCGCCATAACAAATCCGTCGCCGCCATTATTGCCTTTGCCGCAACAAATGAGAATGCGTCGAGGTTTTTGGTCGTTATCTAATCGCGTTGCATTTGCCATAAAAATGTCGGCGAGAGAACGACCTGCGTTTTCCATAAGCAATAGAGAAGGGATTCCCCATAGTCTGACCGCTTCCGCGTCTATCGATCGCGACGCTTCCCTGGTTATAGCCGTTTGATAGTCCTGACGAAACGGCTTGCTTTTTCTGCAAACATAAGCGCGGAGGAATGTTGCGTCGTCGAAAGTTTGTTCAACTTCCAAGCCGACGCGTTCGAACATTCCCTCGATAATCCAATTAAACGTACTGTATTCAGAAGAGACGTGGACGTTCGCTTCGCCGCCTGCCGCTTCGCTCATATCGTCTAACAGCTTTTGGGTTCCGTTACGCCAGTCTGAAACGCTGAAGTTAAAAAAAACGTCGAGGAGATATAATTTGCCGTTTGGCTTAAGAGCGTCGACGATTTTTTGCAAAGCGACCGCTTTCCAAAAATCAGGAATATGGTGTAGCGCTATTGAGGAGACGACGACGTCGAGCGGTTCGCGATCATGCGAATAACTCAAAAAACCGTCGTTAAAAAGTTCTACGTTTTTAAGTCCTTGCGCGTCGAGCTTTTCCTGTAATAAGGCAAGCATTGATTTTGACACGTCTGCTCCGTAGACTTTTCGACAATATTTTGCCGCTGGAACAACGAACGCGCCGGATCCACATCCCAGATCTAAGACGACGTCGCTTCTTTTCAAATCGACTCGTTCTTTAATTCTTTGGAATTCCAGATCGAAGTCCCGAAAAGATCGATGCCGCCCTTCAAATTGACGGGCTACTTCTGCGTTTCCATAGTCTACGCCTGTGTGTTGGAATTCATGATACAACCATGTGGGCTGGTTTTGGGGGCTCATTCTTTTGTCCTGTCAAAGAAAACACAGATCGTTTTTAACGCCGAGTCTATTATACGAACATGGGCTTCTTTTTCAACGCGTTTTTCCAGGAACCGCTTCTTAAAAATTTTGTTCCTCACGAGAAAAAATGAGCGAATCTTCTTGCTTTTTGATTTTCAACAAGCTAGAATTTCGGATGTAGATTGAACGACAGATCGATGTACGCAA
>JAFZNK010000104.1 GCA_017550965.1 Thermoguttaceae bacterium
CGCATCGCGCAATCCGTTTCGATTACCGTTCGGCTATTGCGCTAGTTCCAAAAGGCGACAATTATGAGTGAACCGAGTCAATCTGTAAGCCTATTTGAAGACCCCGAACGCGCTACGCGACCTAATCTACAAACGCCCGACCCTCTCCCAATGTCGCGCGAAGAAATTGAACGACGCGGATGGGATGAAGTCGACGTCGTCTTCATTACAGGGGACGCGTACGTCGACTCGCCAAGCTTCGCTAACGGGCTTCTCGCCCGCGTTCTCGAAGCGGACGGATTTAGAGTCGCCGTGCTAAGCCAGCCCGACTGGAACAGCGTCGACGATTTCCGCAAACTCGGGCGTCCGCGCCTCGCGTTCTGCGTCAGCGCCGGCAATATGGACTCGATGCTCAATCACTACACGGCGAATCGCAAAATACGCAACGACGACGCCTATTCTCCCGGCGGCGTTATCGGTCGCCGTCCCGACCGCGCCACGCTTGCGTACTGTCAGCGAGCGCGCCAAGCGTTTCCAGGCACGCCCGTAATCGCCGGCGGAATCGAAGCGAGTCTCCGACGCATCGCGCATTACGACTACTGGAGCGATCGCGTTCGTCGTTCGATTCTTCTCGATTCAAAAGCAGACCTGCTCCTCTACGGCATGGGCGAGCGTCCGATCCTCGAGGTCATGCGTCGTCTCGCCAAGGGGGAACCGATCACATCGATTCGCGACGTGCGAGGTTCCGTCTATCGTCTCGGAAAATCAGAGGACCTCCTTGAAGAATCCGATACGGTCGCTCACCTGCCAAGCTACGAGGAAGTGAGCTTTGACGAAAACGTCGAGAAGCGCGCCGCTGAAAAGAAGTCGCGCGAATTACTCGACGAACTCAAACCGCTGGAACGACGTCTCGATCGACTCTTTGCCGAAATCGATCCGGCGAAAGACGAAAAAAAGCGTCTCGAACGCGAACTGCTCGCTAACCGCGACGCGATTCTCAAAGAAGAATCGCAAGAGAAGGAGCCCGATCCTCAGGTTCTCGAGGAGAAACGTCGCCTAGACGCGCTCAAAGAACTCGCGGATCAGCGCCTTGACGAACTCAACGCTGAAATCAATCACGCAAAAGCCAGAACGCACGAGCTCAAGAACGAGCTTCAGAAAGTCAAAAGCGCGCCTGAACAAAACGAGCGCTCTTCCAAAGAGCAGTTCGTTAAAATGACGCAAATCGCCTATGCCAATCTCAATCCATACTGCGCCAAAACGCTACTACAAGAATGCGGCGAGGAAGCGATCGTCGTCAATCCTCCGGCGTTTCCACTCTCTGAAGAAGAAATGGACGCCGTCTACGCGCTGCCGTTTACGCGTCGCCCCCACCCGTCTTATACCGAGACGATACCGGCGGTCGAAGTCGTACGCTCGACCGTGCAAACGCATCGCGGGTGCTTCGGAGGCTGTAGTTTTTGCGCGATTACCGCGCACCAGGGCAAATTCATTCAGTCGCGAAGCGAGGACGCTATTCTCAAAGAAATTCGGCAGTTGGCGGACGCGAACGGCGGCGATTACGTCGTAAGCGACTTGAACGCGCCGACTGCGAATATGTACCG
>JAFZNK010000105.1 GCA_017550965.1 Thermoguttaceae bacterium
CCTTCGACGAGTATCCAAACAGGTATAATAGAGAAAACTCCGTAGACTTCACGCCAGACAACGACGATTATTCGTATACCGTCGACGACTTGACTTCATATTTTGACGCGCATAAAGTTGACGCGATCATCCTCGTTAATCCAGATAATCCAAGCGGCAACTATATCCCCAAAGCGGAACTTCTTCGTCTCATTGAATGGGCAAATCGCGTTGGCGCGACTCTTGTTATTGACGAATCCTTCGCCGACTTTGCCGACGAACTCGACAATACGCTGATCGACCAAGCTATACTGGACGCTAATCCTCGTCTGTTCGTTATGAAGAGTATTTCTAAGTCTTACGGCGTTCCAGGTCTCCGTCTTGGAGTTCTCGCGTCTGGCGACGTAGAAACCATCGCCAATATGAAAAAGGAAGTCGCGATCTGGAACATTAATTCCTTTGGTGAATTCTACATGCAGATCGAGGAAAAGTACAAAAAGGATTATGCTGACGCGCTGGTTAAGTTCCGCGCCGAACGAAAAAGATTTCAGTCTGAACTTGCCAAAATTGAAGGCGTTCGCGTTATTCCATCGCAAGCTAATTTTGTGATGGTAGAATTGAAAGAAGGGATAAGTCCAAAGGAACTTTTGAAGAAATTGCTGATTAAGCACAATCTGCTGATTAAAGAACTATCGACCAAAACAAACGGCAGAAACTATCTACGATTGGCGGTAAGAAACGTCCTTGACAACGACGTTCTCATTACGGCGCTGAAAGAGGAGTTGGAAAAGTAAGATGAAAATCACGATCGTAGGCGGTGGGAATATTGGAACTCAGTTTGCAGTACACTGCGCTGAAAAAGGAAACGACGTTACCATTTATACGTCGACGCCAGCGCTATTTCACGGCCCTTTGAATATCGTCGACGAAAGCGGCGCGACGACGCATCAGGGCGTCGTCAACTTAGCGACGGCAGACCCAGAAGTAGCCTTCAGAAATGCAGAGCTCGTCCTTGTTACCGTGCCCGCCACTATGATGAAGACCACAGCGGAGACAATCTATCAATATTCGGATTCCGCTCCTATGATCGGAGTTGTTCCGGGAAACGGCGGGAGCGAATGCGCGTTCCGAAAGTGCGTTGAACGAGGAAACATTTTCTTTAGCATAGAACGCGTTCCGGCGGTTGCAAGATTAGTTTTAAAAGGGAAGACGGTTAAATCGACGGGTTATCGCAGCGAGCTTCATGTCGCGGCAAAACCGGGTCGTTATGCTCAACATTGCGCAGAACTGATCGAGGGAATCTTCAACATTCCAACAACGTCCATTTCCAACATTCTAAATCTCACCATGACGCCGTCCAATCCGATCCTCCATACGACGCGACTTCGGACGATCTTCAATGACTGGCGCGAAGGCGTCGTCTATGACTATCTGCCGCTCTTCTATGAAGAATGGAACGACGCTTCGTCGGAATTACTAATCGCGTGCGACGAGGAAGTGCAGGAAATCTGTCGCGCCTTGCCTGAGTTTGACCTTCGATTTGTCAAATCGCTTCGCACGCACTACGAATCCTATACGGTCGATGCGATGACCAAAAAGATATCCTCCATTACCGCTTTTAAGGGGTTGCCAACGCCGGTCGTTAAGGTTGAGGGAGGATTTATTCCCGATCTACATTCTCGGTACTTTACCGCAGACTTCTCCTACGGTTTGACGATCATAAAACAAGTTGCAAACTTCGCCAACGTTCAAACTCCTCACATTGACGCGACGTTGCGTTGGTATGAGAAAATCGCCGTAGAAAAGGATGAGTTCCGATTTGAAGATTATGGCATAACGGACAGGGAATCCTTTGAAAAATTTTATTTGAAGTAGCTTGTACGGTCGCAACACGCTAAAAGCTCGATTTCTTACGCGAGGATTCGACTACATAATACAGACGCGAATCTGAGCGGCAATACGATTATCATGCGAGAATATACGTTCAAAAGCGAACTGGGAAAAAAGTCGTCGTTGGAGCTTGAGCTATCGTTCCTACCTAACGACGTCAATCATATTTGAAGGAACGGCAAATCGCATAAAAGAACTCAAACATACGCAAAAACGTCTCAAACTGAGGCCGTTTTTTCTCAAAACGCCACAGACTTGGAGACGTTCAAACAGCGCATTTTACGACGTTTGATCTATCGACGTTTCACACGTCAAGACTAAGCGCGTAGCGGCGTTTCCAATCACATAGGACGCGCGGCGCCTCGTTTCTATCTTTGCGTGGAAATTTCCGGACAGACTTACAATGCTCTTGACGGTTGACGATTTACAGAATACAATCGCCGAGAGATCGCTTACTGAAGGGCGGAGAATTTAGCGAAAAGAAGCCCCCAGAAAGTCAATCTGATTTACGGAACGACTGTTTCCATTGACGTCGCGGAACGACAATCTGAGGACTGTCGAAATGCCGGAGAAAGATCATGACGCAGTTCAGAGAAAACTATAACCATTATGATCCGATAATATTGGCAAAGTTGCAACATGTCGAACTTGAAATGTTGCAGGAGTTGGATCGAGTCTGCCGGAAGTACGAAATTGAATATTTTGCGACCTTTGGCACGGCAATTGGCGCCGTGCGCCATCGGGGTTTCATCCCCTGGGACGACGACGTCGACGTCGGCATGACGCGCGATAATTTTGAAAAATTACGACGCGTTCCACGCGAAGAATGGAGGGAGAACATCGAGCTCGTCTCGCCGGACGACGATTATATCCCGTCCTATCATCGATCCGTATGGCCCAAACTCTACAAGTCGCATACGATATACGAACAGCGCGGTTTCAATAAAATGTTTCGGCTACGCGATCCTAATTGCAAAACGCCCATTTGGCTTGACATTTTCGTCTTCGACGCCGTAGACGATCCGCAAACGGTCAAAAATCAGGCGCGCAAACTTTTTGCGTTAGGGAGGCTATACTTTTATTCGCGCTGTCGCGCGATTATTCCGAGTCGCCCTACGGTTAGTTGCGTCCTTCGATGTCTACTAAAAAAGACTATCTATCGGATTGCGCGAATCGTTCCCTTAGATCGATGGATTTATCGTTATTTCCGTAGAGTCGTCGCGAAAACGCCGGGAGAATACCTAACCGTTTACGCCACGCTCGTGCTCAACACGTCGATCGTATCCTGTGAAAAACGGGAGAACATGTTCCCGTGCGAGCGAGTTCCATTTGAGACGTTCACTATTCCTCTCGCCAAAAACTGTCGAGATTCGCTCGCTCGGATATACGGCGACTATAACGTGGAACCTCCGGAAGAAGAGCGCTATAATCACCCCCCGACAGAACTTGATTTTGGCGACGGACAGGGAAACGTCGTCGCCAATTGAATCGGGACATTCAACCGCCCAAGGCAGAGCGTTGGCATGAAAAACGTTTGCTCTTCTTTGGAACGTTCGTCTCAACGCTAGGCGGTTAACGCCGCGCATAAATAAGCTGTCGCGCGAGAAATCTCCGCATATTCCGCGACATAACCCGAACGAGAACGCAATGAAGTTCAGCTACTACCTCGCTAAGGCGCTCAAAAAGCTCCTCAACCCCCCGGCGCTTAAGAATTGCTCTATTGATCAAACGGCGCGCGTATGTTCGCGATCAGAACTGTCGCGCGTTACAATCGGTCGGTATTCCTACGTCGGATCAATGTGCTTTCTCGTCAACGTAAAAATAGGCGCGTTCTGCTCAATCGCCGACAGATGTTGCATTGGAGGCGCGACGCATCCAATACAACGCGTCTCCACTAGCCCTGTCTTTCATAAAGGGAGAAATATACTTGGACGAAATTTTACCGAGTTTCCAGCGATCAAAACAACCCAAACGATCATCGAAGACGACGTCTGGCTAGGAATGGGATGCTTCGTGAAATCGGGCGTTCGCATCGGCTGCGGGGCCGTCGTCGGCATGGGAAGCGTCATAACGCACGACGTGCCGCCCTATGAAATCTGGGCGGGTAATCCTGCGCGCAAGATACGCGACCGATTCGATCAAGAGGTCGCGAACGCGCTAAAAGAGATTCCCTGGACTCAGTGAG
>JAFZNK010000106.1 GCA_017550965.1 Thermoguttaceae bacterium
GTATGACGCATTTTCTTGGCGGTCTTGGCGTGATGTGTTGTTTTGTGGCTATTTTAGGTCAGGGCGCGCGTGGAAAGGCTGTTCTTAAAGTCGAACATTCCGTTTCGGGGAACATGCCTTTTACAAAAATGCGAACGCTTGCGTTTTCACTCTTTTTGATCTACGTCACGCTTTGTGCGATCAGCACAATATGGTTCCTTATTAGCGGTATGGAGCCTTTTGACGCGATCTATTACGCCTTCTCGACGATAGCGCTCGGAGGCTTTACCCCCTATAATAACAGCGTGGGACGGTTTGCCACAGATCCTGATGTTAGCACGGCGATGGTAGAAGGCGGACTTGTCTTCTTCATGATCGTAGCCGGAACAAATTATTGGCTTTTGTCCTGGTTAGCTCTTGGCAAACCTGGAAAGCTCTTTCGAGATTATGAATGGCGCGCATTTATTATTTTGCTGTTCGTCGCTTCTATAATATCGACGTTCGTTGGGTTAAGATCCGGCGATTTAATAGTCGAGAGATCGAGCGAGAATGACAACGTAGCCGTTAGTTCGGAGGAACAGGTTGGAGAAGAGTCGAGTAATCTACCGGCGTTAGAGAAGAATTCTCACAACGCTCAATTGGGAGAAGTGGCGCGCGATCTTGAACCGGCAGGAACTATTGAGACTGTTGATTTGCCGGAAGATGAAAAGAGTGCGTCGAAAACGCGCGAGCAGTTTTCTGGAACAATCTGCCGTTCGTATCCCGAAGCGTTTCGCAAATCGATGTTTCACGTAGTTTCGTTGGCAACAGGCGCAGGTCTTTGTTCTGAGCGTTATGAAAGCTGGAACGCTACGACGATCATTCTTATGATGATTTTGATTTTTATTGGCGGATGCTCGGCGAGTACCGCCGGTGGAATTAAGGTTTTTCGAGCGGCGCTTGCTTTTAAAGTGTTAACGCGCGAAGCTGAGCGGCGATATAATCCCTCGGTCGTACGCGTAACGACGATCGACGGCGAGGACGTTGCAAAGGAGACCGCCGACGTTGCTATTCGGTACGTCGCGGTCTTTAGCGCTTTAATTGTCCTTACGACGTTTGTCGTCGCCGTAATTGAGACGAACTCCGATTGGGTAAAGGAGAATAATTCCCAACTGGAGACAATTTTCGACTTAGGGTCGTCTACTTTATCAATGTTTGCCAATACCGGATTAGCGTTTGGGAATTTTGGTTCGCAAGGGAATTACAGCTGTTTTAGCGGATTATCGAAATTGATATTCAGTTGGGCGATGATTGTTGGAAGACTTGAAATTTGGCCTGTCCTCGCGATCCTATCCGTAAGATTTTGGCGCAACCGATAAATCGCTAAAGGCTCCAGCCCTTGACGATTTTCACGAGGAATTCGACGTTCTCGACAGGAGTTTCCTTGAGAATGCCATGTCCCAAATTGAAAATAAAGCCTGGGCGATTGCCGACGGTCGATAAAATACGCACTGCTTCACGTTCAATAATGTCTTGGGGCGCGAGAAGCGTCGCAGGATCCAAGTTTCCCTGAATTGCTCGCTCGCCGACGACCTTCCAAGCGTCGGCGATGGGCGTGCGCCAGTCTACGCTAATACAATCGACGTTGAGAGTTGCAAACGAGCTGACAAGCGAGGGCGCGCCGGATCCGAAGTA
>JAFZNK010000107.1 GCA_017550965.1 Thermoguttaceae bacterium
AAGCGTGGACGATTCGCAAACTCCTCGAGTCGGGCGGCGCGTCCGGCGCGCAAACGCGTCTGATCGCGGGCAACCGATTCTACCGAACCGCCGACGTCGACAAAAGCGTCGCGAAAGAGCTTCTTGACTACGCGATCAAGCGCGACCCGCTCGACTACGCCTCCGCGCTGGAACTTGGATTCCTCAACGGCGAGCCTCAAAAAGCGTTCGCGCAAATCGAAGAGTCGCGCGGCGTTGTCGACGATCGCCCCGACTCCGCGACGATTCGTCAGCAGGAGCTCCTTGAAACGGTCGTCGACTACGCCAATCGCGGCGCGTGGGACGACGCGCTCGTTCTGCTCGACGCGGCGATCAAATACGGAAAACCGTTCGCAAATATTTCGACCGTATGGTATTACAAAGGCTGGGCGATTCTCAATAAGACCGGCGATCGTCAACGAGCGCAGGAAGCGTTCGGACGCGGCGCCGCGCTTTCAAACGAGTACGTCTTCGCGTTCCGCCCCGAAGAACGCGCCCTGTATAAGTCGATTCTCGACGTCGCGCCCAACGACGCGCAGGCGCGTTACGAATACGGCATGCTCCTGTACTTTTTCAACGAAAAAGATCAGGCGCTCGAACAATGGCGCGAGTCGGCGCGTCTGAGACCGAATTTCGCGCGCGTCTGGAGAAATATCGGGTTCGCCGAAGGTCAAAAACGCGATTACGACGCCGCGCTCGAAGCGTATCGAAACGCGTTGAAACAAGACCCCGACGATCCGAGATTTATCTACGAATACGACCAGCTCGCCGCGACCGCGGGCAAGGCTCCCGACGAACGGCTCGACGCGATGAAACAATATGCGAACGCGGTCTTTAAATACGACGACTGCGTCGCGAGACTCGTCGAACTCTACAACGCGCTCGGCGACTACGACACTTCGCTCGACGTCCTGGCGCGTCGTCATTTCCACGTCTGGGAAGGAGGACGCGACGTTCATTCGCTCTTTGTCGACGCGGCGTTGTTGCGCGGCATGAAGCGGCTCGACGCCGGGAATTTCGACGGAGCCGTCGACGATTTCAAAGCGGCGGCGACATATCCGAAGAATTTCGAAGCGGCCCCCCCGATCGGCGGCGGTCAAAACGCGAAGATCTTCTACCTGACCGCGTTGGCGCTTGAGAAAAAAGGAGACGCCGACGCCGCCAACCGGGCGTACGAAGCGTGCGTCGCGCCGGAAAACGCGCCCGACTCGCTTCGATCCGAGTCGACGTACTATCGAATCCTCGGCTTGAGAAAACTGGACAGGAGCGAAGACGCCGCCAAATTGAGCGAAGAATTCGCCAAACAGGTCGCCGAAGAAGCGTCGAAGACGCCGACCGTCGACGAATTCTCCAAGTTCGGCGAAGAGGGAACCAACGCGCAGCGAAGCGCGAACTCCTTCTATCAGCAGGGCTTAGTCGCGCGATTAGACGGCGATCTCGAAAAGGCGAATCAGGCGTTCGACGCCGCCGCAAAACTCAATCCGAACCTTCTCTGGGCGCCCGTCATGAAAGACGCGACGCTGGATTGACCAAAAACGTGAAACGCAAACGTTTTTAACGCGTTGTGTGCCAGGAAATTGGACGGTTCTGAATGGTCTTTGGAACCGTCCAATTCTTAACGCGACGTTTCCATATCAGGGCAAAAATGAGCGAATACAAACTGATTCAAAGCGTCGACGATCTCAACGATATGACGTCGTATTTCGACGACTCTATCGTTCGCGAATGTATTATTCGAACCCAGGGTTGCGTCGACGAAGAATTCCGGATGCGCAACGATTGGGGATTGTTTGATTTAAGAATGTTGGTTCAAATTCAGGATAAAGAAACCCCGGCGATGGAGATTCTTTTTTCGGACGTGTTAAAATTTGAATTAACAGATATTTTCATTCCTCCTCCCGAAGGCCGCGTCGTTGACGATTGCTGGTGTATAACGAAATTCGTCGGCGACGAAAAACTCACTAAAGAAAACATGTTTTTTTATTCCATGATCGTTGCCAAACGAATCGAATATCGCTTTCTGGATAAAAGCTATTTGGGAGAAAACGCTTCGTTGATTAGGGAATAAAACCGCTTGCGGACAATTAAACGCTCAATTAAAATCGCGTTCCAAGCCGTACTCTTTGGCGAGGAATTCGACAAACTGGAACATTTGCGACCCGTCGTGTTCAAGTAAGTTGCCGCTGTTCTGAAACTTTTGACGAGCTTTTTTATTCGCAGACACGATCTGTCCGTAGGAAAAGTCCGACGTCTGCAATTTCTTATCATAGCGTTCAAAAAAGGTTCGACAGTCGTCTTTATTATCAAAATGTAAGGACAGCCAGTATTCAAAGTTGGGCGCGCTTAGAATCCAATGATTTCTATCGGGGTCTTTATCGACCCATTTCTGAATCTCCTGGAACTGTTCGCGCGTCCATTGATCGCGATCGCAAATCAACCACGCCGAGTAGTTCTCGTCAAGTTTATTGTCTTCGATTTCTCTGCGTAAACGCTGGAGAAGACTTCTTGGCGAACTCTGATCGCGATGTTTAACAATTGCGACGCTAATGTTCAGATTCTCCGTCGTCTTTTGACGTCGTTCGCTGAGAAAAAGCGACCTGACAATATCAATATACTGACGTTCTGTAATTGCGCCCTCCGTCGCGACCAAAACGAGTTTCTTTAACGCTAATCGGCGAGACGGTCGAATAAAACGCGGATTTCTTCTTTGATTCACAGGAACGTTCCTTATCGTCGGGTAAGATGGGGAACGCCGCCAAAACGACCGTAGAGATACGCGTTCAACAGCGATTTATCGTGTCGAATATTAAAGTCGCCGACGCTAAAAAGAGAAGAACAATCGTTGTTTTTCTCCACCAGCCACAATTCGTCGCGCCGGAGCAAACTCTGATCCATGAGCAACGCGTCGTGAGTCGTGAAAAACAACTGCGACCGCGTGTCTACGGTGCAGAAATCCAGATAGTCTTCGATCAGCTTTCTTGTCATAAGGTGATGCAGACTTCGATCTATTTCGTCAATAAAGACGACTCGTCCCTGCTGAGGATCTTTCAAAAAAGTAAAGGCGGGAATCAAGTCGAGCAAGCGACACGTTCCGTCGGACTCGTCGGCAAGCTCAAAAAGAGTTTTCTGATCGGACGATCCTTCCATCGCATGAACGGCGACCATTTTACTGACGGACGTCGCGTCTCCCTTTTTTCTGACAAGGTACGGACCGATCTGAAACAACGTCGCTTCCGGAAAATTATCGCTTTCGCTTTGCAGTTTAACGTTCACTTGAAACGGAAGCTGATCGAGCGAAACCTCTTTGACGTCGATCTTTTCAATTCCAACGTCGAAAGCGTCAAGAGCCTCCTGATTCTGGGGTTGAAAAGGACAAAGGTCGTTCGCGTACATTTCGAAAGTATTGCAAGACGCGTTCGGAGCAATGAGAAGAAGATTGTTTTGGAACCAATTGTAAATCGACTGAAACTCCTCGCGTCTCTGGAAAACGCTGTTTGTCAAAAAGAGAAGATTTCTCTGAGTCCCCTTACCGACGTATTTGAGCGAGTCAATGTCGGCGTATTTACCTTTAAGCGCAATCTTCTCTCCGATACGCTCAAAAATCGGACGTTCGACCGTTTGAAGGATTTCAAAAAGCGATTCCGTCAACACTTCGGAACGCGTAACCTCAAACGAATAGCGCCACGCTCTGTTTTCGACAAGTATTTCAAATTCAAAGCTCGTCGACTTCTTTGATAGTTCGAAACTCAAAGCAAACGGCTTGACGCCGATCCCCTGAGAAGGTTTGACGCCGTCGACAATATATTTCCTGGCAAAAGCAAGCGCCTCGAAAAAGTTTGACTTTCCGGACGCGTTTCCGCCATATATGGCGGATATCGGAAGAAGACGCATTTTTGGTCGATTAATCAAGGCGACTCGTTCCTTATGAAGCTGCTCTTTACCCGCTACTGAAGAAAATTCAAGACAAGGAAAAGATTTCCAGTTCTTTGCTTTAAAACTGATCAGCATTTCCCTCCTCCTCAACGGTCATTGGATTATTGCTACAAACGTGAAATATTCGTCATTTCCCTATTATTATAACAAGAAACCTAATATTTTCCAGCTCATAACGTGAAAAATTCACGAAATCGTCATTTTTATCAGCAAACAAGTTCAATTCGCCTGACAAATCAGGAACGCGTCCTTTTAGAGGGACGCCCTAAGGCAATCCCCAAGCGCTTGAAACACTATTGACGCGCGATAAATCTCGGTTGAACACGGCGACAAGGCAAATCGCAGACATTATAGGAATCGACGTTGCCGTTAAATAAGACAAACCTATTAGTTGCGTTTCGGAAAACGCGCGCTACAATAGAGGCGTCGCGCCGAGTCTCGTACAGAGACAAAGCGCGACGCTGATTTTCGTATTTTTCACTTAACATAAGGAACGTTTTTTGAAGAAATTAACTTTGATCGTTGCGTGAGAACGGAGGGTTTCGGCCTTCCGCAAAGAGTATCGTTTATGATAAGGAGAATTAACGCCAAACAAAAAAGAGAATAAACAACAATGAGCAATTTCGAATATACGCTCGATATCGAACGTCCCGAAGATTATTTTGAAGCGGAAAACCTGACTCGCGAGGCGTTTTGGAACGTCTACGCGCCCGGCTGCGTCGAACATTATATCCTCAAAAGGTTTCGGACGCGTCCGGAGTTCGTCCCCGAGCTGAGTTTATGCATGCGCGTCGGCGGCAAGCTCGTCGCGCACGTCATGTACCTCTGGTCGGAGATCCGATGCGACGACGGACGGCGTCTTCCCGTCATGACGTTCGGCCCGATCAGCGTCGCGCCGGAATATCAGCGCCGCGGAATCGGAACGATCCTCTTGCGCGAATCGATGGAGCGCGCGCGACGGATGGGCGCCAAAGCCCTGCCGATCGCGGGCAAAATCGGGTTCTACGGCAAGTCCGGATTCGTCGTCGCAAGTACGAAAGGCGTTCACTACTACGCCGAACCGCGCGAAAACGAGGTTCCGTACTTCCTGATCAAAGAGCTGGAGCCGGGGTTCCTCGACGACGTCGAAGGAATCTACGTCGACCCCGAGGGTTACGACGTCAAGACGATCGATCCCGACGAGTTCGAAGCGTACGACGCGCAGTTCCCGCCGAAAATCAAGCGAAAACTGCCCGGCCAGATCTTCGATAAAATCTTCTAGACCACGATTTGTCGAGTCGTTCGACGAATAAGCGGCTCCGCGTCGTTACTCAAAACGACGCGGAGCCCAAACGTATAATTTCCCAACCAACGCGACGCCCAGACGTAAAAATACCCAACCAACGCGGCGCCCAAACACAAAATTACCCAACCAACGCGGCGCCCAAACGTATAATTTCCAAACCAACGCGGCGCCCAAACGCATATTTTCCCAAACTAACTCGACGCGTAAACACAAGTTCGCAAGCCGCCTTCTAAAGGACGCAGAGGCCTTGTGCCTCGGAGTCCGGCGGCGGGCTGTGCCATATCAACCGTCAACACAGTATCGGACGCCGCAGGCAACGTCGATCAACGCAACGCGCCAACGCAAATTCTCTCCCGATCAATCCTCCGCTTCGCTTTCGATAAATTCAATCAACGCCTCGATTGCGTCTATCGAAACACGAAACGGCTTGAGCGTCTTGCCCAATTGATTCTCGAGAAACGCGCGCGCCTTGCCTTTGTCGATCGAACCGGCGAGCTTGTCAAACTTGTTGAACGAACGCACGTCTTCGCCTTTTCGATGCTGTTCGATAAAAAACCGCAGTTCGTCGAAATTCAACCCCAACGCGTCGGCGAAATTCCTTATCCGATCGAGTTTGTCGTTTCGGCTGTACTCGGCGACGTATTCCCGAAACGTCTTGCCGGGCTCGACAAAAACGTTTCCCTGCTGAACGTCGTGCAGAAAATTATTGGCGCAGCGCTGTTCTTCCTGCGTCAAGACGCCAAATTGCCGATGAAGGTCGACGAGAACCGCGTCGACTTCCTCCCCGGTCTGAAGCGCCTTATAGTACTTTTCAAAGCGCGAGTTGAGATAGTCCGAATCGATCTTTCCGACGTCGATTTCTGTAAGCGACGCGTCGATATCGAACGGGATTTCTTCCTTTTTTGTCGACGCGTTGGGGATCTCCTTATAACGAAGCGCCAGAACGTAATATGTGTTTTCGTCAAGTTTAACGAATACCTTTTTCTTGCCGCCCTTCCCGTCGTCAAACGAATACTCGCGTTCTTCCCATGAGAACCTCTGAATTTTCGCGGCGTGGATAGAGCCTTTGAGCTTAGGGAACAGATAAGCGAATTTCGCGATCTTTTCGTTCTCTTGCGGCAAACGTTCGAAATTCTCAATTCCATCCGAAACAAACAGATACTGTATTTCGGTAAACGTCTCGTTTAACTTTTCGAGATGAGATTCCAGTTTATCGACGAAAATCCCAAACGGCTTTTCTCCAGAATAGAGTTTGAACGCTTCTTCGACGTTCCGCTCCATCGTGTGCGGATAGCGATAATACCGAATCGTTCCAAACGGCTTGTCCGGGCCGAAAAGCCGGTTCGTTCGCGAAAACGCCTGAATGAGACGCTCGTACCTGAGTTCTTTATCCAGATAGAGAACGTTGATCCATTTGGAATCGTATCCCGTGAGCAATTGATCGACGACAATGACAAGATCAAGTTGACCTTCCGGTTTACGCTCGATTCCAATATAAGGGCCTTTATGCGCGAGCCGGGACGCTAAGTCGCGTTTAAATAACGCGTGTTGATCAAACGTATATTTTTTGCCGAACGTCTTGCCGTAGTCGTCAAGTATTTCCAGAATCCCTTCCGTCTTAAACGTCGCGTAGAGTTTTTTCTTTTCGTCGGGGGTCTCGATTCCGTCGTAGTCAAGTTGCCCCGCCTCGTCGTCGGAATCGTCGGCGACGTGTTTGTCGACGTAATTAACGTTCGGATCGAACAGTGCCGTAACTTTCAACGACGGAGCTTTTTCTTTAAAGAGCCGATAATACTTGATCGCCTCGACGACGCTGCTCGTCGCCAAAATCGCGTGGAATTTCTTACCGACGCTTGAAACCGTCCAGTTTTCCACAATATCGTCGACGACTTTTGCGCGGTGTTTCGCGCCCTGGACGTCGTCCGAATACTGCGTAACGGGAATTCGCGATTCCACGCCTTGAACAAGTTTGCCGTCGACTTTTGACCCCCTCGGCATGGGCGCGTTAACCCACTGGTAAAAGACGGCGCTCTTCTTCGGATCCGCCAACGCTTCTTCGATAGAATTCGCTTTCGCTTCATGAAGCGCGACTTCCTTTTTGAGATCTTTGTCCCGATACGTCAAGACTTTGTAATGATCGAATCCTAAAACGTTTCCGTCGCGTATTCCGTCGGCGACGCTGTATCGGTGTATTTCGTTTCCGAAGACTTGGGCGGTCGTACTGTCTTTCTTTTTATTTTCTTCTTGAATCGGGGTTCCGCTAAACCCGAAAAACATTGCGCGCGGAAAATTGTCTTTGATCATAGCGAGCATGTCGCCGAACGTGCTTCGGTGGCATTCGTCGACGATAAAAACGATCCGTTTCTTGTCGAGCGCTTCAAAATCGGCGTCGTTGACGCCCTTAACCTTGCGCAAAAGACTCGCCTTTTGAATCGACGTTACGATCAATTTGTCCTCCTGTTTGGAGCTTCTCAATTTGGTCAGGAGCGCGAACGAATCCGCCGTATCCTGAATCTCGACGTCGGCGCCCGAAAACCCGCGATATTCGTTCAACGACTGCGTTCCCAGCTCGATTCGATCCATAAGAAAGACGACTTTGTCCGCGTCTCCCGACTCTTTAACAAGTTGCGCCGACTTGAAGCTCGTGAGCGTCTTGCCCGAACCGGTCGTGTGCCAGACGTACCCGCCGCGCTGTAGTTCCGGACCGACGATTTTCCAGTCGCGCTTGGAAACTCGGGTGGAGATCCCGCTCGCCGCGTAATATTGATAACTCCGCATGACCTTGAGCGTTCCGTCCGTGTCGTCGGCGACGGAGTAGAACCCGATGAGCTGATGCGCCATCGGAATCGAGAGCAAATCGCTCGCGATTCTGTTCCAGGAGTCGACGCGCTCGTTGTTGGGGTCGGCCCAGTGAAAATAGTAGTTCTTATCGAACTTTCCGTCGGGGCCGGGATTCGCGAAATAGACAGTCTCTTCCGGCGTCATCGCGACGAAAATCCGCACGAGCGAAAACAGCCCCGAAAACGCGCCCTGGTTCGAATAATACTGAATTTGATTGCAGGGCGCGCTCAAAGGAACGCCGCTTCGCTTGAGCTCGATATGAATGAGCGGCATCCCGTTGATAAGAAGCGACAGATCGCCGCGCGGATGAGGCGCCCCGGAAACGTTGGGCGAAAAGCGCGGTTGACGCGCGATTTGGTATCGGCTCTTTCCCCCCGCGATCTCGTTGCGGTCGTAGATTTTCAACACGACGTCTTTGCCCAAATGCGCCGCGTCCTCTCTCGCGTCGCGCTTAATGCGAACCTCCTTGCCGTTGATAAACCTGTTCAGACGACAGGGCGTTCGATACCCCCTGATCTGCTCTTTGATCTGTTCGATCTCCCCATGCGTCAACGGAACTTCGTTCAACGCGTCCCGCCCGCGATTGTTCTCGAAAAGAACGCGCGCCCAATTGTCGACAAGCTCTTCTTCAGTCGGATATTCGATCACGTCCGAATCCCAGCCGTATTTCGTCGTCAGCGCTTCGATTAACGCGTCTTCAAACGCTTTCTCGCTTGTGAAACCCATAAGTCGAATTCCTTTCAGACGAACATCTTTTGTAGCAAGGATCTTTTGATTGCCTGTAACTTTTCCAGCTTGCGCAGATGAAGGATGATAAGGTTATCAATGTTTTCGATAAATAAACCAATACATTTTTGTTCCTTTATGCTTGGAGACATGAATATCAATTCTTTCAATTTTTCTTGTGACATGGTAGGGACACTACTTCCACCAGTAATCCCACGAACTTGCTTCATAAAGTCGTCACTTCTAACTGCCAGAAAAGTGAAGTATCCGTTACTATTCTCGTTTGGTGTTAGCAAGGCAAACTGAGGATTGATAGTCGCTTTTTCCTTTAATTCACGCACATAGCCTATCTTTCCGATGGATGCAGTTTTTGTAAAAAGAATATCACCAACTTGAACTTGTATCTCAGGAGACTCATCATATTTTTCCCACGACAGATACTTATTGTTATCGTTCGATACATTCCCCATTTCGTCTATATCCGAAGGACTAAAGGTAATAGCACCTTGTCCTTTAGATACCAAATCAGTTTCTTTGTATCCCCTAAAACCAATTCTTCCTCTCAGCGAAACAACATCTCCCAACTTACGCTGTTCCCAAGGATCAGTAAATCCGCGAAAGCGTATTTCAGGAACAAGGCTTCCTTCTTTGGGAAACATCTTTTCCAACATCGCCTGCTTGAACGTTTGGAGCTTTTCGAGCTTGCGGCGTTGACGATCGATAAGACGGTCAAGCGCGGAGAATAAAGAACCTATGCGCTTTTGTTCTTCTTCAAACTCTGAAACATAAATAAATACGTTTCCTAACGACTTTCCCGAGATTTCAAGAAATGTCGACCCAGAAGCGATTATTTCTGCTTTTTTCTTTATCTTTTCTCCCAATGAAAAAACAAAATAAACATCAACGCCATCCTTTATAACAAGCGACTGAAAACCTTGATTGGTAGCCCCTGGCTTTTTTAGTATTGCCATTTTGCCAATGCTGGCTCGACTAGTAAACAATATCGTTTGATAAGCCGGCAATAATTTCGCGGAACTGTTCTCAATGCCTCGTTTTGATATTTGTTTAGCGCTTTTTGAAACATATATATCGTCCCCTAGTTCGGTAGGAACAAACCAGTTTATTCCTCCGTTCCAATAATCTGGATTGGAAGTACTAGGAGTTCCCCCTCCGATAATTATCGCAAGATCGCTGATTGTCTTTTCTTCCCACTCCCCTTCAAACCCATGAAAGCGAATCTCCGGTATTTTCTTCTCACTCATCGCTGTCTCCTTCCAGAAGCGCCTTCAATTCTTCGATTCCCTTGAGATCGAATTCAGAGCCGTCAAGGTCGCCGAGCATGCCGACAAGGTCGTCGGAGGCTTCGCGAATTTGCCGCTGGACGTCGACGAAGGTCTCGCGATACTTGTCGGCGAGTTTTTCGACGCGTTCGACGAACGCGTCGAGAACGGCGTCGGGCAAACGCCGGAGAGCGTCGACGAGAGGGTCGATCCATTTGGCGCGAAGGAGCGCGTCGATCCGGTCGTCGGTCAGCTCTTCGATCGCGTCTTTCGCGCGCTCGTCCAAATCGCTCTGCAATTCTTTAATTTCTTTGTTCAGCGTCTTTTCTTCCTGAAGGAGCGCGTCGGCTTTTTGCAGCCCCGCCGCGAGGGAGCCTTCGGGAAAGACGATTTCGCGGCGCAGTTCGGCGATTCTGGCGGCGACGCCCGCCCTGGCGATTTCTCCGTTTTTCCCTTTAGGAACCGCTTTCCAGTCGACTTCGCGACGCTCGAGGATATAACAGGATTTATCGCCCGGTTTCGCTTTTTCGGCAAGGAGCTGGAGATATCCCTGAAGGGCTTCGATTTCCGGGGTCGTCGCTTCGTCAAACGCGTTGTTCAGCGCCGCTTGCAACTCTTTCGGAACGAACGCGTCGGCGGCTTCGTTGAGATAAGCGCCCTCCTTGTCTTCCTCTGACATGGAGTCGATAATCTCGGCAAGTTCCGCCTGAATCGCGTCGAGCCGCGCTTTTTTGTCAAAGAGTTTTCCGAGTTCCGCCGTCAGCATTTCGCGCTGAACAAGTTCAAACGGAAAGACGCGCCCCGACCAGCCGTCCTGAACTTCCTGTTCGACGCCCTTGACCTTTTTTGTAATCATGACGGGATCGCATTTCCTCGCGGCGTCTTTTCCTTCGGTTTGAAGCGTTTCCAAATCGGCGGCGATCGGCGCCCACGCGTCGTCGAGAATTTGATACGCGGCGTAGCGATCGATCAGAGGAATCGTCGACAGACGCTGGAAAAGGTCGATTCCAAGAAGCGCTTCTTCGCGCGAAACGTCGACCGTTTCCATCGGTTTGATCAATTCCAGGTCGAGGAACGTCGGAAGCGATTCGAGCGCGTTTTCGTACTGTTCTTTAAAGCGTTTGACGTCGCCCGAATCGAAAATCGCGCCGCGAACGTCGGAAACGGCAAGCGTCGAATACGGGGAGCCGTCGAAACGAAACAGCGCGTCGCGAAGTTTCGGAAACGCGCGCCAGTAGTCGCTTAGCGCGTCGATTTCGACGTTGGGAACGCCCCCGAACATAAGCGCGTAGACGTCTTGCGGCTCGGTCGGTTCGGACGAGTCGACGTAGCGCGGTATGTTCAGATTGTAGTCGTTCTTTTGAATCTCTTCTTTGCTCGCGAGCGTCGAGAATTTCGGAACCGCTCTGCGTTCGACGACGACGTCGACGATCCGCTTGATATGCGACGCCTGCAACCTGTTGTTTTTTCCTTCTTTAACGAACCCTTTGGACGCGTCGACGATCAACACGTCGGTATCGGCGCGGTTCTTTTTAAGAACCATGACGATCGTCGGAATGCTCGTGCCGAAGAAGATGTTCGGGGGAAGCCCGATAATCGCGTCGATATGGTTGTTTTCAATAAGATTCCTGCGAATCTCCCCTTCCGCGCCACCGCGAAACAGAACCCCGTGCGGAAGAACGATCGTCATGATTCCGCCGGAGTTAAGATGATAGAGGTCGTGAAGAAGAAACGCGAAATCCGCTTTGCTCGCCGGGGCGACGCCGTACCCGTTGAAACGGACGTCGTCTTCCATATGTTCCGGATCCCAATGTTGGGAATAAGGGGGATTTGAGACGACCGCGTCGACGAAAAGAGGCTCGTAAGTGTTCGCGCGGTTGTCGAGCGTGTCGAACCACGGCCAGTCTTCGGCGAGCGTGTCGCCGCACCGCGCGATAATGTTCGCGGGCTTAATATCGCGCATGACGAGATTCATACGCGTCAGATTATACGTGTTTTCCTTAAGCTCCTGAGCGTAGTATTTAATTGTGTCGCGATCGCCGGAGCGTTTCGCAAACGATTCGCCGATGTTGACGAGCAGAGAGCCCGACCCGCTCGTCGGGTCGTAAATTTGAATAGTTTCGCGGTCTTTGAGCCAGTCGGCGACGATCTCCGACATCAGCACCGAGACTTCGTGCGGCGTGTAGAATTCGCCCGCCTTTTTGCCCGCGTTCGCCGCGAAATTGGAAATGAGGTATTCGTAAACGAATCCCAACACGTCGTACCCCTGTTTATTGTCGGTCGGAACTTCGTCAATGAGTTCGAGAAGCTTGCGAATCGCCTTCGTGCGGGCGGCTTCCGAATCGCCGAGTTTGCTCAAATTCGTTTCGAGCGTATGGAAGATTTTGTCGTAGAGCGGCTTATAAGCGGTGGAGACGGACCGCGTAAACGCGTCGAGTCCGCGCGTTACGCTTCCCGCCGTGAAGGAGTCGGACGTCAGCCACGTCGAAAAAAGATCGTCGTAAGCGATGAAAAAACCGAGCTCGCCCTGACAAAACTCTTTCGTCTTGCGAAAATCTTCGTCGTCCGCCTCTTCGGCGGCGCGCGTCAGCAACGTTTCTATGTCGTCGTCGCCATAATCCTTTTTATAAAGCAAAGCAAGTTCTTTGTCGGACAGAAACTTGTAGAACAAAAAGCCCAGAATGTAGTCTTTATACTCGTTCGCCTCGATTTTCGAGCGCATCTGGTTCGCGGATTCCCAGATTTTGTTCGCAAGTTGACGCTTGTTCATTGATCCGGCTAACTTCTTTTATCTTTGTGGTTACAACTCGTAAAAAGAAGTTTGGATCGCGAAAAAACAAACGCCAAAAAGTATACCTTTTGGCCACGCGTAGATAAACGGTTTTTACCGAGAATTTGACAAGAAAATCGTTTTTTTGAACTTTTTTATTAGCCAAAAAGTCTGTTTTTATTATAAAAAAACGACTATAATATAAAGGAGGATAAACGTGTTAGTTTGGGTTGTGATTGGCCAAAACGTATAGTTTTTGGCAATTTTGACATAATTTCCAGAGAGACTTTTTGGCGTTTCAATTTTGCGTCGACGCTCGACAGGAACGCCGCCGGGCTCCTCAACCTCAAAAAGGCGCTTGCGAACCTGAGTTCGCAAGCGCGGCGTTCGGGAAAGACGCGTTCAGGCGCCGCCACAAAAAAAGCGAAGGCCCCGACGTTCGGAGTCTTCGCTTTTATAATCGTTTCGGTTCAATTCAGGGAGAAACCAACGCTCCCCGGCGCTCGATCAAATCGATCTCACGCGTTCGCTTTTTCGGCGTTTTGTTTGAATTGGAACGGCTTTTGGGCGACGCGCTTAACGACGGCGTCGCAACGCAGGCATTGGGTGCACACGCGCATCGTCTTGGAACCGCCGTTAGGAAGGCTGACGCGCACGTTTTGAAGATTCGGCTTGAAGTCGCGACGGGTGATGCCGGTGACTTTCGTACCGACGCCCTTCAAATGCTTCGCGCGACCGCGAGTCGTAACGTGATTACCAATGACTTTACCTTTGCCGCAAATTTCGCAAACTCGAGACATGACAATTCCTATTTCTTAACCTTACAAGGGGGAAACGTCGTAATAAGAGCCTTGCTCGTCAATGAAGCCTGGGACTCGGTTTTCCGGAAGACTGCTCGCTTCCGACTCTCTTGCAGACGCCGCGTCGACTTTACAAGGGGAACCGCGCGCCGCGCTCATCATTCGCCCGCGCTTTCAGCCTCGATAAAGATCATATCCGGAGCGGGCGTTCGCGTCGCCCGATTCCCGTCGGGACGACCTCGCGCAAAAAGCGCGCGCGAAAAACTCGCTTTATTCCGATATGAAACCGATTCTTCGACGCTCCCAAAAGCGACGCGCCGACAGAATCGCCCATAAAACGCATAAAACGTCAAAGCGGTATTGTACTTTGAAACTCTTCTTAATCAAGGGGAGGTTTCCAAATTTTTCGTTTTTTCAGGAGACGTTTCCGCCGCGACTCCAACGGCGCGTCAAATTAGCGTCAACAGAAAAATTGGCACGACCGCTACAAACGGAAACTCAAATACATTATTTTCCTCAACAATCCTACAAAACGCAAAAAAGTATTGACGAAAGTATCGAATTTTCGGTATAATCCAGCATGGCAGATTTTTCCTATATCTCCAAATATTACAAAATTTCAACTCGTAAGTTCAAGCGCGTCGACGCCTGAACCGCCGACGTTGAAAAGACCTTTCATCCCTCCGCAACTAGCAAAGGAAAAACAATATGACGACCAGGCTCAACAGGCGCGATTTTATGAAATCGTCCGCGCTCGCCGCCGCGGCTACCGTATTCCCAACGACGCAAGTCGCCAAGCCCGTTTGGGCGCAGGCCCCCAGCGATCGGCTCCGCATGGGCTGTATCGGCGTCGGCAGCATGGGTCGGGGCGACGCGCACGGCTTCAACGGGCTTTGCGATATCGTCGCGATTTGCGACCTTGACGAAGACTACGGGCTCGGGCGCACGATCCGTTCCGGAATCGGCAAGAAGGACGACAAAGGCCAGACGATTCAGCCCGACGCGTACAAAGACTACCGCCGCGTTCTCGAACGCGACGATATCGACGTCGTTACGGTCATTACCCCGGACCACTGGCACGTCAAGATCGCCGTCGAAGCGCTCCAGGCGGGCAAGCACGTCTTCTGCCAGAAGCCGTTGACGCTCACGCTCGAAGAAAATCAGATCATCCGCAAAGCGGTCGAAAAATACGGCAAGACGTTCCAGGTCGGCACGCAGCAGCGCTCGCAACACAACGAGTTCGCGCTCGCGACGTTGATCGTTCGCGCGGGCATGCTCGGCGACATTAAGAAAGTCGTCTGCGATATCGGCGGCTCCCCCACGTGCGACAAAGACATTCCGAAAATGGATCCGCCCGCGAATTTCGACTGGAACATGTACCTCGGTCAGGCTCCTTATACCGACTTCCTCGGCGAAGGCGACTTCCTCAACACGAACAACAACGACAACCGCTTCGGCCACACGCGCTGCCACTACGAATTCCGATGGTGGTACGAATACTCCGGCGGAAAATTCACCGACTGGGGCGCTCACCACATCGACTGCGCCCTCTGGGCGATGGGGCTCGACAAATTCGGAACCGGCCCGACCAGCGTCGACGGAACGAACGCCAAGCACCCCGTCCCGTTCAAAGACGGGTATCCGACGGTCGACAACCGCTACAACACGAGCCACGAATTCGATATCGTGCTGAAGCTCACCAACGGCTGCGAAATGCACGTCGTGAGCGGCTCGCCCGACGGCAACGGCATTCTCTTCGAAGGGACCGAAGGGCGCATGCACGTCAGCCGCGGACGCTGCAAAGGCAAGGTCATTGAAGAACTCAAGCCCGACGCGTTCTCGCAAGACGACTTCAACGCCCTCTACAACGGCAAGCCGTTCGAGGGGCACAAGGAGAACTTCATCCGCTGCATCCGCGAAGGAGGCAAGCCGGTCTCCGACGTCTGGTCGCACGTTCAGGCGATGAACTGCTGCCACCTGTGCGGAATCGCCGCGCGTTTGAACCGCGAAGTCAAGTGGGACGTCAACGCCGAAAAGATCGTCGGCGACGATCAGGCCGCGTCCTTCTGGGCTCGCGAACAGCGCAAAGGCTTCGAGATTTCCCGAGACTGATTTTTTTGACGAACCAGTAACGAGCGGTCGCTCCGCGAAGACGGCTTATTCGAGTCGTCTTCGGCGGAGCGTTTCTTCTCTTAACGTTACGACAGAACTTCAACTACGAATATGACTTACAACGATCCCAACGTTCCTTCCGACGCGGAGCGTCCCGCGCCGGTTCGACCTCCTTTTCGTCCCCAGCCCCCCCGATTCTGGCAGATCGTCCTTAAAGACGTCGCCGTAACGGTCGTCGGCGTCACGCTCTTTTGCTTCCTGTGCTTCATGATTTTCGTCGGAGCGGTCGGGCTGCTGGCCGGTTCGCTCGGCTCCGTCGGCGCCGAAAAATCGTCCCTTGCGGAGACGACGATCCAGGGAAGCGACTCGAGCGAAGGCAAAATCGTGATCCTTCCGATCGAAGGCGTTATCGAAACGGACGAGACGGGGTTCGTTCCCGAAGCGATCGACACGATTCGCGACGACAAACGCGTTCGCGCGGTCGTGTTGCGCGTCAATTCGCCGGGCGGAACGATTTCGGGCAGCGATTATTACCTCCATCTTCTGAAAAAACTCAAAGCGGAACGCGAAATCCCCGTTATCGTCAGCATGGGCGACATGGCCGCGAGCGGCGGCTACTACATTTCCACCGTCGGCGACAAAATCTTCGCGGAACGCTCGACGGTAACCGGTTCGATCGGGGTGATTATCTCGATGTACAACGCGGCGGAACTGTGCAAGAAGCTCGGCGTTCGCTCCAACGCGATCACCAGCGGCGCGATGAAGGGAATGGGCGACTTTATGAAAGAACCCACCCCGGAAGAAACCGCGATTTGGCAAAAAAGCGTCGACGAGAGTTACGAACAGTTCCTCGAGGTCGTTAAAGAAGGACGCGCGTATTATCGCGGCGAAGAAGGCTCGACGACGAACGAACCCAGGCACGAGCGGCTCGCGGGCGTCAAAGTAAAAACGATCGACGAAACGGCCGAGGACGAGCCTGTCGCAAACGCCGACGAAGAATTGGCGAACGACGAAGAAACGCGCGCCGCGGAGTCGGATCAGGCCGAAGAAGGCGCGGCGGAAACGCTCGCCGCTCAGGAAGAAAACAAGCGGGAGACTCCGGCGGACGCGCAGCTCGACGTCAAAGCTCAACGCGAAGCGGAACTCCGCGCGTTGGCGGACGGGCGTATTTATTCCGCGCAAGACGCCAAAGACCTGCGTTTGATCGACGAAATCGGCTTCCTGGACGACGCGATCGACGAAGCGATTAAAAGCGCCGGGCTTTCTCCAAAGAACGTTCAGGTCGTTCGCTACGAGGAAGAAAAAGGACTGTTCGACTCGCTCGTCTCCATTAAGGCGAAGCGCGAGCCGCTCGACAAAGTCCTCGACGCAATCTCTTCCCCCAAAGGGTATTACATTTGCCCGAGAATGCTCCCGTAACGCGGCGGGAGCCGTAAGTCGTATTTCGCGCCGGAAATCGTGAAATTCCCAAACGGCGTTTCCATGATTTCCGGCTCTTTTAGAGCCAAATTCATCGTTGAAAACTTGTCTTTATTTTGTATCACTTGAGTAAAAAAGGCAAGCTTTTCCACAAGAGTCCATTAATCGGTAGGGATTATGTCGATTGTATGGATTAGAAACCCTTTCAAATCGTTCGGGGGGTCGTTAGCGTCGTTTGACAAACGCGCTACGACCAGTAGAATGAGAAGAAGCTGAACGCAAAAAGCGAAACGGCGCGATAAAATCAATCTAACCTTTATTTTTAAAAAAGTTAGAAAAATTAAAAAAACAGGCAAAGCCGCTGCTATTGGAATAATCGGTGCTTTTGTTATAATTATCGCGACGCCGTTCCGCTCAAACGTTCAAAGACGGTTGAGCGCGGATTGTCGAGGCGTTGGATTTTTACGCAAAAAAATAGCGACGTCTTTTATACAAATAATCCACGCAGTCGTCGCGGATCATTCATCCATTAAGGATTGACGGACTAAATGGTCAGAAGACGTCAAACGGATCTTGGAATTCTGTTTCAAGAGGCGTTGCGAGAACGTATCGGCGAGAAAAGACACCAGTACTGGTTCGCCACGGGCGTTCGTTTCGCCTTTGAGGGCTCGGAGCTCTCCGTTGAGGTCGACACCCCTTTTATGGTCGACTGGATCGTGAATTCCGGATACGTTCATATATTCGAACAGATCGGGCGGGAGCTCTTTGCGACCGAGATTAATGTAAAAATCTCGCTCAAAGGGTCGGAGGGAGCGTACGTTCCGACGTCGCCTCGTCCCGCCGCGTCTCCCGCCGATTTATTCTCTCTTGACCCTTCGGCTCAGCTCGTCTCTTCCTCTGTTGAAAACGCCGCGCGCCAATCGGCTCCGGCCGCTCCCGTCGACCCCGCGCCTTCCGCCCCTCCCAAGCGCAAGCGCGGACGTCCGAGGAAGAATCCCGTTCCGGAACCCGCTCTGGCAAGCGCCCCCGTCCAAACCGCGCCCGTTCAGGACTCTCTCTTCGACCTTCCGTCGACGGAATTCGACGTTCTCTCGAACGATCGACGCGTTCTCGACTGGTCTTCCTCCGCGCCGTACGCCGCGCCCGTCCAGGCGCCCCCCAAGCGCAAACGCGGGCGTCCGAGGAAAAACCCCGCCCCGGAACGCGAGTCGGCAAGCGTCCGTCCGGAACCCGTCGACGCGCTCCCGGCGCCCGCCTCTCCCAATCTGGCGCCGCGATCGTTTATCGACGTCTATCAGACGGAGCAACGACGGCAGGATTTGAACGCTCAAAACGCGCTTGCCAACCCGCGTTACGCCAATCCCGTCGGCGTCGACCTGTCCGAATCGGAACGCGCCGCGTGGGCGGTCGGCGATTTCGACGCGAGCGACGCCGAAACGCTCGTTCAACCTCGCGTCGACGCGATCTCGGGCGGTCCGGCCCCGCGGCCTTTCTCCTATTCCCAGCAGGAGCCGCGCCGTCGCGGCAGGCCCAAAGGCTCGACGAACCGCAAGCCGGCGAACGTCGAACAACGCGCGCTTTTCCCATCCGTCGAGGACGACGAGGAAGAGGAAGTCTCGCGCGACTCGCGCGGATTCAACGTCGTCGCGCGGCCCAGAGAGCCGGCGCGCGTCCGCGCGGAAGTCGGCGTCGTGCGTTTCGCCTCGTTAAACACGTTTATCGAAGGCTTTTCGAACCGATTTGCGCGCCGCGTTCTGGACGTCGCGATCACGCAGCCCGGCGCGATGAACCCGGTGTTCGTTCACGGTCCGACCAGCGTCGGCAAGACGCATCTTCTCGAGGGAATTTGCGACGCGTACTCGCGCATGCCCGGCGCGAGACCGCCCCTCTACATGACGTCCGAACAATTCACGTCCGCGTTCATTCACAGTCTTCGCGGCGGCGGAACGTTTCGCGACCGATTCAGGAACATTTCGCTCTTCGCGCTCGACGACGTTCATTTCCTCGAAGGCAAGACGTCGACGCAGACGGAACTCCTCAACGTTCTGGATTTCCTGCGTTCGGCGGGCGTTCAAATCGTCTTTTCCGCCAACAAGCCGCTCAACGAACTCACGAAACTGCGCGGCGAACTCACGACGCGTATCGAAAGCGGGGTCGTTTGCCCCATTAAGAACCCGGAACGCGAAACGCTCGCGCTGATCCTGCGCCAGATGGCGATCGAAAGAAACATGATCGTCGGCGACGACGTGTGCCGATACGTCGTCTCGCGATTCGCCACGCACGCGCGCCAGCTGTCCGGAGCGCTCAACCGTCTTTTGGCGACTCAGCTGACGACCGGCATGCCGATCAATCTGGAATTGGCGCGCGAAGCGCTCGCCGACCTTGCCGCGTCGAATCTCCGTAGCGTCCGATTAGACGACGTCGAACGCGTCGTTCAGGAAGTCTTCGGACTGGAGTCGAACGCGCTCAAATCGTCTTCGCGCGCGAAAAAATGCGCCGACCCCAGAGCCGTCGCCATGTGGATCGCCAGAAAACACACGCGCGCCGCGCTCGCGGAAATCGGAAATTTCTTCGGCGGCAGAAAACACAGCGCCGTTCTTTCCGCGCAGAAAAAAGTCGACGCCTGGATCGAAACCAACGAAACTCTCGACGCCGCCGGCGCGCCGATCTCCGTCAACGAAGCGATCGAACGCGTCGAACGCGCCCTCTCGTATCCGCGCCAGTAACCAGCCGCGCCGCAAGCGGGTTGATTCTCCAAAATTATCGCGTCGCCGACCCTAATAGAAAACGCGCGAACGTCTTTCGACAATGAAAAACGTTCGCGCGTTTGCTTTTCAATCGACGTCGTTTAACGTCGCCCGCGTTCTCAGCGCAGCGAAATTTCGTTCGCTTTGAGGAAGTCGAGGAATTTTTGGTGGAAATCTTCAATTTCCGCGCCGGAAAGGGTGTGGTCGGAGGCGCCGATTTCATATCGGAACGAATAGCTGCCCATGCCCTTGTCCATTCCCTTGCCTTTGTAAGAAGTTAAGAACGAACGCTTAAGAATAAGCGGGTGCGCGAATTCGTCGAGTTTCGCCGACAGCCCTTCGTATCCGGATTCAAGCGGCCAGACCAGCGAGAAATCCTGCCACGAGCCGGGGAATTTCGACGGCTCCGCAAAGCGATACGTCGGGTAGATCGAGCCGGAGAACTTGTCGAGCTCGATTTCAAACCAAACGACCTGCCCTCCTTCGGGCGACACGACCGCGAGCGTCTGCTTGTCGAGAACGCCCAACGCGCCGATTTTGACGTCGCCGCTGTAAATCTCGACCGAATAATCGACTTTTTGCCACGGCGTCTTGTCTTCTTTGGTCGCGACAAATTTCAATTCGTCGTTCGACTGCGTGAAGACTTTGCCGACGTCTTCGAGCGCCGCTTTGATTTCCAGATAATGGTCTTCGAGGGAAACGCCCGACTGTACGAAACTTACGCCCGCAAGACGGCGTTCTTCGCGGCACTTTTCCGCGCTGTCGACCGGCTTGCGCTGATCGTCGACCGCGCCTTTGAGGAAGTAGACGTGCCCGAGTTCGAACATGCGGAACGAATCGCGGAACGGACGGTTCTTCGCCACGAGCGCAAGCAAATTCGGAACGAGCGTCGTGCGCATCTTCGATTCGTAAGGCGCGACGGGATTGAGCAGCTGGAGCGTTTCGCCCGGCTCGAATCCGAGTTTGGCGAGCCAGTTGTCGTTAAACCACCCGTAATTATGGACTTCCAGGAACCCGTACCCGGCCGCGAGCATGCGTCGCGCGCGATGTTCCAACTTGATATATTCTTCGACGAACAACGGCTTCAACGGCGCGACCGGAAGGACCGGCTCGATGTTGTCGAATCCGAAAATACGCGTAACTTCTTCGACGATATCTTCTTCGATCGAAATATCTTTTTTACTTCGGAACGACGGAACGCCCACGCGAAGGGTTCCGTCCGGCAGGAAGTCGGCTTCAAATTGAATCGAGCGCAAAATTTCGAGCGTCTTTTCCTGCGGGAAATCGACGCCGACCAGAGCGTTCATGCGCCCCGGCGCGAGTTCGATGTAGCGCGTCTCGTCCTGCAAATCGCCCGCGAGCGAATAACGCGTCTCGACCTTAAACGGAACGCCCGACTCTTCGAGCAAGTTCAAAATGCGTTCGGTCCCGACCTTGACGTTTGCCGGCGGCTGCGTCTTTTCGTAACGTTGCGACGCGTCGGTGCGAAGGTTGAGTCGGCCGGACGTCTTGCGAATACGCTCGGCGCGGAAGTTCGCGGACTCGAGCATGACGCGCGTCGTCTTCTCGGTGATTTCCGTTTCCAGACCGCCCATGACGCCCGCGATCGCGACCGGCTTGTCCCCGTCGCAAATCATCATGTCTTCGGGGATCATTTTGCGTTCGACGCCGTCGAGCGTCTGGAAGACGCCCTCTTTGCCCATCGGCGCGACGCGAATATTCGACACGAGATCCGCGTCGAACGCGTGCGTCGGCTGACCGAGTTCCAGACTGACGTAGTTCGTCAGGTCGACGAGAAGATCGATCGTCTTCTGCCCCAGCGCGTGAAGACGGCGCTGCATCTTAATCGGCGAAGGAACGCGCGTCGAATTCGCCTCGATACTAAAGGCGATTCCCGAATAACACACGCAGTTTTCGTCTTCGATCGCCACGGGAAACGCTGGCAAATCCTTATATTGGTCGACGTTATGGCGCGGATACGGCTTGAGTTCGCGATGAAAAACCGCCGCGAGTTCGCGCGCGAATCCGTAGTGGCCCCAGAGGTCGGGTCGGTGCGTCAGGCTCTTGTTGTCGATTTCAATAAGGACGTCGGTCGAAGGGACGTAGTCGGAAAACGGCGCGCCGACTTTCGTGTCGGCGGGGCATTCGAACAGAATCTCGTGCCAGGAGCTCATGCCGAGTTCGGCGGCGCTGCACAAAATACCTTCACTCGCATGTCCGTAGACTTCCGACTTCTCGATTTTCTTCTCGCCAAGCGCGACTCCGGCGGGCGCGAAGGGCGCTTTCAGGCCGACGCGCGCGTTTTTCGCGCCGCACACCGTCTGGAACGTCTTGTCGCCGCAATTGACTTTGCACAGCGTTCGCGTCTTGCCGTCGGGCGTTTCAAACGGCTCGGCGGAGACGATCTCGCCGACCAAAACGCCGTCGACGTAACGCGTAATTGTAGACACGCCTTCGACTTCCGCCGTCGCCATCGTCAGCTTGTCCGCGACGTCCTTCGGATCGACGTCCGAAATGTCGACGAAATCAGAAATCCAGTCAAGAGAAATAAACATAACGACCTCTTTATCGCGCTGTTACGCAAACGACCAATAAGTAAAATTATTGTCGACTTTCAGTTAGTAAAATCAATCTTCAAGCAGCCAGACGAGCAGACCCTTTTGGGCGTGCATACGATTGGCCGCCTCTTCGACGACGCGGCTTTGCGCGGAATCGATCACCTCGTCGGTAACTTCCAGACCGCGTCGCGCCGGCAGGCAGTGCAGGAAAATCGCGTCTTTGCGCGCCAGGCTCATGAGCTCGGCGTTGACCTGATACGGCTTGAACACGGCCAGGCGCTCCTTCTCTTCGCTCTCCTGCCCCATGCTGACCCAAACGTCGGTGTAAATCGCGCGCGATCCGCGAACCGCTTCGCGAGGATCTTCGATCAGGACCAACTCGAAGCCGGGCTGACGCTGAGCGGTGAACGCTTCGATCTCCTCGGACGTGAATTGATACCCTTTCGGCGAAGAAACGACGATTTTGCAGCCGAGCATCGCGCACGCTTCGATCAGGCTCGCGGCGACGTTGTTCGAATCGCCGACCCACGTGATCGTAACGTCGTCGAACGAACCGAATTCCTCCTTGATCGTGAGCATGTCGGCAAGCGCCTGACACGGATGCGCTTTGTCGGTAAGCGCGTTGATCACGGGAACCGACGAATACTTCGCGAATTCCTGAACCGTTTCGTGTTTCTTCGCGCGGAAGCTGATGCAGTCGACCATCGAACTCAGAACGCGCGACACGTCGGGAATCGACTCGCGTTTGCCAAGCCCGATATGCTGTTCTTCAAGAAGCATCGAGCCGCCGCCAAGGTGAGTCATGCCCGCCTCGAAACTCACGCGCGTGCGCAGCGACATTTTTTCAAAAATCAAACCGAGCACTTTGCCGTCGAGACGCTTGGGACGAACGCCCTTGAAGAAATCGGCTTTGATCTCTTCGGCGAGACTTAAGATCGTTTTTAATTCTTCGACGTCGACGTCGGCGAGGGTTAATAAGTGGCGCAAAGGTTTCATCGATCACGCTCCCTTCTTTAAAGCGGCTTCGAGGATATCCAGACCTTCGTCAAAGACCTCGAACGGAGTGTTGACCGCAGGCAACAAACGAATGACTTTGCCGTGCGTACAGTTAATGAGCAGACGTTCTTCCATACAACGTTGAACGAAACACGATCCTTCGATTTTGAGTTCGAGCCCGATCATCGCGCCGACGCCGCGAACTTCCTGGATTATATCCATTTCGTCCTTCCATTTCGTCATGCGTTCTTTGGCGCGCTTTTCAATTTCTTTCGCGCGTTCGAGCAATCCCTCTTCTTCGACCATCTTAATCGTCGCGATACCGGCGGCGGCGGCGATCGGATTGCCCCCGAACGTCGACGCGTGCATTCCCTTGCGCAAACTCGGCGCAAACTCCTGTTTGCACAGCATCGCGCCCGCGGCGACTCCGCTGCAGATCGTCTTGGCCAACGTCATGACGTCCGGAACGACGTTGAAATGCTGATACGCGAACCATTCGCCGGTTCGACCGCAGCCCGCCTGAACTTCGTCGAAGATTAAAACCAGGCCGTGTTTGTCGCAAAGCGCGCGAAGCCCCTGGAGGAATTCGAGCGACGGAATATTGACGCCCCCTTCTCCCTGGATCGGTTCGAGCATAATACCCGCGGTTTCCTCGTCGATCGCCGCTTCCACGCCCGCAAGGTCGTTGTAGTTGCAATAGACGAAGCCGGGCAGGAGCGGTTCGAGCCCGTCGTGGTATTTCTGCTGAGCCGTCGCGGTTACGGTCGCCATCGTCCGCCCGTGGAACGAGTTGTAGAACGTAATGATCTTGTATTTGCCTTTCGGGGTGTGCAAACGCGTCAGCTTAATCGCCGCTTCGTTCGCTTCCGCGCCGGAGTTGCAGAAGAACGCCTTGCCGCCGAAACTGCGTTCCGACAACATCTGCGCCCAAACCCCCTGCTCTTCCGTGTGCCAGCTGTTGGGCACGTGAATCAGGCGCTCGACCTGTTCCTGCAGCGCTTTCACGACCGGCTTGGGACAATGCCCAAACATGTTGCACCCCCAGCCGGGGAAGAAGTCGATATAACGTTCGCCTTCCGCGTCCCAAATAAACGGGCCTTCGCCGCGCACGAGCGCAACGGGATAACGCGTGTAATTCGGAATAACGTACTGGTCGAAAAGCGAAATAATCTCTTGCGAACTTCTGGCCATTTTATTTCAGCGTCGCCTGGCGACGTTCCTGTTGGACGGACGGTAATATGTTCGAACTAAAAGACAAACGAAAAGCGACTTTGGCTTTAGGGACGTTTGTCGACGATTTCGGTTCCGACGCCCTGGCTCGTAAAGATTTCCAGAAGGATGGAGTGTCGGAGTCTTCCGTTGATAATGTGGACTTTTTCCACGCCGCGTTCGATCATCTTCAAACAAGACTGGATTTTCGGAATCATGCCTCCGACGATCGCGCCGGACGAAAGCATTTTGCGCGCTTCTTCGGCGGTGAGGGAGCTGATCATCGACTCGGGATCGTTGGGATCGGTGCGCACGCCGTTGACTTCGCTCACGAAGATCAGCTTATTGGCGTGGAGCTCTTTGGCGACCTGCGTCGCGGCGACGTCGGCGTTGACGTTCAGGCCTTGTCGGCCGCCGTCGTCGACGAGCGTGTACGAGGGAATGATCGGAATGATTCCGCGATTGCAGCAGTCGAGAATCTTCTCGACGTCGACGCGCGTCACTTCCCCGACCCAGCCCAGGTCGACTTCTTCGCCGGAATCGTCTTTGATCGTCGTCTTCTGACCGTAGAGCACGTTGGAGTCGTAGGCGTCCGAAAGAGCCTTCGCCGAGCCCTGGAAGAACTCGATATCGCTAACGAGTTTGCCCGAGATCTGCTTCGCGAGAACTTCGCGCACGACGCCAAGCGTCGCTTCGTCGGTGTAACGGCGCCCCTGAACGAATCGCGGAGCGACGCCCGCTTTGGTCATCGCCTGACTGATCGCCGGCCCTCCCCCGTGAACGACCACGGGCTTCATGCCGACCGTCTCCATGAAGACCAGATCGGTGATGAGGTGCGTCATCGCGTTTTCGTCTTCCATAAGACTCCCGCCCAGTTTGACGACGGTGATCTTGCCGCGATGCTCGCGAATCCACTTCATCGCCTCAATCAGGACGTCCGCCTTATGACTGGCTTCATGTTCGTTTTGAACGGTTTTGACTTGTTCAAGTTCAGTTTTAGGTTCCATCGCAGCCCGTAAAGACTCGTCGAAAACGCCGCGCTGACGCCGTCCGCGCGACGACCCGACAAAAGCTCAAAAGAAGCCGAAAATTTTCCGGCGATAAAACAACAAAGGTTTTGCGTCTTAACGCGTCGTTACGAAACGCGATAATGCGCAAAACCTGCAATACCAACAGCGCTTGCGTCGCGTCGCCAAAACGATGAACCGCCGGGCGACGCGCTTACGCCAATTTAATCGGCTCAGTCGCCGACGTACGGCATCAAAGCCATGAAACGAGCGCGTTTGACCGCCGCGGCGACAGCGTGCTGGCTGACGGCGGAACAACCGGTCTTACGACGGCTAATGATTTTGCCTTGACGGCTGGTGAGCTTCTTGAGAAGCTCGACGTCTTTGTAGTCGACGAACATCGGGCGCGGGCGCTTGCCGTCGATGAGCAACGGATCGCGTTTCTTGCTGTGGACCTTCGTCTTCGAACGTTTACGATTGATACGATTCTTTTTAAATGCCGGAGGTTTGGACATCTCTCTACCAAAAATTCTATGATTTGTTGTTTATATACGCCTACTTTGCGAGCGAACGCTATTAGGCGCCCGGCCCTTCCCGAAATCGGGCGTCAAACGGATCGCTGTGTTTGAGCCCGTCGACGGAGTCGAGGGAGTTTTCGCCAGGTCGGTTATACGAGACGCTAGTATAATCGAATTATTCTCGCCAACAAGGGGGGACGGCGATTTTTTCCCATATTTTTAGAGCGCGTCCGCCCCGGAAACGACGAAACGCGAAGAAGCCCGCCGGGCCTTCTCCGCGTCCGATATGTTTCGGCTGAAATTGAAGAGAAGAACGTAAAACGACGCTCCAGGCGCCGACCGCTACAATTTCGCGTTTGAAAGAATAGAATCGATAAGTTCGTTGAGTTTTTCGTCGGAACAGTCCGACAGATACTTTTCGTCGATCGGCTCTTTTTCATTGTCGCGAACGATTTTCATGCCGCGTTGAACAAGAGCCTCTTTTTCCAGAACGTCGACGATTCTTCCGGAAACCATATTGAGCGTTTCGAGCTCTCTGATCCCCACGTGCTTCCGCTTATTCGAAAAATACCACACAACCCCTAAAATCGTCGTGTCCGACATTACCGGAACGCAAATCGAACAGACAAAGTCCTCGGGGACGTTCCACGCCTCGGCCAAACAGTCTTCGTTGACGACGACGGCGTTTCCCAACAGCGCTTCCACTTCCGCCCTCGCGGTTCGGAGCGGACGCGGCGCTTCCAGAAAACGTTCGTCGGGCAACCCCCACAGAACGCGCGGCGAAAGGCTCGTCGTCGCGTCGTCGAGAAGATAAAGAGCGGCGGCGTCAAAATCGCCAAGCGCGGACGCCCCGACGCGCAAAACGTCGCGAAGACGAATGGAGAACGAAGAACGCAGACAGGAACTCGGCCGAATATATTTGATCGCCGCGGCCGCCAGCTCCCCTTCGCAAGCTTCGGTAGCGAACCGCCAGCGGTAATTTTCCGACAAATTCGAGGCTAAAGACGAGGCGAGCCGACACGCGGCGTCCCAATCGACCTGGGGAAGAACGTCCGCGGCGCGTTCGAGAACTAAAAAACCGCAAACTTTGCTCTTTTCGATTTCCACGGGAAACGTCGCGCGCACCTGGGCGAGGTCGCCGCGCGGAGACGCAAGTTCCGAAGACCCCGCGCGAACAAAACGAAGCTCGTATCCAAGCGCTTCCCGAAAGACGCGGAGCGATTCGGGCAGGCTCCCGACAAAAGGAATCTCGTTAGGATCAAACGCAGACTTGGTCAGAGGAAAGTTGAACAGATTTTCGTCGCCGGTGGGATTGGAATACATAAGGTCGTTTATCCGTTATCAAATCCTGCAAATGACTTGCCAAAGCGCCCGTCTGGGAAACGCCTTAAAGGAATCGTCCTACGTTTTTCGCAATTCAAATAAAAACTTATCCGGCGCTTTTTTTCCGATACTACCGTTGCGTTCGTTTGTGCGGTTTATAGCGTGAATCGCCGAATCGGCGCGGAAAACAATCGGCGGGTTTAGCCGTTTTTCGGTAAAGAGAAATTTACGCGAAAACAATTCGACTCTTTCAAACTTGAAAAAGTTCTATCCGGACAAACCGTCTCAACCGTTAGAATCCTCTCAATTACTCAAGGGCGAAAAAAAAACTAAAAAAAATGCGCGCGAACAGTTCCAATTTAGGCGCTTTGATATTATGATATAAGGATAGGGTCCGAGTCTTTCGGTCGTCGCGCGCCGAGGCGGCAAGCGACGTCGCAAGGCCGCGCCCCGACGCGACGCCGACCGGCAAGATCGACGCCGCAAGCTTAGATTTAAGAAAATACGCGGGGCGCGCCGATTTCCAAAAGCTACGCAGATCCCGGCGTTCGGCGTCCAAGCATATTTAAACGAGGTTTTTCCGAATGAGACGACATTTCGTTAGTTTTGCCCTCCTATGTATCTCCGCGTTCTGCGCGTCGGCCTTTGCGGACGCGCCGGGTAAACTCGTCCCCGAGGCGGACGCCAACGCCGCCGGGCTGACCCGCGCCTGGTTTGCGCAAACGACTTTGGTCCAGGGACGCGAATGGGTTTCGAGCGCGACGTTCCAGGACGGAACCTTGTTTATCACCACTGACGGCGGCAAGCTCCAGGCGTTTGACGGCGAGACGGGCGCGTCGCTGTGGTCCGTCAACGCCGGCGAAGGCTTGTTGCTCCAGCCCGCGGTCAACAGCAAGCTGGTCGCGGCGATTTGCGGCACGAACCTGCTCGTTTACGACCGTTTCAGCGGCAAGAAACTTCAGGAAACGCGCGTTTACGGCAATCCGTCCGCGCCTCCGGTGATGAGCGAACGCGAAATCTACGTTCCGTGCTTCTCCGAACGCGTCCTCGCCTATCCGATCCAGCCGGAAGAGCAGGAGTCCGACAGGCTCGACATGACGATCAACACCATGAGCGATCAGTCGACGGGGCTTGGCAAAGCGAGCGACTACTGGGCGAAGAAATTCCAGGATTACCGCAACAAAGTCGCTAGCGCATCCTATTCGATTAAGAGCCTCGACGACCGACGTCCCTATCCTTGTTCTTCGTTCGGCGTTTCGATGGTCGCTCCGATCGTCGGCACGCAAACGTACGCGAACGACTATATCGGCTGGACGACTGACAAAGGCTGGCTCGTCTTCGGCAAGATGGTTCGCAGTTCCGCCGACAATCCGTTCAAACTGTACGTCAAATTCCAGGTTCGTCCGAACTTCTCCTACGTCAACGAATCGCGTATCGGCAACAAGGCGCTCATTCCGCGCGACGACGTCGAAGCTTCTCCGTTCTTCATGCCCGAAGATCTGAGCGTTCAAAACATGGCGCTCAGTCCGGAAAACCGTCAGGGCGGCATGTTCATCGTCGGCTCGGAATCGGGCCACGTTTACGCGCTTAACGACGCGACCGGCGAACTCCGCTGGACCTACCTGACGCAAACCGGCGTTTCCAGCCGTATCTCCGCCTTTGGCAAGAGCGCCTACGTTCCGACCGAATCCGGCGATCTTTACAGCGTCGACGTCACGACGGGCGTGGAAAACTGGAGCGCCAAAAACGTCGTTCAGACGATCGCCGCGTCCAACAACCGTCTGTACGTCGTCGACAACATCGGGCGAATCGTCTCGATCAATCGCACGAACGGCGAACGCGACAAAATCCTGAACGTCGGCCAGGTCGAATACAAAGTCTTCAATCGCGACAACGACCGTATCTACGTCGTCTCCAAGAACGGCGTCGTTCAATGCTTCCATGAAATCAACGCCGCGCAGCCGATCAAACACCGCGAATCCTGCCAGGATATCTTCGGAAAGATTATGTCCGAATCGGCGAAGAACGCGCCGCAAGTCGAACAGAAACGTCCCGTCGCCGTCGTTGAGGAAGAAGAAAAGACCGAAACCGTCGATCCCGACGACGATCCGTTCGCCGACGAAAACGACGCCGCCGGTTCCAACGCCGGCGCGGACGAAGACGACGATCCGTTTGGCGACGAAACCGACGACGCCGCCGGTTCCAACGCCGGCGCGGACGAAGACGACGATCCGTTCGGCGCGGATGCTTCCGACGACGAAGATCCCTTCGGGGGAGACTTCTAAATCCGGAGGTCGCCAGCGTAACGCAATAGACAAGCGCGCGGTCGGACGCAACGCCGATCGCGCGTTTTTTGTTTTTCTTCACCTTTTTTCGCGAAGAGATTGTTTCCATGCCAAATCTTAGAAGAACTTTAATCGTCGCGGCGGTCGCGGCGTGTCTGTGTCTGTCTTTTGCCGCGCGCGCTCAGGAAGCGAAGGACCTGTCGGTCCTTCCGGCGACAAGCGCGACGCCGGCCGAGCCGATTCCTCACTTTCCCAGCCGACTCGCCGCGTTCGTTTGGCGCAACTGGAACCTGACGGAAATCGAGCGCATGGCGGAAACGGTCGAAGCGACGCCCGACGAACTCCGGGAGATCGCGCGGGCGACGGGTCTTCCCGAATATCAGGCCCCGTCGTGGGATCCGGCGCGTTCCTATATCACGATCGTCCGAAGAAACTGGTCGTTGCTCCCCTTCGAACAACTCCTGACGCTCCTGCGATTCGAACCCGAAGAATTTGCGGAAAAACTTCGTGAAGACGACTTCCTGTCGGTCAAACTTGGCGCCAAGCCGTTCTGCGAGCCGTTGATCTACGCCAGGCCGACGGAAGAAGAGTTCGCGCAAATGCGCAAAATCGCGCAAAATACGCGCGAGGCGTTAGGAGACGAGCTCGAATTGTCCGGCGTCGACCGTTTCGCTTTTCTCAAAGAATTTGACGACGACGCCGACGCGGCGGAACAAGGCGTCGAAAGCGCGGAAACCGCGTCTCCCTCGCAATTTGAGATCTGCTACCTGCATTCGTACTTCGCCGTCTTTGGCGATCCGCTCCTTCAGGACAGCTCCCTGCTCTACCCCGACAAACTCTTTGAAAAACTTCACGCGCGCGGCGTCAACGGCGTCTGGCTCCACTCGCTCCTGCGCGATTTGACGCCGGGAACCGAAGATTTCCCCGAATTCGGCGAGAAGTCGGAAATTCGACGCGCGAACCTTCGCGATTTGGTCAATCGCGGAAAGAAATACGGTATCGACGTCTACCTCTACATGAACGAGCCGCGCTCCATGCGCGAATCGTTCTTTGAGAATCATCCGGACGAAAAAGGCGTCGCGGAAGGCGCGTATTGCGCGATGTGCGCGTCCGCGCCCAAAGTCAGAAAATGGCTGGTCGATTCGCTCGAATACCTCTTTAACGACGTCCCCGGCCTGGGCGGAATCTTTACGATCACCGGCTCGGAAAACCTCACGACCTGCGTCTCGCACGGCCGCTTTGGCGCTTGTCCGCGTTGCTCGCAACATAGCGACGTCGACTTGATCGTCGATCTTAACGCCGCGATGGAAGAAGGCGTTCATCGCGCGGCCCCCGACGCCAAAGTGATCGTTTGGGACTGGGGCTGGCGCGGCCACGCGATCGCGACCGACATTGTCGAACGACTGCCGAAAAACGTTTGGTTGCAGTCGGTTAGCGAATGGTCGATTCCAATTAATCGCGGCGGCGTTCCGGCGACGGTCGGCGAATACTCGATTTCCGTCGTCGGGCCCGGTCCTCGCGCGACCGCGCATTGGGCGGCGGCGAAAAAGGCGGGGCTCAAAACGATCGCCAAGTGCCAATTTAACTCCACTTGGGAAATCGCGTCGATTCCGTCGATTCCCGCGCTTGAACTGGTCGCGCGACACGCGTTCAATCTTTCGCGCGCCGGAGTCGACGGCGTCATGGCCGGCTGGTCCCTTGGCGGCTACCCGACGATCAACCTGGAAGTCGTTCACGCGTTCGCGACCGATCCCGACGCGACGGTCGACGGCGTGTTGTATCGACTCGCCAAAGATTACTACGGCGAACGCGGCGCGGCCCTTGCGCGAGAAGGCTGGAAAGAGATCTCCGACGCTTTTGAAGAGTTCCCCTACGGCGGAAGCGTCATGTACTGCGCGCCGACGCAAATCGGGCCCGCGAATCTCTTGCGCGAACAAGCCACGCATATGCCCGCGACGATGGTCGGCATACCCTACGACGACCTTGGCGCGTGGAGCGGCCCCTACCCCGGCCCTGTCTTCGCCGATCAGATGCAGAAATGCGGACAAGGCTTCTTAGAGGGCGCGGCGAAACTAAACGAAGCGTTGAAATTCTCGCCCGACGCCAAACGCGTCGACGCGCAGAACCTGGCGCGCTACGCCGAAGTCGCGGGCGTGAATTTCCTCAGCGTCGCCAATCAGACGCGATTCATTTTACTCCGCGACGAACGCAACGCGCTCCTCAAAGAACTTGAAAACGGCGCCGACGCCGAAAAAGAAGCGCGCGTCAAAGAACTCGCCGCGGAAATGATCCCAATTGTCCAGAGCGAAATCGAACTCGCAAAACGCTTGCGCAAAGCGTGCCTGGAAGACTCCTGCGTCGGGTTCGAATCGACCAATCAATACTGGTTCGTCCCCAACGACCTCGTCGAAAAGATTATTTCCTGCCAGGATATTATCGAGAATCTCAAAAAGTCGTTGTAGACTGGGAGCCAAGGAGTTATCGTCCCCGGATCTCGACCTGGGAAACATAAAAACGTAGCGCGCGAATCGTAGATTATTCGACGTCGCACGCGACAACGCGAGAAAACCGCCGACCCGTTTGGAAAACCAAAAACGAATCGGCGGTTTTGCGTTTTTTACCTGACAAAACGTCGTCTGAGCGACGTCTCCAGATCAGGACTTCTTCTTGACGGCCCATTCTCCTCTTGTGCCGCCGACTCGTTCGATTCGCCCGTCTTCTTTCAAAGCCGCAATTGTTCTTTGCACGGTTCGAATCGAGACGTCTAATAAAGAGGCCAATTCAGACTGCGTTATTTTAGGTTTCTTTTGAAGAACCTTGATTACCCGTTTCGTCAGTTTGGAATCAATTTCAAAGAGGGAGCTATTCGGTTTATTAGCGTCATGATTAGCGTCACGATTACCGCCACGATTAGCGTCACGATTACCGCCATGATTACCGCCATGATTACCGCCACGATTACCGCCACGATTACCGCCATTCACGCCGCGATTAGTCTTGTTATCGCTGAGTTTAACTTCATTTCCGTCAGAATTCCAATTCTCTCGTAAATTTCTGTAAAACGCAACGACAAAATCGTCCTTTTCGGCTCGAAATTCTACTTTGCATCCGGCCTCGTCGCAAAGGTCTTTAATTCGCTTTAATCCGGTGGCAAAAGTCTCCATATCTTTGGAAAAATACAAGACTCGCGTGATCAACTTATTTCTGCGAACGGCCTTCTTTTTTCCGTCCAGAAACTCTTCCGGCGAATGTCCCTGCGGAAAACCGCCCGTCGTATGAATTTCAATACGATCCTTAAAGACGTCGATTTCGTTGCACTGATTATTGTTATATAACCGATGACCGTACGAATTGACGATAGCTTCTCTGATCGCTTCGAGGGGAATCTCGGGCGTTTCCACTCTTTTTAATCCGACAATCTCCGCCTTCCAGTCCATTGCGTCAATTATGTACTGTTCGCAAGTTCTGCAAAGACCGAAGATTGTTCCTCTGTCTTCCCGGCGTATATCGGTAAACGTCGTCTTAACGTTCGTCGCGAACTTCGCCATTTGAACGTCGTTCATCGAAGAACTGCAGAACAACACGGCGCCCGCGTTCAAGAGACGTCTTCCGTCCTTCGCCAACAGCTCAAGTTTTTCAAGAACAACGGAGGGTTCGTCCGATTCGAACTCGATACGTCCGATTTCTTTAGCCTTTCTCAAATATCTCCTGAAATCGGCGTCCACGACGTCGTCGATTGTGTATTCCGACGTCTGCAACTCCCACGCGTTAAGGCTGTCGCCGCGTTTGCGAAGCGCTTCGTCATATGTTTCCTGATCCATGACTTTGTCTTCGTCGGCAACGCGAATTCGGGGAATATTATATGCCAGATAGGGCGCGCGATTCCCTTCAAATCGAACGTAAACGACCTCAAGATCGCCGTACTTTCTCGCCGTAATCTCGGGATAAATCACCGGTTTAATATGATTGGCGACCGCCTGACTGACGTCTCGCAAAGTGGAATCGGCGATTTCCTGCCCAATGACGTCGCCGTTGTTTTTGACGCCAAAATACAACTCGCCTCCGCCATGTTTATTAAGCATAGCGACAATGGAAACAACGCCCTCTTTCAACTCGCCGGTACTCTTTTTATACTCGATTCGCTCGGTTTCTCTACCGATATTGACGCGCGTCATTTCCCTGTTATTCCCAAATATTCAAGAATTTCCACTTTCGTTTTCACGTCGAACGGCCGCGCTAGATAAACAGCGTGTTATTGCTGTTTCTGGCCAGTTCCGCGAAGGCGGCGACGCCGGCGATTTCGTCGACGTCGATCAGATCTTCTTTGGTCATGCCCATGACGCCCATGGCCATGTCGCAGGCGATGAATTTCACGCCCGCGTCGCGCGCCGACTGAATGAGTTCCGGGAGCGTCAGGACGTTCTGCTTAGCCATAACCTGTTTCATCATCTGCGTTCCGAGCCCGAACATATTCATCTTCGAGAGACTCAGCTTATTGGCGCCCCGAGGCAGCATTTTAGCGAACATCTTAGCCATAAACGAGCGTTTTCGCGCGACGACCGCGTCTTTTCGCAAAATCGAAAGCCCCCAAAACGTGAAGAACATCCCGACGTTAACGCCCGACGCCGCCAACCCGTTCGCGAGAATCATCGCCGCTGTCGCTTTGTCAAAGTCGTTGCTGAACACAATGATCGCCGCCGACTGTTCGCCGGAACCGGCGCTCCGCTCCGCCGTCGGCGCGGGCGAGCCTTTGACGACGTCCGCCTCGATCCAGTCGGGCTTGCGCTCCAAATTGACGACGGAATTTCCGCTTGTCTGCGCCCAGTGGAACAAGTCGTTTTCAAACGTCGGGGCCGCCATAAGACGAATCGATTCGCCGTTTTGGAGCGCGTTCATTTCGCTCTTAATCTTAACGATCGGGCCGGGACACGGAAGCGCGCGAACGTCCAGCGTCTTCTTTGGCGCGGCGGTTTGATTCGAAACGATTTTCTCAACAGGCGCGTTTGTTTGATCGATCATGGCGACACGTTTGACTTTAGGAGGATCCGGATGAAACGCTTTCCAGGTGAGCCAGCCGCCGGAGAGATTGGCGGCGCGAAACCCGTTTTGCTTTAGAATACGTTCGGCGAGATACCCTCGCAACCCGACCTGACAATGACAGACGATCAACTTGCTCTTGTCGAGCTCGCTCAGACGCGCGCGAAGTTGACCGAGAGGAATATTCAGCGCGCCGGGAATCGCGCCCAATTCGTGTTCGACCGATTCTCTAACGTCAAGGACGTCCGCGTTTTCGGGGATCGCGTCGGGATAGACGACGTCGGTTAGCCCCGACAAGACGTCTTCGGCGACGAACCCCGCGAAGTTGACGGGATCTTTCGCCGAACTGTACGGGGGCGCGTAGGCAAGCTCCAACTCGCCCAGTTCCGGCGCTTTCTTTCCGCTTCTCATCGCCTGCGCGATCGTGTCGATTCTTTTGTCGACGCCCTTTCTTCCGACAATTTGCGCGCCGTAAATCGTTCCGTCGTCGCCAAAAATCAATTTCAAATCGAGCCGCGTCGCGCCGGGATAATACGACGCGTTCGACGACGGATGAATATAAATCTTTTTATAAGACTTCTTTAACGCGATCAGGCGTTTTTCGGTCAGGCCGACGCTCGCGGCCGTCAACGCGCCGACTTTAACGACGCTCGTTCCCAACGAGCCGGAATATCGACTCGAACGTCCGGCGATATTGTCCGCGACGATCCGGCCCTGTTTATTAGCCGGCCCCGCAAGAGGAATCGCCGTCTTGCCGCCAAAAATCGGGTCGAGAACTTCGACGGCGTCCCCCGCCGCGTAAATATCGGGGTCGGACGTCTGCAAATATTCGTTCACGACAATATGGCCGCGATCGCCGCATTCGAGCCCCGCGTCTTGCGCCAACTTGGAATTCGGACGCACGCCGACCGAAACGACGACGAAATCCGCCGGCAGTTTCTCGCCGTTGTCCAGGTCGACAAAAAACGCGTCTCCTTCGGCATGATACGACGAAACGACGCGTCCGAACTGAAGCGCGATTCCCTGAGAAGCGAGTTCGGCGGCCAGCGGAACCGCCGTTTCCGAATCGACGGTCGGAAGGACGTGATCGCTGCGCTGAACGATCGTAACGTCCAGTCCGCGCTCGCGCAAATTCTCCGCCGCTTCAAGACCGACGAACCCCGCGCCGACGATAACGGCGCGTTTCGCGCCCGCGTTCAACTTAGTCAAAACGCGGTCCATGTCCGCGATCGTCCAAAGTTTCATGACGCGCGGATCGTCGTCGCCGGGCGTTTTCGGCGCCGTCGGAACCGCGCCCGGCGCCAACACGAGCGTGTCGTAACGCACCGCGTATTCGCGTTCGCCGTTTCGAACGAGAACGGTTTTCTCGGCGCGATTAATCGCGATCGCTTCGCTGTTCGTTCGAACGTCGACGTTCATCCACGCGCGAAACTTCTCGTTCGTCATCACGAGCAAATTCTCGCGCTCGGGAATAACGCCGCCCAAATGATAAGGCAAGCCGCAGTTGGCGTAAGAAATGAACTCGCCCTTCTCCAACAGGACGATCTCCATATTTTCGTCAAGTCGACGAAGCCTCGCCGCCGCGCTCGCGCCCGCCGCGACTCCGCCTATAATAACCGTTTTCATAAATTATTCCCCGTTGCCAATCGAATTTGTTTACGCAAAATCTCTGTCGTTATTGAATTTCCGGCATAGCGGCCAGTTTTCCTTCTCGAATGAGTTTCTGTCCCTCTTCGTTGTCGACGCCGTAAAAGATACCGTTCAAATCGATCCACGTCGCGAACGCGCGAAGCTCTTCGTCGGTCAATTCGACGTCTTCGTGTCCCTCGCGCAGAAGTTTCATCAAACGACTTCCCAGCGCTCCGTACATGCCGCCCGGCTCGGTAACCTGGATCTGATTGCGACCGCCAAATCGCGGAACAAGCGCTTCCGCCGCGTTTTTGGGATTCGTTCCCTCGCCGTAAAAATCGCGATCGTTCATGAGCGTCATATACGAGCGCGTAAACGCTTCGGACGCCTCGCCTTCGATTACGCCCGTGAGATCGAGTCCGCCGTCCGCTTGAGTCTCGTTGTGGCACGAGACGCATTTCGCGTCGAGAATCGGCTGAATATCGTGCGGATACGCGAACGGTCTGCCTCCAAACGCGCCCGGATCAAGCGTCGACGGCTCGCGTTTGGCCGCGAGCGTATGCGACGCGTCGGCGGAATACGCTTCCAGCCCGGACGCGTCCGCTCCGTCGCGCCGCTCGTGACAGCCGACGCACGAAATCTTTTCGCCCGGCTGCATGTACGTGAGCGAACGCATCGTCTGATAAGCGTTTCCGTCCCGGTCGATCGCCTGCAAATAGAACGGCGTTCGCGCGGGGACGCGGAAATACGCGCTGCCGTCTTCTTCGACGGGCGCGGTTCCGAGAATAGCGCGGCCGTTTTCTTCGCGAGCTTTGCCGATCGGCGGATTGTCCGCGTCGCGCGTCGTTTTCGGGAAGAGCTGAACGACTCGTATCTCTTTAATCGACCCGCGTTCGACCTTGTCGCCAAGCCCTTTGTAGACGTCGACGACCGACATATATCCTTCGTCCGGCGCGTTTTCGGGCAGCTGGCTCGACCATACCGGCGGGACCTCGCGCTCCATAAGGGGCGTCGCGCACACGGCGCAAATGTCGGGGTCGCGGAACACAAGCTCGCGATTGCCAAAGACGTCGAGCGTATAGATTCCCAGCGCGTCGGCGTCTTGCGGCGGATTCCATTCCCAATGGACCGGCTTGGGCGAATAGGAGACGTAGAAGTACTTTTCCGACAACGGATAAGGGGACGAATAATACTCGGGCAAATCGAGCGATTCGGCCTCGGGGAATTTGACGTTCGGCGTGATTCTCGTCAACGCCTCCTGTCCGTCGGACGCGACGGACGGATCGACGACGACGATCGAGCCGCCGGTGTTCGAGTGGTGCGCGGACGCCGTGAAGACGTATTTGCCGCTGTTAGGAATCGCGCGGACCTGGAACGAACAGTGCGGACTTGGCGTCGCGTTGCCCCACAGCGCGGCGGGGTTCGTGCCGTCCGGACGCGTCGACCAGAGATTCTGGTGCGTCACCGCGTCGCGATCGATGTAATCCCAGCGCGCGTAAACGATCCTGCCGTCGTGAGCGACTTCCGGGAACCATTCGTTCGTGTCGTGCCACGAAAGCGTTTTGATATTCGAGCCGTCCGCGTCCATCGCGTGAAGCGTGTAGACGTGCCAGCGCTTGCCGAATCCCCACCAGAAACAACGCGCGTAACCGCGCCGACGCGTCGACGAAAACGCGATTTTGCCGTCGGGCAAAAACGTCGGGGTAATGTCGTCAAACGAACCGTTCGTCAGTTGTTTGAGATCGGTTCCGTCGACGTTCGCCGACCAGACGTGATAGAAGCCGTCGTCGGGATCCGTAAAGAATACCTGATACGGATCGTAAGTCTTGTTCTCCGAAAGATCGACCCACGAAAAGACGATCTTTTTGGCGTCGTACGAAAGGCGCGGCTCCAAAACGCTCCCCTGCGCCAACTTGCCGTCGAATATGTCGCGGCAGTCCAGCGACTCGCCGGGCTTGTCCAACACGAAGATTCCGCCCCCTTTTTGCGCGCGCCACCCAAAATACTGCATGACCAGGTGGTTGTAGCCGGTCGGGGCCTGTTTAACAAAAAGGAGCGGCGCTTCGCGATATAATTCGTTTGAAAAAACGATCTTGCGTTTAAGACCGCGAACGGCGGCGTAATATTTCTCCGCGTCGACCGCCGTAAAGTCGGCCGTTTCCGCAGTTTCCAGTTTCGTCAGCGCCGCGTCCAGTTCCGACGCGGTTTCGTCGTCGAGCGAATCGAACAGATCGTCGAGCAAAAGACGCGCCAACTTCAAATGCTTCAACGCGTTGGGAAGATAGGCTCCGGAGTTTTTCGGGCGAACGCCGTCTTCGCGCAGCCATTCGTATTGAATCGTCGCGCCGAAATCTTTCGCGTAATTCTCGGGAAGAGGACGGTCGTAAGCCAGACGGTCCGGAACGCTCTCGTACGACCATAATTTGCCCTCTTCGGAATCGCGCGCGTCAAATCCCGCCGACGCGACATAAGTCTCGCCTTCGCCGTCCTGATACGCGATCGTCGGATCGAATCGCGTCGTGTCGCAGGAAATAACGTTGTGTCGGGAAACGACGAACCGAACGACGTCGCCCTGTTCGACGCGCGTCCTTACGAAGAACATAACCCCTTTGGGGTCGCCCCCTTCGACGTAGTCCGCAAGGAGCGTCTTGTCGTTGAGCCGAATCTCGACGTCGACGCCGTCGGTGTTCGCGTCGACGTGCGCTTTAGCCGCGCGCCCCTGAACGACGACGTCGCCCGCGCGAGGCGCGATAAAAGCGCGAACCGTCGCCGAGCGTTCGCCCGGATGCTGCCAGTCGCGTCCGACGCGAAGCCACGTTTCGTCGCCGGCGAAAAACGTCGACTCGTACCAGGTTTCTCCGTCTCCGCGATAACTCATTGGGAAATATTGCGGAGAAGACGACGCCTGTTCGGAGTCGTTTTCAAGGACCCAGTCGAAAGACGGAATAGAATCGACGCGAACGACTTCTCCGGCGCGCAGAAACGAGAAAGGCGCGCACGCCAAAAGAAACGCCGACGCAAAACGAACCGATAAACGCGGAAGACTCATAACGCTCCCCTAACCCAATAAGCCGGGGAGTTAGAGGAACCCAAAGCCGCTCGCCCCGGCAGAGCAGCCAGGGGCGCGAATTTTAATTGCGAGAGAACAAACGGAAAATACCGTACGCGAGAACGGCGAACGCGGCGGCTCCAAAAATAACTCCGAACGCCAACGGAAGCCAGATTTTTTCTTTGGATCGAACGACGTTCCCGTCGTCGACTTCCGACTCGACGACGTCGGAAACTTCGTCGAGTTCTTCCCGTTCTTTGGGAGCCGGCGCGACGGGCACGGAAGCCTCCTGCGCGTACGCGTCGAACTCTTCGTCCAGACGAACGCCGCGCGTCAGGGCGAAGCGAACGTCGCCGTCCCCCGCGTTGGCAAAATAAGGAAATTGCTGAGATTCCGACTCCTGCGCCGCGCGTTTGGTGTGTTGAACAGCGTAGCCGGCGACGGAGTCGAACGATCCCTGATAACGCTTGGCGGAATCGAAAATTCCTTCGATCAATTTGACGGTGAACAGCCCTTTTTGCCCTTCGACCAGATCGATTGGGCGCTCGCCCGCCGAACACGCGGTCAACGCCGCGAATTTATAGCCGGGCTCCGTTCGTCGCGCGTAGTTCAAAAGCGTCTTGCAATCCTGATCGTCGGCGTTTAAAACGCCTCCGTCAAGACCCGTCGGGCGGCAGTCGCAGATGAAGCAGGAATCCTTCGCGCGCAGACGAAGCGTCGCGCTCACGAGCGAACCGAGAGAAACCGTCGTGCCGCGCACGTCCGACGCGTCGAAATTCGCCAGGCAGAATCGGCGCTTATTGTCTTGCGGCGCGATCACGCCCCGACCCCAAAAACCGACGATCAACGAATCGAGTTTCTCCACGCCGCGCGCCGTCTCAAATTGCTTTTCGACGTTCGCGCGCGTCGCGTATAATTCTCCCCTGCCGCGAGACGACAACACGACGATTTCCGAGTCGTTAAAACTCCAATACCTTTTCAATGCTCGGCTAAACGCCAACGCGTCCGCGTAACTGGAACCGCCGCCGTCTATCGACGGATCGTCGACGCATATGAGCAAGGCAAATTTCGACATAGTCGGGCTCGCTTTCGTGACAGGAAGCTTTTTATATAACGTTCGCGAAACGATGCGCTTCGGTAGCGTTTTGTTTCGCGTTCCGTCGCGTCTTCTCAACGACGCGGCAAAAGCGCGTCGCGTCCAAAATTTCAGGGGCGGGAAACGACCCGGCGCCGCGCGTTGCGTCAATCGACGACGGGTTGACAAAGTCCCTCTCGAGTAATTATACGGCTTCGCGCTTTTTTTGCTAGGCGTGCGCGCCAAAAGCGCGGAAAAAAACGCCGGCGCGATCGCGCCCAATCATTCGACCGTCGTTCCCCAGTACTCGATTTCGGTAATTCCGCTCCATTTGAGCGGGAACGACGCTTCAAGGTCGGTCAATTTGACGCTCGTAACGCGCCGCTTCTTAAACTCGAACGTCTGCGGTTCCGCCGTCGCTTTGAGCTCGATTTTTTCGCGCGACCCGTCGGAAAATTCGAGCGTCGCGCTCTTCCAGACGTCGTCGTGCGGGAAATCGGCGCGAACGTAGATCACCGCCTTGTCGATCTCGACTTCGCAGCCGAAATCGACGTTCAGCCACAGGTCGGTTCGCAAATTCGGGCCCCACGACGGGAACTTCGGGCCGTGTCCTTTGTTCTCCTTCTTGCCGTCGATCGCGTTTTTCGCGGCGAATTCGTCCAAATACGCGTACTCGCTGTTGGACGTCGCGTGCGGATAGTTCAGGAGCGTATAAGCGTCGCCCTGAATATCGCCGGGATTCAACGCGACGTTTCGATAGACGTTCAAATTCCCTTCGCGACGCGCGACCGACGGAATATGACGGTTCGGATAGCTCTCGAAAAACGCCTTGCGATCGTCGAGACCGCCGAACGTCAGCTGCTGGAATTTGTCGAAATCGGGAATAACGCCCGTCTTTTGCGCCTGAACGAGCATGCCGACGTTTTGCGCGACGATGCGTTCGGAATTCGCGCGTTTGGTCAGGTAATAGACGTAGTGCGCGTTTTCTTCGGGCGTCCAGTTGTTTTCTTCGGTGTAATCGCCGCAATACGGCACGAGAAGATCCATCCACATCGCAAGGAGACGAAGCGAGTCTTTGTCGATACGGACGTCCTTATGATTCTCGTCCTGACCGCCGACGTTTCCGTCTTTGTCGCGGAACAACTTAATCACGGGGCTTGTCGCCGCGCCTTCTTTGTACGGCGGGAGCATGGCGGGGCCTTCCTGGATGTTGATCCAGCGCGCGCGGGAGCCCGCGTTGACGCCATAGTTCGAAAGGTTCAGGTACGATTCGCTGAACGTTCGGCCCGACTTCTCGCAAATTTCCGTCCCTTTTTGCGTTACGTCCAGATTGCCGAGCAAACTGAACGGAGCTTTCTTACCGTCGTCGGTTCCGCCCGTATGACAGCGAACGCAATGATGATCGAGTATCGGCTGAATATCGCGCGTAAAGCTGAACCCCGCGTCGTGGAACCGACCCGCGCCCGGACGAAGCTCCGGCGTCAGTTTCGCGACGCCTTTTTTGAGCGCGATCGACGTCGAGCCGTCGGCGGAAGCCGCGTTTTCGATCACGCTGCCCTTAGGCTCGTGACACCCGACGCAACCGAACGTCTCGCCCGGCTGAAGCGTCGACCAGCTGCGCATCGTCTGCACGACGTCGCCGTTTTTATCGAGCAGTTGGAAATACACGGGCGTGAGCGCGGGAACTTCAAAATACGCCGAGCCGTCCTCTTCGACTGGAACGACTCCTAAAACATGTTTGACGTCCCACGTTCCGCCCCCGACCGCGATCGGCGTGCAAATCATCGCGCCCCCGGCGGGTCCGCTGTTCCCGTTGGAGCGAATCCCCGCGCCTCGGAACTCGATATTGACCACGCGCAGAGCCTTAATCGTTCCGCGCTCGATTCCTTCAAGCCCCGGCCCTTCGTATACGTCTTGAACGTAATATTCGCCCGTGTCTTTGGTTAGATCGACCTGACTCGGACGCGTCGTCGGCTTTTCGCGCTCGGCCAACACAATCGGCTGACCGCAACTGATCTCGGGGTCGTACGCCAACAGCTCGCGAGCGCCGTCGAAATCGAACCAGTAGAGTCCGAAGGGAATTTGATAGCTCCACGCTCCTCCTTCGGGGATATACGCGCATAAAAGGGTCGAATCGTCAAGAGGATAGGGATACTGGAACAGTTCGCCGACCTGGCCGTATTGATCGATTTTATCGGCGGGCGTTTCGCGAACGGGCGCGATCAGCGTCGCCCCGGTATTCTCCTGCGTCCCTTTGCTTCGATCGATTAGGATTAATTTGCCGTCCTGATTGGTATGATGTCCGGAAGCGATCGCCACGACCTGGTCGCTCCCCGGTATTCCTCGCGCGTGAAGAATCGTCGTCGGAAAATACGAGTTGTTCCCGTAGAACTCCGTCTGGCCCGTCCCGTCCGCGTTCATTTGGAAGAGCGGCTGAGGATAGATTTGGCCTCGGTCGTTGTAATCCCAACGCGTATAGACGATTCGCCCGTCGTCGAGAAGTTTCGGATAGTTGACCGTCACCTGATCGACCGAAACGCGGCGCATGAACCGGCCCTGAATATCGCACGTGTAGAAGTTGGAGACTTCCGTCCACCAGCAGTCGGTGATTTGACCGCAACGCGTCGATCCAAATAAAATATCCCCGTTTGGAAGATAGATCGGCTCAATGTCGGCGACGCCAAGTCCGTACGTAATTTGGCGCGTCGTTCCCTTCTCCACGTCGTATTCGTAGATATGGAAATCGTCCGTCTCGTAGTGGTCGCGCATGGAAAACAGAATCTTCTTTCCGTCCCAGGAGACGTCCGGATCGCGAATCGTTCCCTGGGCCGTAGCGATAAGAACCTCGTTTTTGATTGTTCCGTCCGGTTCGAACGTCGCCAGGCAAAGCTGACCGCCGGGCTGACGGTTGCAACTGAAGTCGCGCTTCGCCTCGTCCGTCACGTCTTCGGTGTACGCGTAGTGGCTGCCGCCGATGACGTAATGCTTCGTATAGACGATCTTCGGAGCGTATTCGACGGCGCTCGCCAGGCGACGCGCGCGACGAATCAGACACGCCGAACGGTAGAGTTCGCGCCACTTGGGAGAATCGGTCGGCTCTTTCGCGTCGACGAGCGCCGCGAACCGCTCGTTCAGAACCTCGACGCCCGCGCTTGTCGGATCGAAATTCTCGTCCGGCGAAAACCGACCTTCGGAACCGCGCGCGGTCGCGTAAGGAAGAGCGTCGGCGCCGTATTCCGCGTCAAATTCGCCCCCGTCGTCCAATTGAGCCAACACGCGCGCGATCAATTCGCGCTGAGCGTCGACGTTGGCGCCGGGAGTGAAATACGCGCCGCGAAGCGCGGCGTCCGGCTCGTCCTGCATAAGCCAGTCGGCCGTAAGTCGATTGTTGAAAATCTCCGAATTAAAAGACCAATTGCGTTCGTCCGAGCGACACGGAGACGTCAACAGCGCCGCCAGAGCCAGCGTAAAACCAAACGCGAAATATCGACGCAATCGTGAAAACATGTTCTCTCCAACAGGAATCGGCGGTTCTTATTCTCTTTTAAAACGACGCCGCGACGGCGACGCCTATAATATAACATAAACGCAAAACGTTTTGTGAATCGCCGCGAAAAAAACTTGAAAATAAAAGGAACCACAGACTTCTGTCGCAACGTCGGCCAATCGGCGACATACCTGAACGTCGTTCGACCCGTTCTCCGCGCCGCGCGGTTCTCCGTTGGAAAAAAAACCGTCGAAACCTCCCCCGACCCTTGATTTCACGCGATTCGTCCAGTATCATTGATAGGCGGTTTTACCGACGAACGCCTCAACGGACCTTTTTGTCCGAACGCATTTGATCCCAAATCGACAAACGCAAGAACATGAAACACGCAACTCTTTTTTCGACGTCGTTGGCGTTGACGGCTTTTTTCCTTGTTTCCGCCTTCGTTCGCGCCGACGAAAGCGCGCAAGCGTTGACGTCGCGCCTCGACGCGATCGAGTCGAAATACGCCCCGGACTTGAGACTGGACTTGTTCGAGACGACCCTTGACGCCAAAAAACAGACGGCGCGCGTCGCGACCACGTCGAAAGAAGCTTGCGACGCGATTCGCCAGGTTGCGGCCGATTTCCCAGGTTGGAAAATCGACGCGGCGCTCTATCCCGAAGAGAACCTCGAGCTTAACGGCAAATGGCGCGCGCTCGTCAACTTCTCCTCGATCCAGCTCCAAAAAAAGCCGGACCACGCCTCCGAATGGGGAACGCAGTCGGTCATGGGAACGCCCGTGCGCATTCTCAAAAAAGAGGGCGGCTGGGTTCTGATTCAAAACGACGACGGCTATTTGGGCTACGCGACGTCCGGAAGCGTCGCCGCTAAAACGGAAGAAGAATTCGAGGCGTGGCGCCGCGCGAAAAAAGTCGTCTGGCTCGAAAACTACGGCTTCATCTACGCCGAACCGTCGCTTGACGCGCCGACGATTTCCGATCTTACCCCGATCTGTACGCTCGTCTGGAAAGACGAAAAGGTCGAAAACGGTTTCTACCGCGTGGAAACGCCCGACGGACGTCTCGGCTGGATTCCCCAAAAGGGCGCTATGGAATATGACGAATGGCTCGATTCGCGCGAATTGACGGCGGACGCGCTGATCGCGACCGCGCGACGGTTCCTCGGCTCTCCGTACGTCTGGGGCGGAGCTACGAGCAAAGGAATGGATTGTTCCGGGCTCGTCTCCCTGACGTTCCGAATCAACGGTTTCAATATTCTGCGCGACGTCAGTCAGATTCGACGCGAAGGAATCGACGTCGACGTCTCGCAAGGCTATAAGAATTTCCAGCCGGGCGACCTGCTTATTTTCGGCCAAAAGCGATCCAACGGAACGTATTCGTGGCGGCACGTCGCGATCTACGAAGAGGACGGACGCTTCGTTCATTCGGCGACGAGCGTTCACGAAAGCAGTCTCGATCCCGACTCGCCCATATACGACGCGTATAACGCAAGAGAGCTGATCAAAGTCGTTCGCATGATCGGCGCGCCTTACACCGAACATTTTCACCCTCTTCAGGGGCGATCGTCCTCAACTCAAAACTAAAAAGTCATACGGCGAAATCGCGGAGCCTTTTGACGCGATTCCGTTCCAACAAAAGCGTAGAAAGAAAGATTTCCATGACGAACCGACGAAATTTCCTTCGCAACGTCGCGGGCGCCGCTTTAGGCGCGACGTTTTGCGCGACCGACGCCTCGTCCCTCCTGCGAGCCGACGACGCGCCCGCCGTTTCCAATAAACTCGGCAAGATGAACCTGACGTTCAAGCCGTATCTGCTCACGCTCCGCCACGCGTTCGGCGTCTCCGGCGTTACGCGCACGACGACGCAGTCGGTTCAGGTAGAGATCGAATGCGACGGCTACGTCGGATACGGCGAAGCGTCCATGCCCCCGTACCTGAGCGAGTCGACCGCGTCGGTCATGGCGTTTCTCGAACGCGTCGATTTGTCGCAATTCAAAAGCCCCTTTGAAATGGAAGATATTCTGACCTACGTCGACGGGATTTGCGAAAACAACGCGGCGGCCAAAGCGTCGGTCGATATCGCGCTCCACGATCTGGTCGGCAAAATGATCGGTCAGCCGTGGTGGAAAATCTGGGGGCTGAATAAAGAAAAGACCCCGTCGACGTTCTATACGATCGGAATCGACGCTCCCGACGTCGTTAAAGAGAAAACGAAAGAAGCCGCCAAATTCGACATACTCAAAGTGAAATTAGGACGCGACGACAAGAGCGATCGCGAAATGATCGAGTCGGTGCGCTCCGTTTCCGACAGTCCGATCGCCGTCGACGCCAATCAGGGCTGGAAAGACAAAGTCTACGCGTCGGAATTTATCGGATGGCTCCATGAAATGGGCGTCATTCTCGTCGAACAGCCGATGAAAAAGACGAAACTCGACGATATCGCATGGATTACCGAACGCAGTCCGCTGCCGGTCGTCGCCGACGAATCGCTCCAGCGCCTGACCGATATTCCCAGACTCAAAGGCGCGTTCTCCGGAATCAACATTAAACTCATGAAATGCACGGGGATGCGCGAAGCGTGGAAGATGCTCAACCTGGCGCGCGCGCTCGACATGAAAGTCATGGTCGGCTGCATGACCGAGTCGTCGTGCGCGATTTCCGCCGCCGCGCAACTCTCGCCAATGGTCGACTGGGCCGATCTCGACGGCAATTTGCTCATCTCCAACGACGTTTTCGACGGCGTTAAAACCGCGCCCAACGGAAAGTTGCTCCTCAGCGACCTGCCCGGCCTGGGCCTGACCAAACTCGACGCGCCGATCAATCGACTCGACACGATAATTTGATTCGCCCCGACCGTTTGACTTGTTCGTATAAAACGATTTTTTAGCGATAAGATAACAAAGGATCCAACAATGCAAATCTCCCGAAGAAATTTCCTGCAAACGGCTCTTGGAGTCGGCGCCGCGTCGGCGTTCTCCTTCCCTCTTTTCGACGTTCCTCAGGCGCTCGCCGACGAGGCGAAAAAAGACCTGAAAATCGAAAGATTCACGTTGAAAGTCGGCGCGACCAGGCCGTTTGCCGCCGTTCACGTCTCCGACACGCACGTTACCTTCGCCGACGAGCGCGAAGTCGAGCGCAAACTCAAACTCGCCGAAAGCCGCGCGAAATATTTCAGTCGTTCGGAAGCGTTCCACAACGCCTCGGTCGAATACGCGAAAGAAAAAGAAGCGCTCCTGCTCCACACCGGCGATTTCATCGACTTCCTCAGCGACAAGAACCTGGAATACGTCAAAGAAGCGTTCGACGCGTTTTCTCCGTGTTTCTGCTCGTCCGGCAATCACGAGTTCAGTCATTATCTCGGCGAGGCGCGCGAAGACGAACAATATAAAATGAACTCGTTCGAACGCGTGCAGAAATATTATCCGAACGACTTGAAATTCTGCTCGTTCGTCTACAACGGAGTCAACTTCGTCGCGTTCGACGACGTCTACTACTACGTCGACGACGATTTGATCGACCGTTTTCAAGTCGAAATCGACAAAGGACTTCCGATTGTAACTCTTTGTCACGTGCCGCTCTATACGCCGCAACTGACGAAATTCATGCTTGAAGACCAGAAGGAAAAAGTCGCCTGGGTTCTCGGCGCCCCCGACGAAGTCGTCGACTCCTATCCGGAAGGGCGGCGCGAATCGCAACGTTCCAACGAGACGACGACAAAATTCCTCGAATGGCTCAAAGAGCAAAAGCTCGTCAAAGCGCTCCTCGCGGGCCATCTGCACGTCAACCACGTCGGGCCGTTCTCCGAAACCGCCATGCAATACGTTGTCGGCGGCAACTTTAAAGGCGATCTTTTCGAATTCTCGTTCGAATGATTTTCAACGTCGCTTTTTCCGAAGCGATTTCGTTTTAGAACTTCAACCGACCGCCGCTTCCATGCGGCGGTTATTCGTTAATCTATGTCAACGCTGACTTTATTTCGTCCGACGGCGTCCCTCGACGCGCTCAAACGCCGCGCGGCGCTCTATCGTCTGTTGCGCGCTTTCTTCGACGAACGCGATTTTATCGAAGTCTCAACGCCGACCCTGTCGCGCGACGTCGTCGTCGATCGATTTGTCGAATCGATCCCCGTCAAACTCGATCGTTGCTGGCAGGAACGCGACGATTTTTCAACGACGCGTTTCTCCTCTCCGGAGCTCGCCAAAGAACGCGAAACGACGTTTTACCTGCAGACGTCCCCCGAATTCGCCATGAAACGCCTCGTCGCGTCGGGCATGAGCGCGATCTATCAACTTGCTCCGGCGTATCGGCGCGGCGATCGCGGCCAATTGCACAACGTCGAATTCACAATGCTCGAATGGTATCGACAAGGCGACGATTACGAAACGGGCCGCGCCTTCCTCGCGGAACTCGTCGAAACGGTCGCGGAACGATTCTTCGCCGGCGCGAATCTCCCGCGTCCCGAGCAGTTGACAAAAGTCGTTCAACTGCCCTTTGGCGACGTCTTCTTCGACAAAACCGGATTCGATCCGCATTCGTGTTCCTGCGATCAACTTCGGGAATACGCCGACGCCAATAAAATTCCCTACCCGGACGCTTATGCAACAACGGACAATCCCGCGACCAAAGACGACTGGATCGATTTGATCTTTTCGGAAAAAGTCCAGCCGACGCTCGGGTTCGATTCGGCGACGATCCTCTTCGATTATCCCGCGTCCCAGTCTCAACTTGCAAAAGTCGGTTCGGGCGTCGATCCCCAAACCGGAAGAACGCGCGACGTCTCGCGCCGTTTCGAGCTTTTTGTCGACGGAATCGAATTGGCCAACGGGTACGACGAACTTCTCGACGCCGCCGTTCTGCGCGAACGAATCGCGGAAACAAGCGAAGAGCGCCGCCGCGACGGCTCCCCCGAGCTGCCGAAAGAATCGCGCCTGCTCGCCGCGATGGACGCCGGACTGCCCGATTGCGCCGGATGCGCGCTCGGCGTCGATCGATTCTTATGCGTTTTGCTCGCGACGACAAAAATCGACGACGTGATCGCGTTTCCTACCGAACTCGCGTAACGAATCGGGAAAACGCGCGTTTTTCAAAAAGGGGTCAAGTTTGAGACAATTATGCCGATAATAGCGATTAAGCCGGATTATTGTCGAATTCGGCGCAACTGTATCGTTAAAACCTATCGGAAAAGCAATGTCGACGACGCCCAAACAGGAAGACGCGCTTCAAAGCGCCGCGACGTCGGAACCGAATCGACGCGATCCCGCGTCCTCCGTTCCGTTGTCGCAATATCTTCAGACGAACGTCGACCCGGACGACGACGGCTGGACGGTCTACGCGTCCAACGAAGAGGAAAAACCGCCCCTCGACCGTCCGCGCGACCTTTCCGTCCTTAAAAGCATCAAGCGTTTTCTCGCCGAAGAAACGCCTCGCGGCGTCGACGACGCCTCCGCTTTTGACGGGAGCGCGTACCGCGTCGACTATCCGTTCTACGACGGAGAACAGTCGTCTACGCCGCAGGAAACGGTCCCCGTCGCCTATTCGTTTAACGAACAAATAACGTTCGAGCCCAACGCCGTGCGTTATGAAAAAGCCGAAACGGCGCCAAATTCCCGCGAACATATGGAAGCCGATTCGGAGGAACGCGTCGACGGGGAAATTTCAACCGCGCCCGAGGAACTTGACGAATCGGAAAACGTCGAAACAATAGAAACGGTCGCGGAAGAGCCGCGCGTCGTTCCCGAAACGCCCGCGCGCGACGAGTCAGGCGCAAACGAAGAGATCGCCGTCGCGCCGGAAGAACGGCCGTTTGTCGTCGAATTTGGAGAATTGGCCGACGACGCGTTCGATCGCCTCGAACGCGGGCTCGACGCGCCCAGGCCGCCGCTGATTACGTCGAACGCCGGGTCGCGCGGGCGTTGGACGACGCCCCTCGTTCCGACGCCGGCGCCGTGGCAAACGTCCACGCCTTGCGAACCGTCGTACGTCGTCGAAAACGTCGAGCCGACGTGCGTGAGGCGCGATCGCGAACCGAAATCGAAGCTCGCGATCTTTCGCCGTTTTGTGAATATGATCGGGAAAAAAGAGGAGCAAAACGCCCCTCGACGCGCCGAAACCTCCGAGCCCGTCGAACCGTCCGACAATCGTTCGGGGATCGATTACGGCGAAACGGTCGCGTTTGCCGTCGCGCCGTCCTTTCCCGACGCCGAAACGTTCTGTTCGGACGCCTGTCCTTTAACGCCCCAGTAATTTGCGTTGATTCAAACAATGACGCTCCCCATTTTCTTCGCTCTCTTTCTCGTCTCTGGAATCGTAAGTTGGGCGACGTGCCTTCTGGTGAAAAAATACGGCCCAGGCGTCGGGCTGATCGACAAGCCGGGCGCTCGAAAAATCCACGAAGTTCCGATTCCAACCGGCGGAGGGCTGGGAATCTGGCTGGGCGTTTTAATTCCAATTGCGGCGATCACGCTCGTCGCGTTAGGCTATCGCGCCGAAACGGAAGCGATCTGGGGAATCTCGCTGGCAAAATTCCCGCAATTTGTCGCCACGCATATCGGGGGAGTCGCCCACAGACTCGCGCAACTCTGGACGTTGCTGGGATTAGGGTCGATTCTTGTCGTTCTCGGGACAATCGACGATCGAAAAGGGCTCCCGTGGCAATTGCGCCTGGGCGTCGAGTTTCTCGTCGCGATCGCCGCCGCCGCGGCCGGATGGCGCGGAACGTTTTTCCTCGACTGCCCCGCGATTACGTGGATCGTCAGCGTCTTTTGGATCGTCGGGCTCATTAACTCGTTCAATATGCTCGACAACATGGACGCGCTCTCGGGGGGAGTCGCGACGATCTGTTCGCTTTTTCTGGCGGCCGTCGCGTTTGCGTTCGCGCCCAACCCGCTCTCGGGGGAGCCGCAATATTTCCTCGGCGCGTTTTTGCTAACGCTCGCTGGCGCGATTCTCGGATTTTTGAAACTCAACCGCCCTCCGGCGAAGATGTTCATGGGGGACGGAGGCGCGTATTTTATCGGGTTCCTGTTGGCGACGACGACTCTGTCGATCACGTTTGTCGGCGACAATACGCCCAGGACGGCGATTTTCGTGCCGCTGTGCATTCTTGCGGTTCCCATTTACGACACGATCAGCGTCGTGACAATCCGACTGCGCAATCGCGTAAGCCCTTTTGTCGGCGATAAAAACCACTATTCGCACCGACTCGTCGCGCTCGGTCTTTCCAAAACTCAGGCGGTCGCGACGATCTATCTCACCACCGCGATTTGCGCGACCGGCGCGTTCTTCCTCTATCAGGTCAATCTCGGCACGGCGATTTTGGTCTTTGTTCAGACGGCGCTGATTCTCGTACTCGTCGCGATCCTCGAATTCGCCGCCAGAAAGAAAATCAGAGAAACGCAAGAGGGAAAAGAAAAAGAAGAAAACGACAAAACGACGCGTTAATTGCCAATTGGAGCCGCAGACAAACAACGCAACGCGTTAATTGCCAATTGGAGCCGCAGGCGGAAGCGCGCTGTGTCGCGCGTATGCCGCAGGCCGCGCGGACGTTCTAACACGCAACGACGTCGGCGTACCTAACCAACGCAACGCCTAAACGCAAATTAGGGGCCGCAGGCAGAATCGCGCCGCGTTGATTGCCAATTGGAGCCGCAGGCAAACAACGCAACGCGCGTATTCATCTCCGCGCGGAAGCGCGAACCGGGAATCCGCCGTCGGACAAGCCGGCGACAATTTCCCGCGACAGGCGCTCGTCGTCCCAAAGCGCGAGAATCGCGTCGAGCCAGGGGCGGAGTTCCTCAAGCGTCGGATCCTTCCCGCCCGTCGGCGTAAATCGCCTGGGAATCGGAAGTTTAACGCTCGAATCAGCGACAAGTTCCGCGAGCGCCCCTCGATCCGACGCGACGACGGGAACGCCGTTCATCGCCGCTTCGACGACGACGCGCCCGAAAGTTTCCTCGACCAGCGACGGCGCGATCAACAGTTTCGTTACCGCGTAGAACTCGCGAGGCTCCGCGACGTTTCGCATAACCTCGACGTTGGTCAGTTCGTCCCGAACGCGTCGCGGAACGAGATCGCGCCATTGCGACCGCCCTTCCACGATCAGAATCGGAATATCGGGCCGCGTTTCGCGCAACGTCCGCGCTATTCCGACGAACCAGTAGAGCCCTTTTTCAACGGTCGGATTGACAAACGTGAGATATTGCGGGGTTCTCTCTTTGGCGACGACGGTCTCCTCCTCAATCAGCGGCGGAACGACGACCGAGTCGACGTCCAAGGCGTCGAGATAATACCTTCTCGCAAACTCAGAGGGAACGACGACTTTGTCGAACGCCAAAAACAAATCGCGCTTACTGTACGCCAGATTGTATAACAGAAAAACCGACGCGCCGCCGTTGGCTTTTGCGCGTTTGGCGGAAAGAATGAGACGAGGATCGCCCCCGTAGGTCGCAAAAACGTCGGGACGCAACGCGTCGAGCTTCTTGTTCAGAAAATGGAAGAACAGCCGATTGGAAATCGACTTCATCGGAAAGAACTTGCTCGACGCGCGAAAAGAATCTTCCGCAAGAAGAAACGAGGCGTTAATCCCCGAATCGTCGAACTCGACCAAACGAAACGAACAGGGTTCCGCGCCGTCTTTTAATCGGAGTTCCGTAACTTTGACTGGCGAACCGATGCTTTTTAGCAGACGAAAGAACGCGCGTTCGTTCATTTGGGGGTCGTCGAAGTACGTTCCGCATAAAACGTCGACTTGCTCGCCTTGGCGAACTAAAGCGCGGAGCGCCGATCTCGTCGAAATCGCCGCTCCGCTGGCATAGTCTAAATAGCTGTGAGGGGAAGAGAAAAGATAACGCATGGCAAGTTGTAGTAACGTTTACTTTATTCGCATCTTTCTTCGTAATTCTCCTCTTTATTGAAAGTTCCGTCTCGATTCCACGTTTTGATTTTTGTTACCGTCTTAGACGGATAATACTCTTGAACGGTTGGCGAAACGCCTATCAGCGTCGCATATACTGTCATATAAAACTTTTCGGAATCAAAATCGTATTTTTCATACGAGAGTTTACTCAGTATCCCGTCGTTATTGAATTCCAGAAGAATCGCCGTCTTATTTCTAAAATCTAATTTTCTTAAAGAAACGACGTCTCCTTCTTTCCACAACCCGTTCCTTTCTTCTGAACAGGTCTGTCGAACGATCTCAATAAAACCGTTCCCGTTAAACAGCAAGATATATTCGTCATTGTTTTTCTGAATTTCTGAAGGAATCTTCCGTTTTTCGACAACGCTTCTGTCTCGAAAACTTAATCCCGAAAATCTCATTAAAACAGGAATCAGAAGGGAAGGGTCAGCCCCAAAGACAATTTCTGAGTAAGGATCGCATTTGTTAAGGACCTCGTCGACATTTTTAGATTTTGTTAGAATATTGACGATATTACTGAGAGCCTGTACAACCGTCTTTTCATGTCCATCGAGTCCTTCTGCGGGAAGTTTGATTTCAGAAAGGGCAAGAAAACCTTCGGAAACTTGACCCTCAACTTCAGTTTTTTCGTCATTCGAAAACGTGAAAGAGACGACTACAAACAGTGATAAAAAAATACAAGGGATTGTCAATACTCTGTTTTTGTCCATCATTCTCATCATCATTATCTCGTCGATTATCGGGATTGCAAAAATCTATTTTTATAGATCCAGTTTGTAAAACTTTGGCGTTTCAATAATTTGATCTTCCGTTAGTCGTCCTTCTGAATCCCAAGTCCGAAAACGATCGACGCCACTTTTAACGTAAAAAAAACGAAAAAAATCTTGTGGTATTATCGTTTGCGTTGTTATTTTTTCAGTAAATTCCTCTACCTCGCAATCATATTTTACATAGGAGAAACTTTTTAAAGTTCCATCATAACGAAAAAAAAGAAGAACCCCTGTTTGAGTATTACAGTTAAAAGTTCTTATACTTGACACTTCATTACCTCGCCAATGATCGCTATGATCAATCAATCCTGGAGGCCAGTCAAAGAAAAAACTATTACGGTACC